>CACXWU010000005.1 GCA_902771535.1 uncultured Pseudomonadota bacterium | reverse complement strand
TTATCCAAAACCAAACACCCCCTTCTTAATGGGAAGGGGGCAAAATGGAGTAAGATATAATGAAGAAAAAACTGAACTGATTTTATTAAGCTTGGCAGTGTGTTACTTTCCCATGTCTTAAGACATAGTATCATCACCGCTGAGGACTTTCGCTTTCCAGTTCGGGATGGGATGGAGCGTTTTTTTCCTCGCCATGACCACCAAGCCAAACAAAACCAGTTTGATTTTCAAACCACTCAGGTCTTTTTTTTGATCATCAAGCTTCAAGAAGCTTACGACTGATTGTTGAGTATCAAGCCGATCGGGCTATTAGTATCGGTTAGCTTCATACGTTACCGCACTTCCACTTCCGACCTATCTACGTGGTCGTCTTCCACGGCCCTGATTGGGAGAACTTGTTTCGAGGCGAGTTTCCCGCTTAGATGCTTTCAGCGGTTATCTCTTCCGGGTTATGGCTACTCGGCTTCGCAACTGGCGTCACGACCGATACACTAGTGACTCGTCCGCTCCGGTCCTCTCGTACTAAGAGCAGCTCCTCTCAATTCTCCGACACCCACGGCAGATAGGGACCAAACTGTCTCGCGACGTTCTGAACCCAGCTGGGACCTGCTTCAGCCCCAGGATGTGATGAGCCGACATCGAGGTGCCAAACCTCCCCGTCGATGTGAACTCTTGGGGGAGATAAGCCTGTTATCCCCGGCGTACCTTTTATCCGTTGAGCGATGGCCCTTCCATTCGGGACCACCGGATCACTATGACCTACTTTCGTATCTGTTCGACTTGTCTGTCTCACAGTCAGGCGAGCTTTTGCCATTGCACTCATCAGCCGATTTCCGACCGGCCTGAGCTCACCTTCGCACGCCTCCGTTACTCTTTCGGAGGCGACCGCCCCAGTCAAACTACCCACCATACAGGGTCCTGGATCAGGTTTCACTGACCTCAGTTAGATATCAAAAGTTCAAAGGGTGGTATTTCAAGGGCGTCTCCACACAAACTGGCGTCCGTGCTTCATCGACTCCCACCTATCCTACACATTAAACTCCTAATACCACTGTAAAGTTGTAGTGAAGGTGCACGGGGTCTTTCCGTCTAACCGCGGGTACCGCGCATTTTCACGCGGAATTCAATTTCACTGAATCGATGTTGGAGACAGCGGGGAAGTCGTTACGCCTTTCGTGCGGGTCGGAACTTACCCGACAAGGAATTTCGCTACCTTAGGACCGTTATAGTTACGGCCGCCGTTTACTGGGGCTTCAATTCGGAGCTCTCACTCCTCCTCTTAACCTTCCAGCACCGGGCAGGCGTCAGACCCTATACATCTTCTCTCGAATTCGCAGAGTCCTGTGTTTTTGCTAAACAGTCGCCACCCCCTGGCTTGTGCCACCACACTCCGGTTGCCCGATGTGTGGTCTCTCTTCTTCCGAAGTTACAAGAGCATTTTGCCGAGTTCCTTCAACATCGTTGTTTCAAACGCCTTAGTATTCTCTACTCACCCACCTGTGTCGGTTTACGGTACGGTCTTTTCGCTTGAGCTATTTCCCGGAAGTACTTCGCTACCTCGGTCATCCGTTACAACCTCAATAACTTTCGTCCTTCGTCACTTCAAGCAGGTCTTGGAATATTAACCATGTTCCCATCGACTACGGCTTTCGCCCTCGCCTTAGGGGCCGACTAACCCTACGTTGATTATCATTGCGTAGGAAACCTTGGATTTTCGGCGGAGAGGCCTTCCACCTCTCTTTCTGTTACTTATGTCAGCATTCTCACTTCTGATACCTCCAGCGCCCCTCACGGGACCACCTTCGCAGGCTTACAGAACGCTCCGCTACCACTCATAGAGATTCCACTCCCTATGAATCCGTGTCTTCGGTGTATAGCTTTAGACCCGTTACATCTTCGGCGCAGAACAGCTTATACTAGACCAGTGAGCTGTTACGCTTTCTTTAAAGGATGGCTGCTTCTAAGCCAACCTCCTGGCTGTCTTGGCCGTTCCACATCCTTTCCCACTTAGCTATAACTTCGGGACCTTAGACGACGATCAGGGCTCTTTCCCTCTCGACCATAGACCTTAGCACCCATGGTCTGTCTGCCATGATTAAACTTGCCGGTATTCGGAGTTTGATTAGATTCGGTAGGAATCGCTTCCCCCTAGTCTATTCAGTGCTCTACCCCCGGCAGTCACTCATGACGCACTACCTAAATAGTTTTCGCGGAGAACCAGCTATCTCCGGGTTTGATTGGCCTTTCACCCCTAATCACAGGTCATCCCCTCCTATTGCAACAGAAGTGGGTTCGGTCCTCCAGTAAGTTTCACCTCACCTTCAACCTGCCCATGACTAGATCACCCGGTTTCGGGTCTATTATGTACAACTAATTCGCCCTATTCAGACTCGCTTTCGCTTCGCCTCCACCTATCGGCTTAAGCTCGCTGCACACAATAACTCGCTGACCCATTATGCAAAAGGTACGCCGTCACTCTTTAACCCTTGCGGATCGAGCTCCGACTGTTTGTAAGCGCCCGGTTTCAGATCTATTTCACTCCCCCTTCGGGGTTCTTTTCACCTTTCCCTCACGGTACTTGTTCGCTATCGGTCACTGAGTAGTACTTAGGCTTGGAAGATGGTCCTCCCATGTTCAGACAGGATTTCTCGTGTCCCGCCCTACTCGTATACTCCTAACACTCCTACCTCTACGGGGCTATCACCCTCTTCGGCGGACCTTCCCAGATCCTTTGAGTTACGTGTTATTCGTCATTGGCCTATTCCGCTTTCGCTCACCACTACTCACGGAGTCTCTTTTGATGTCCTTTCCTCCGGGTACTTAGATGTTTCAGTTCCCCGGGTTCGCTTCATTAACCTATGTATTCAGTTAATGATACGCATTACTGCGTGGGTTCCCCCATTCGGATATCCGCGGATCAATGCTTGTTGCCAGCTCCCCGCAGCTTTTCGCAGGCTGCCACGTCCTTCTTCGCCTCTCAGTGCCAAGGCATTCACCAGGCGCCCTTTTTAGCGCTTGATACCTTACAACAATCAGACGTAAACTTCTTTACGTCTTAATTCAGCTTGTTGATTCTTTTTTAATAAATTGACATTTCTATCAATTTACCCTGGTTTGTCAAATCATTTTTCTTCTTTACTTTTTCAATGAACTCTTCTTATCCTATCACTCCAAACTCTCCAAAATCAGAAAATCTGGTGGAGGTGAACGGAATCGAACCGACGACCCCCTGCTTGCAAAGCAGGTGCTCTACCATCTGAGCTACACCCCCTCTTTCTCACCTAATTTGGTGGGCCGAGGAGGACTTGAACCTCCGACCCCACGCTTATCAAGCGTGTGCTCTAACCAACTGAGCTATCAGCCCCAGTTCAAAGGCTCAATCGTTCCCGATTGCTCCATTTTTGAAAGGATATATAGGCGGCGTTCCCGAGGTCTATTCCAACCTCTTCTTCCTTGAAAGGAGGTGATCCAGCCGCAGGTTCTCCTACAGCTACCTTGTTACGACTTCACCCCAGTCATCGACCCCACCGTGATCGGCTGCCTCTCTTGCGAGTTAGCTCACCGGCTTAAGGTAAAATCAACTCCCATGGTGTGACGGGCGGTGTGTACAAGACCCGAGAACGTATTCACCGCGGCATGCTGATCCGCGATTACTAGCGATTCCAACTTCATGCACTCGAGTTGCAGAGTGCAATCCGAACTGAGATGGCTTTTCGAGGTTTGCTCCGGGTCGCCCCTTCGCTTCTCTCTGTCACCACCATTGTAGCACGTGTGTTGCCCCGCCCATAAGGGCCATGAGGACTTGACGTCATCCCCACCTTCCTCCACTTTATCAGTGGCAGTTTACATAAAGTGCCCAACTTAATGATGGCAATTATGTATAGGGGTTGCGCTCGTTGCGGGACTTAACCCAACGTCTCACGACACGAGCTGACGACAGCCATGCAGCACCTGTATGGGATCCGGCCTAACCGATGAAATTAATCTCTTAACCTCTCGATCCCTATGTCAAAAGCGGGTAAGGTTCTTCGCGTTGCTTCGAATTAAACCACATGCTCCACCGCTTGTGCGGGTCCCCGTCAATTCCTTTGAGTTTTAATCTTGCGACCGTACTCCCCAGGCGGAGTGCTTATTGCGTTTGCGGCGGCACGGATTCCGTAAAACCCGCACCTAGCACTCATCGTTTACAGCGTGGACTACCAGGGTATCTAATCCTGTTTGCTCCCCACGCTTTCGCGCCTCAGCGTCAGTTGCAGTCCAGAGAATCGCCTTCGCCACTGGTGTTCCTTCCGATATCTACGAATTTTACCTCTACACCGGAAATTCCATTCTCCCCTCCTGCTCTCTAGTCTAACAGTTTCAAACGCAGCCCCCGGGTTAAGCCCGGGTCTTTAACATCTGACTTATTTAACCGCCTACACGCCCTTTACGCCCAGTAATTCCGAACAACGCTTGCACCCTCTGTATTACCGCGGCTGCTGGCACAGAGTTAGCCGGTGCTTATTCTACAGGTACCGTCATCATCTTCCCTGTCAAAAGAGCTTTACAATCCTAAGACCTTCTTCACTCACGCGGCATCGCTGGATCAGGGTTGCCCCCATTGTCCAATATTCCCCACTGCTGCCTCCCGTAGGAGTCTGAACCGTATCTCAGTTTCAGTGTGGCTGTCCATCCTCTCAGACCAGCTACTGATCCTCGGCTTGGTAGGCCTTTACCCCACCAACTACCTAATCAGCCGCGGGCCACCCCTATAGCGATCTCTCTTTCCTCTCTCGAGCTTATGCTGTATTACCTCCAGTTTCCCGGAGCTATCCACCACTACAGGATATGTTCCCACGTGTTACTCACCCGTCCGCCACTAAGTGTAAGAGCAAGCCCTTACACTCCGTCCGACTTGCATGTGTTAAGCGTGCCGCCAGCGTTCGTTCTGAGCCAGGATCAAACTCTCAAGTTAAACCTTTTGTCCCCAAAAGGCCTCCTGCCTCATATCTATCTGACGCAAGTCAAATATATATGCGACTACCAAAATTACGCCGCCTATATATCCTCTCGTTTCTGTTCTTTACTTCGTTCAATGATCGTGTCTCAATTTATATACTTTCACCCCTCCCCCGTCAACCAATTTTTTTACTTTTTTTTAACTTTTCTTCTCTCTATCCTTATTTGTTCAACAAAACGCCCCTAAGGGCGCTGTTCGATAAAGAAATTCTAATTCACGTAACCTACTTAATATTATTTTCGAGAAAAGATAATGTATCGTTCGATATACTCCATCTTCTGCCGATATTATCAAAATCGCGCTCTTCAGGATTGAAATAAGGAAGCATACCTATTGATATACTAGATCTCTTATTCCGACCATTTACCTCAACTATTTCTGATTCCCCTAATAAAGGCAACATTTCATCAGATACAACTTCCGTCTTATCCTCTGATTGATAGCTTTCTTCATTTGATTCTGAAGTTTCCTCAACTGCAGTCTTCTCTATTGACAGAGAATATTGACTATTTTCTTCCTCAAAATTCTCCATTTCTGGAGTCCAAGGCTTGAATTTACATTCATTAAAAATGTCTCTAAGACTCTTATATTTTTTCATAAAGTTGTAATGTTCCCCGCTTGCTTCTACAATTAAAACCCTCTTCAAATCTTCAATTACGACATACGCGACTCGTCCTTTGTTATTAGATTTCCCGGATTTTGTAGAGTAAATTCTGACGTAACCATGATCTTTGCCTCTTTCATCAACAAATTTAGCCACCCAACATTTTCCCGTTAACGATTCATTTGCTATCCCCAATGGATCAGTCGCTAGATATTTTATCACTTCATCGATTCCATTTGTTACCCTTCCATCAAGCTTATTATTTTTATAATCTTTAAAACCCGTATTCGCATACCACAGCTCATACGACTTTTGCTGTTGATTGGTTTTTTGGTCAGGCTTTATCTTCTTTTCGTTTTGTCCAATCTTTTCTTTATACGGTTTGAGATTTAACTGAACGATTTGATCCCAATCATAATCTTCAATTTCTCCAATCAATTTAAAGGAAGTCTTAACACTGTTGTTTCTCAACAACTCTGTTATTTCCCAACATTTATTATATACAGCATAAGATATCGCCTTAAATCCATTTTCATCTTCTGCATCATACTTAACACCCTCTGTATTTATCAATTTTTTAACAAACGCCAATTGCTGCACTCTTTTTTCTTTGTCTCTTTCAATGGTTTTTAGAGCCGATATCAGAGGAGGAATACTCCCATTCTTTTTTGTAACATCGACTCCACTATTCAGAGCTATCTCCGCCATATTCCAAAGTCTGTTTTCAATTGCAAAAAACATTGCATTCGTTCTTTCATCTTCGGAAAAATACGACAGTAATAATTTCACTATATCCTCTTTTCCTTTGGTCATCGCCAATATTAAAGCGGAATTCCCGAGTCTATTTATATTATTTAAATTCGCTTCTTCCTTTATCAACCACTCCAATATCCCTATATTTCCATATTTTATACATACAGCAACTGGAGTATCTCCTTCTTTATTTCTCAATTTTTCAGGATCAACAGTTACATAAGGTAATTGCACTATGCAACTGTAATGAAATATCGCTTTATCAATATCATTTTTTTCTATACTTTCAAAAAAACCCTCAATGAGGGCATCGTTCACCCCATTTGAAAATTTTTGCGAAGCCTGTTGTATAAATTTTCCTTTTCCTTGTTCCCATATTCGACTTTCTTTTTTTAAGTTTCTTTCACATTTTTGTTTTTCTTTTTCATTCCGCTGTATTTGTTGTTGTAGTTGTCGTATTTCTTTATTAATTTCCTCTTTTCGTTTCTGCATCTCACTATATAAAATATCTACAATTTCCGGCTTTTGCTTCTTATCGGCTATCATCATAAGAGTATTTCCATCTCCATCTTGTATGTTAAAGTCTGCTCCTAGTTTTATTAGATACCTAAATATATCGCTGTCGCCTAATTCTATCGCATCAAATATGACTTTTCCGTTCAAATAGTTGATGATTAGAGCACAATCTTTCTTTGAGAGATCTTTCACTGATCCTCTTATTAAATCATATCTTTTTTGCTTAATACCTTCGCAAAGATTCCAACCTTTCTTCATCTTTTCTATCAAGTCACCACCATGCTCTTGTCTGATCAATTCCGCAATCTCTGGATTTTTTTTATTGATTACTTCTCGTAATTCTTTATGTCTTGCCTTCAGTTCATCAGAGAGCTCGTTCATTTGAATTTGATTATTATTCTGGCGTTGAGTTCCGCTATTATCAAACGGCATCCCCCACACACTCGCCGTCACGACCGCTAAATTTGCCAAATATAATACTTTTTTCATAATTCTGCCCTTTCATAAATGTTTCCAATATCCAAATAACGTCTTTTCCAATTTCCCAATATTTATTCAAAAAATTTTTAATTGTTTCTTGCCCATCTCTATCCTACTCGGACAACGTGCATGCCCTCGCATTATGCGAAAACAACTTCTCAAATTTTTTGATACAAAAACGACAAAAAACACTAAGTGAGTTTCACGTATATCATATAAAAAATTATTTTGCAAGTTTTTTTGACAAAACGGATTTTTATCTTCTGGACTGACAATGGATACACTGTCACGCTCATGAAAGAATAATGCTTAATGAAATCAGCGGCACTCGGGAACTGATCTCAAAATACAAAAACGCGCCCTCTCGAGCGCGTTAAAAAAACGAAGAAAGATAACTATTATGCTGCTTTGCTTTCCAACATCTTCTTCATCTTACGGAAACGAGATGAAAGCAAGCAATCGCAAGTATTTCTCAAATAATTGTCAATACCGCCGTTCTTCTCAATGGAACGAACTGCGTGAGTCGACAACCTAACCCTAACTCTAATTCCCAAAGCCTCACTCAGGAAAGAAACATTCTGCAAATTCGGCATAAATCTGTGCCGAGTCTTGTTATTCGCATGGCTAACTCTGTTACCGTACAAAACCTTTTTACCCGTCAATGGACATACCCTAGCCATTTCAAAACCTCTTTTTAATTAAGCGTATGTATTTATACAAAATAGAGGTTTTGGTGTCAACTGGAAATGTTACAACTATCATTATTCGAAAATTTGTTATTGATGTATTCCAAACTTTCTTTTATTCCCCTTGTTATCCACAAAGACTCCTCATTCTCAAAAGATAATTGGAACTTTTTATAATATGGCTTAATTTTAATATTTCGGATACGAGAATTCCAATAACGATCACACGAAAAGGAGAGATTATTGCAATAGATATCAGTATTGATGATATATGTTGCTAAATTAGCTGTCGCAAAGATCATTCGGTCGTCTTGTTCTATCAACAACAACGCTTGATTTTTCGTATATTCCCTGTCTTTATATTTTGCCGGACATGAGTTTACACTTATTATCATACACTTTCCTTCATTATAAGTTCTCTTATCATATCCTATAAGTTCCCCTTTATTTGAAACATATAATTTAACTGGATTAAACACTCCCTGCTCAATATTGTCTCTTAATTCAAATATTGCTTTTCTCCATTTTTCTTGTTTTGGATACTTTTTTCGAAATGCAGCTTCTCTTCTTTTTCTATATTCCTCCTCCCTTTTCCGTTCTTCCTCTTGAATAGCTTTTATTCTTTCAAGTCTTTTTTGTTCCAACTCAGGAAGCATCGAATTACGAAAAAAGGATCTATTGTTCGAAACCCTCTTAATGAAATCTTCTTTGGTGATATATATACAGCAACACACCGTACCACAATATTCAAATTTTTCAGGAAATATACAGTATAGCCACTTTTTTTGTTTGTCGTTCTCATCTTCGGAACAATCGTGTAACCCAAAATCAAAAATAACAGGAACGGAAGATTCCAACCATCTTTGTGGAAAACAGCTGTTGAAGTCTCTGAAATAAAAATATCTTTTATGATTTTCACTTTTTTTTAACACATCGATGTGTTCTTTGAATGTTTCATAATATTCTCTTGCATCAACGACCCAAACCATATTTCTATAAAAATTTTCCCTCGAAACCTGTTCTTCTCGCTTCATTGCCGAATGCTGAAACTCAATTACAAATCCCGTTTTCGTTTTCACGTCCGCAACATGCTTCTCTCCTGTTTCATTGTCGTACATAACTATTTCTTGACACTCTTTCGGGAAACAATCTTTCCATCTTCTATGCCATTCTGTTTCGCTTTCCCACCACGGGTCACAATTTTGTTTGGTTTTGTGCGCCCAATGATGCATTCTTATTTTTCCACATTTAGGTATAACTATCTCTCCGCAAACGGGACAAACCGCATCACTGATTTCTTTTTGAGGTTCTATTCTTTCATTATTCAGATTTGCGTATTTCATAAATTCCACTCCTTTTGATATTGTTCTATTTTTAATTTAAGCCTTGATATAAGCTTATTAACATCCTCAATTCCCACTTGATTAACTAAAAGTTCTCCCAATTCATCAAACAACCACTCAGGCTTTTCATATTGAGGTCCGAGAATCGCCAAACATATCGCTGTAGCTTGAGATCTTGGGATCTTTGATTCTTTTATTAAAGAGTGTCCGACAAACCTAAACACTTCTTTGATTGCTGCCGCATTATCGGAAGAAGTCCCCTCCGCAAGATTTAACGCCGAAATTATATGTGCAGATAAATTTTTCATATTTTGTACAGCCTTTTTTTGTTCAGCAAATAATCTTCTCGGATCGTTTGTTGTTCTCAAATTCTCAATACTATCGCGAGCTCTATAGACATCATTTTCGAGAGAATGAGGATTATCATACAGTTCAAGTTGAAAAGCATCCAAAGCTTTTAATGCGCTAATATAATCCTCTTCAGTCCAATTTGGTTTCAAATCAACAAGTTCATCTAGAGTCTTCTTTATATCCTCTATACTCCTCGAACCCAAATGATTCCAGCCTCTCCATTGCCAATCTCGCAAGATAAGATTCGCTTTTTTCTTTAACTCCTCCTTTTTGCGAAACCTAATCTGCTTATCGTTGTTGGATAATGCCATAACATTTCTCCTATTTATTTTATAACCAAAATACAAGGTTACATAACCAAAATCAATCTAGAAAATTACAAAAAAGCTCAAAATCGTTAAAGATTTCGAACAATATTATTGAAATTTAAGTACTTCATTGATTTGGAAATAGAGAACGGCCTCAGCAGGCATAGCGAGGCAACTCTTCAAAATTGCTCGTCTTACCTGCCGCCTTTAATTCGTTAGAAGCGTTAATGCTTCTTATGATTTTCATCCAACTTCTGCGCAGCGAAAATTGTTTCTTGGATTTGCGTCGCCAAGTCCTTCATGTTTCCCGGAGTATGAGGCACAAACACGACGTTAGACTTCGAATTTCCGCCGATTTCCTTCAAGGTGTCGATGTACTGAATCATCAGGACCATATCCATAACATGAGACGCGTTAGTTCCGGGAATCTGCTTGACGAATTCCTCGACCGACTGCCCCATTCCTTCGATGATCGCCTGACGCTGTCCGGCAATACCTTTTCCATGCAAAATGCTGGATTCCGCTTCCGCCTCGGCCTGCTTAATCTTGATAATTTTTTCGGCTTCACCTTTTTCGGTCGCCGCAACCCTTAATCTTTGCGCTGTATTAATTTCGTTCATCGCGGCTTTTACGTTCGCGTCCGGATTCACATCGGTAACCAGCGCTTTGATGATTCCGTAACCGAATTCCGCCATTTGCTCTTCAAGCTCTGTCTTTACGGCAATCGCGATATCGTCTTTCTTGGAGAAAACGTCGTCCAAAACCAACTTCGGAACTTGAGCCCTAACTAAATCGAACACGAAAGCTCGAATCTGATGCTCTGGATCCTGCAACATATAACACGCCTCGTAAACTTTTTCCGGAAGCACTCTGTACTGAACCGCAACAACCAAATTCACGAAAACGTTGTCCTGAGTTTTTGTCTCCACCGAAACATTCAACTGGCTGATTCTCAAAGAAAGACGAGTAAATATACTGTCAATCAGCGGAATCTTAAAATGCAATCCCGAATGTGCTATACGGTGGAATTTTCCAAGCCGTTCAATAATCGCACAACTTTGCTGCTGCACAATAAAAAAACCATTAAAAATAAAAACTAAAAGTAAAAAAATTAAAAATGCAAACATAAATCCACCTGCTTCACTCATTATTCTCTCCCTTCAATAAAATCAACTAACTTAAGCAACCTCTGATAAAGAAGCTATTTCCTTCACTAAACACTCACAGTATACAACAACAATCTTAAAAAAGAATTAACTTGCCAATGCAAAATAGACTTTTATTGAGAAATTCTTGTTTCACTAACCAAAAATTTACAAATATCTGAGAGAATGAGAAAAAAGAGATTTACGAAAATGATAAAAAGGCCAAGATCTGGATATATTCTAATATTGATGGTAACTCTTATACCACTCTTATTGATCGGAATAAAATATTTGTTAGATACTCAGACATTGTTCGATCGTAAAGCATCCGAAACAGAATTTTTGAAAAATAATTCCCAAAAAACAAGTGAAGATAAGATTCAAGAAAAAACTTACAAAACAAAGAATGATATACAAGAAAAAATGACCAAACCGAAAATTTCAAAAAATGATTCACAAAAAAAAGACACCAAGGAGGGAAAGCAGTGCGCTCAAGAAGCCGCGTTAAAGGTTGCAGAGAAATGGAATCCTGCCCTGACTTACAAACAGCAAAAAGAAAGTATGCTAAGAATAGCTGACGGAATATACAACGGATCACCAACTTATGTCGAAACCCTCTTGAATAAAGCTATTCCACAAATAGACATAACAAAAGAAACCGTAAAGAGAGGTGGTACATTTGATCCAATGAGAATAGTTAAAACAGCAGACAGTTATGACAAAACAATTGCAGAGGCCACGACCAAACAAGTCGCATATAAACAGATAACGCTAAAAAGAATTGAGCATAATTATATTCAATATTCCGGAAGTTACGATGTTTGGGCAGCCCAGCATAATTACAACAACATACATGATTTTCTGCTAAAAAAAGATCAATCTGTTTTGCTGCCTGAAGAAGATGTATTCGAAGATTATCCCTTTTTGCGAGAAGAAACTGAATTACAGTGGGGATTCGGCTGGGCACATTATGAGTTGCAGACAGAAGAAGGAAACCGATCAGAAGAAAATATATTAGGAACTCGAACAAAGACATATGAGATAAGAGAAAATCCTAATGATCCCGCAGTACAGATAGAATGCGAACAAGACAAAATTAAGGTAACGACTGACAAAGATATCGGGTATGCGATCCCTGCTGAATGCAATGTAGACATAATACTCACGGTGCCGACAAATACGGAAGCTTGTTTTTTCGATGAAGAGAATATGAAATCTGGAAATTCTGCGTTAATGATATTGACTGACAAAGTGAAGTCAACGCCTATATATCAGATAACTCGAGCCTACCAAAAATTTTTGAAAGATAATTTTTTCTATACGCGCGGAGTAAACGTGGGAGTTATTCCATACGGAGGAAGTTCTATAGAAAAATCGGACGAAACAGAAAAAACGCAAGGATCGGATGCATTTCTGCAGTATTATTCAGCAAGCCTACCAAATATTAATTCATTGAATGATCTATTTCCTTATCAACAGCAAGCACCTGCTTCAAACTTACCGATGGAATATTATAAAAATTACGGCGTAGACACCATAAATCCTTATTACGTATTACCCCTATGTTCCGACGTAAAATTTATATACGGAATGCTGGGAGCGTTTTATCCGTACAGAGACGAGAAAAATCTTTCAAATCTCATTTTTGTTTCAATAATGTTATCCGACAACTTGTTACAGGAATGGAATGCGCAGGAAGGGCGATCTGCAATAGATACAAAGGGTGATTCCGTGGGAGTCAATGCGACATACGGAAGGCTAAGCATACCGTCCAGTGCCGAAAAAAATCGCAAAAAAGTTTTAATATTATCGGTAAATAAGCCGGATTGGTTCGAATCGAAAGAACTGATGAACATAGTAAATAACCATATAGAAACAATGAAGCATTTAACGATTTATGATATGTCCGAACTAGGCAAGAAAGTCACTCAAGATTCTTGCCAAAAACTGAAAGAGAAATGGGGAGAAAACTTAAGAATCTATCTGATAAAATTCCACAAACAAGATAACTATCTGAATAAAAACACAAAATCTATGGCATATTTTGATTATTCATATCTGAACAACTGCGCGACAGAAAATACCGATCAATACGTGAAGGATAATATTTTCGATGAAGCGGCGTTGGACAAAGTCCTGCGAACAATCGCCAACGACATAAAATCTTGGACCGGATATACGGAGGCTAGAAACATAACAACGAACTGATATTTTTCAAAGGTTGAGCAGAAATCTCTATATAAACTTTTTCCCTGTTCGATCTTCCAACAAACAAAGAGAATATAAAGCCCAAATTGACACGAAAACTATTGGAATTATAGATAAATAAGGAGAAACTTCAACTAAATAACTCATAACAGGTGGAGTCAATCCTCCGAAAACAGCCTGCGCGAAACTAAGAGAGAGCGACACTGCTGTACAACGAACCTCTTTTGGAAAAGATTCCGCAAAAAACGCCGCTCGGGAAGAATAATACACTCCCAAAAAGAATCCCATGGATAACTGCCAAGCCATCCAAAAATAATATGACGAAGACGAGGTACAGAACATATATCCGCCGGAAATTAACGACCCTATAATACCTATCGTCAAAAATGGCTTCCGTTTGAAAATGTCTGACAAATACCCCGCACCGAGAATGGATACCAAAGAAACTATCGATGCCCCTGCCGCACAGGTTGCTGACTGCTCGAGATTCAAAATTCCCCTAATCACCAAATAGCTCGGAAGAAAAGTCCACAAGGTGTAAAAAGACACTGCACTGAAAGCTGTGATAGAAACTGTGCAAAAAACTTCTTTTTTGTGATCCATCAACATGTTGAAAATCGAATTTTTCGGAGCATCTGACTTCTTTTTTTCTTGTTTCGGAATCAAAAAAGCAAAAGGCACCAACAAAATCCCGCACAAAAACGGAATTCTCCATGCGAAAGAATAAACTTCTCCTTCCGAAAAGAAATAATGAAGCAAAACGACTGATTGAGCCGCCAACATAACACCGACTTGGTTTCCTGCGTCTGTCCAACTGCCGTAAAATCCCCGTTTGTTGCTCGGAGCTTTCTCCACAATGTGAACCATCGCTGCGGTGTACTCTCCGCCCATGGATATACCTTGCAAAATTCGCAAGAACAAGAACAAAATCGGAGCCCAAATGCCGATTTTATCGTATCCGGGAAGAATTCCCATCAAAAAAGTCGGAATCGCCATCAGCAAGATCGATATGGATATGGCCTTTTGTCTACCGAATTTATCTCCGATCGGCCCAAACACCAACGCCCCCAACGGACGAGAAAACAACCCCATGGGAACAATCCATCCACCTAACATTTTAAGCCACGAAGAAGCATTACTTGGGAAAAATTGATCCATCAGCACGACAGTCATCGGCATCACCAACGCGAAATCGTACCACTCCATAATATTTCCCAGAGCTCCAATCTGAGACTCATGCTTTTTGACGTTTATTTTCATCTTTCTTCCTTACGAAAAATTCTATTGTTCAGAAACCCTGCCGAAATCTAAAAACTTCTGGTTTCTGTGAGCCTTAAAATCAGGAATTGCTTGCAATTTTACCAAAGCAGCCTTTATGCTTTCGCCGACCCGTTTTATGACCTGCTGGGAATCACGATGAGCACCACCGACCGGCTCTTCCACTATTTCATCAATAACCCCGAACTTCATCAAATCCTGAGCTGTCAATTTCAAGGCATTCGTTGCCTCCTCAGCTTTTTCCGAATCTCTGTACAAAATCGACGCACAACCTTCCGGAGAAATAACAGAGTAGATAGAATGTTCCAGCATCATTACGTAATTCGCAACTCCAAGGGCAATCGCTCCTCCTGAACCACCCTCTCCTATAACCGTTGCAATAATCGGACGAGTGAACTGTAAGGATCTTTCAATACTTCTGGCAATCGCTTCAGCCTGACCTCTTTCCTCGGCACCAACTCCCGGGTAAGCTCCCGCTGTATCGATGAAGGTTAGTAACGGCAAATCGAATTTATCTGCCAAATCCATAATTCTGTGAGCTTTGCGGTAACCCTCAGGGTGAGGCATTCCGAAATTGTGTTTGATTCGATCCTCGGTATTTTTCCCTTTTTCCTGCCCCAAAACCGCAACAGAAACTCCCTGAAACCTACCTATACCCGCAGTAATCGCCAAATCATCGCCAAACAATCGGTCTCCCGCCAAAGGAACAAAATCATCTATTAATGCATTCACATAATCGACTGTCTTTGGACGCTCTTGGTGCCTCGCTACCTGAACTTTCTGCCACGGAGTAAGATCGGAATAAATCTTTTTCAGCATTTTCTTTTGCTTTGCTTCCAGACGCTTTACATCTTCAATAATTCCCAAATCGCCTGCGTTCAATTTTTTCAATTCCTGAATTTTTCCGTCCAGCTCGAAAATAGGCTTCTCAAAATCTAAAATAATCATCCTAACCCCGTAATGATGTATGTGTATTGTATCAGTTTGTATCTCAGTCGGCTAGCCAACATTCAACCCGTTCCGCTCGAGAGCCGGAACGATTAAATCCGTATTGCCCTGTCCTACCGTAACCACCGAAGCATTTGACGAAACAATCTTGTCCGCCAACTTTTTGATATCGTCGATCGTAACCGCCTCTATTTTGGCAAGAATATCTTCACGCTTCAGTGGCCTGCCAAATATTATGGTTTGATTGGCGATCTGCTCACAAACCGAAGCGCAATTCTCCTGAGACATCAGCAAGCTCGCCCTAAACTGAGTCTTTGTGCGGTTGAATTCCTTTTCGGTAATATCATCTCGCATTTTCAGCAATTCGGCCGTTGCCACCGTTGCCAATTCCGTCAACTTCTCTTTGGAAGTCGCAGCGTAAATCCCGAACAATCCGTTGCGCTTGTAGGACGAAGTGAAAGAATATACCGAATAAACCAGTCCTCTCTTTTCACGGACTTCCTGAAATAACCGAGACGACATACCTCCGCCCAGAATCGACGAAAAAATCGCCATTTTATAATAATCTTCGCTCAGGCTTGGAACGCCTTTAAATCCGATGATCGCGTGGGATTGCTCCAGATCGCGCACGTCAGAATACAAACCGCCTTTATACTCATACTCTTTATCGTGAACCTTGGTTTTCTTGCGACTGAAATTTGAAAAATATTTACTCGCGTAATCCAAAACTTCCTCGTGAGAAATATTTCCCGCCGCACAGAAAAGCATATTATCCGCGTTGTAATATTGATCACGATAAGCTCTCAGGTCATCGGATGTTATTTTCGATACGATCTTGGTTGGCCCCAAAATCGAATGCCCCATCGGCTGATTCGGAAAAGCCACATTCTGAAAATAATCAAAAATTATATCGTCCGGAGTGTCATTCGTTTGAGAAATTTCCTGCAAAATCACTCCGCGCTCACGCTCCAGCTCTTCTTTTTGAAAGGTCGGGTTTTGCATAATGTCCGACAAAATGTCTATCGCAACATTCTTGTCATCTTTTAAAACTCGCGCATGAAAAGCCGTCGTTTCTCGCGAGGTATAAGCGTTTGAATATCCACCCACCGACTCAATGGCCTCCGCAATCTGCTTGGCGGTACGAGTAGTCGTCCCCTTAAACGCCATATGCTCCAAAAAATGCGAAATTCCGTTATTTGTATCATCTTCGCAAACAGCCCCAGCTTCAACCCAATACCCGAGAACAACGCTTTCAAAATTATCTATGGACTTCGTAACAACTCTAAGCCCATTATTCAACTTAGTTAAATTTTCCTTGATCATCCTTATCCCTTTCGAGAAGATTTTTTATTTCTAAGTACGATTATTTCTGACATACTCCTCCCTCTTTTCCTGCTGAATCCTTTCTTCAAAAGACGATCGACCTCGATATCGCGCTGCTTTGCGGTTTCTCCTCCGAGAGCAACAACAATCAGCCTTCTCTTTCCCTTTTTCGCGGATGCCGCAAGATTATATCCGGAAGCCGCAACATATCCCGTCTTGATACCATCCACGACAATGCCGTTGCGAGATCCCAACAACTTGTTATGATTTTTTATGCTAGCTTTTTTGTATGAAAATTTTTTCGTCGCAAAAAAATGATAATACCTCGAATAATTTCTAACCAAGGCCCGAGCTAATTTCGCCATGTCGCGCGCGGTTGTAAGCTGCTTCGGATTCTTCCATCCCGACGGATTTACAAAGACTGTAGACTTCATATTTAATTTGCGCGCTTCCTTATTCATAAGGTAAACAAAGGTATTCTCATTCCCTCCGGCGAGAAACTCCCCCAAAGCCACAGCAACATCATTCGCTGATTTCGTAACCAGAGCAAGAATTGCGTTCCTGACAGTGATTTTTTCGCCTACTTTCAATCCCAACTTGCACGGCTGCTGACTGGCCGCATTTTTCGATATCCTCAGTTTCGAACTTAACTTAATCTTGCGACTCTTCAATGCTTTGAAAGTCAAAAGCAAAGTCATCATCTTCGTCAAGGACGCCGGCTGAGTCTGAACATCCTCATTGTATCCGCCAATATATCTGCCCGTCCTGGCGTCCATTACAAAAGCCGCCCTCACTGGAGTATCAGATCTCTTCGGAGCATCAGCCCCTACCGAAAAACCCCAGACCAGCAAAAAAAACAGAACAAGCGATCTCATTTCAGAAACACAAAAAGGGAGAAACTCCCTTTTCCGACTACTCTGTTTTTAACCCGAAAGACTGATAACGATTCTTGAACTTCGCGACCTGTCCGCCGGTGTCAACCAATTGCCTGATCCCCGTCCAAGCAGGATGCGACTTCGAATCAATGTCCAACTTCAAGGTATCGCCTTCTTTTCCCCAAGTAGTCCTGGTCTCGAAGGACGAACCGTCTGTCATCACAACAGTTATCTTGTGGTAATCAGGATGTATATTCTTCTTCATGAAAATAATTCCCTTTTCTCGTGGCGCTATAGTACATCAATCCGGCGAAGGATTCAACTGGATTTAAAGAAGCAGGAAGCCGATAAATTATTGACAATAAAGCGTCAAAAGTTACATTTATACCACAGCGCAATTTTTTTTGAATAAAGAGACATAATTTTACATTGATTTTGCCCTTGCTTTAGATGTTGAGAGAGCTTTTTGTAACAACAATTTTTCTGTTCGTTTAGAGGGAGAGTACGTATTCTCTATAACTGTAAAAGTCAACGGAAAAGAAATTATAGATGTTGCTCATGATTCCGATGGTGGTTATGTGAAACACAAGGGTTTGTCTGCGCAGTTAGGTATTAGATTAGGTTATGTATTTAACAAGGCGAACACTATGATCTTTGTATGACCGGCAGCGTCTTTCTTTAACGAAATAGAGTTATGGAATGACGCTAGAAGGACTTGTCAGGGGCCGGATAAAAAGTTAAGTGGTAATCCAAAAAGAGTGGCGTTCTCTCTCGCTGTCGGTGCTGAAACGAAATTTAATGATAATTTCTCCATTCGCATAGAAGCGGAAAGAGTTTGCAAACGTTCGTTTACAGCTGATTCAATTGATGCTCATGACGGGACTGACACCGGCTGGAGAACAAAAGCAAATACTCATACTTACAACGCACGTTTACTGTGTTCTTATTACATTCATTAATTCTTTGTTCAGAAGGGATTTTCTCCCTTCTGGATTTTTCGTTTTTTTTTCAATGTTGTACTCACAAAGGGTTTACGAATGTAAATCATGTCTCTGGCTCAGGCGGACAACTGTCTGAAAACAATCCGTTTCTTGGAGTAAAAATTATAACGGAGTGAAAATAAAAATGCAATTTATCGTCACCGTTTGTCAGAAATGGAGGCATTGCCTGATGAAGGCCTAAAATCTGTTTTTCAGTCGATTTTCCAGCAGGCCTGATAGTTGAATCTGTAAGCAAACAGACGTCGATAACAATTTTTTCTTCGATATTACCTCTCGATCCCATCTTTAAAGCCGAATAAATTTGCGATGGAGGAACTGCCTCTGAAGAATATCTCACTTTTGAACCTACATGATTTCCACTTGTGCAAGCATACCAAACTTTTTCCGGAGATTTTTGTCCGTTCCAAGCGCTCAATTCTATCCGTGAAGTACACTTAGCGTTTCCGCTTCCATCTCCCACCACTCTGTATACCTGAACCCAAGTTGTATATCCAAGATAGTGCTCGTCTTGAGTATACATCGTCGTTCCGGGCAATAGCGAAAGATTAGCAAAGCAAAGGGCATATTTTAAGTCATTTTGGGTTATTTTTAACTCTGATGCCCCCCTTCCCCGAGAAATATTTTGAATTATGTTAGCTATCTGCCTCCCAATGAAATTAGTCTGAGAATAATATCTCCTAATTTTGATTAAATCATAAATATAAAACAGCAAAACAATCAGTAATGGCATGCAAACCGCGAACTCCACAAGAACTGATCCTCGGCATGAAGTCTCTTTGATTTTTTTTGGCTTTCCATCAAATATCACTTTGGTAAATCGATTCATTCAGCATTCCGCATTACAACATATACCTGAGAATTTTATCAATTTTCGGTTAAAAATCTGTTAACGTGCTTCTGAATGCTGTGAATTCAGGTGCCAAAATTTAAATTATCTTTCTTTTAAAAAACTTCATCGATAATTCCGCCTGCCATGACAAGCTCTCCGTCATAAATTACAACGGACTGTCCCTGAGTTATAGATTTTTGATAATCCGCAAACTCAACTTTTATTTTTTCGTCAAAAACTTCTACTCGACACTCTTTTAATGGCTGAGAAGAGCGGATCTTTGCGTAATATTTGCCATCCTTAATTTTTTCACCCGACGGATAGTTGATTTCTGTCGCAATTAACGATTTTTTGAAAGTCTCATCGATATTTCCCACAACAACGGTGTTGGTTTCCTTATCAAGTCTGATCACATAGAGAGGTTCGCTCGACGAAATCCCCATTCCTTTTCGCTGGCCGATGGTATAATTCCAAATTCCTTTATGCCTGCCTAAAATATTTCCATCGGTATCAACTATATTGCCTTCTTTCTCACCAACTTCCAGAAGCTCGTTGTAGTCGCCTTCATAAAAGTCCTGACTGTCCGGCTTGTCTGATACATCCAATCCAAAATGTCTCGCCATTTCCCTGACTTCGGACTTTGCATATTCTCCCAACGGCATGAGAGAATTTTTAAGCTGATCTTGGGTTAATTTGTACAAGAAATACGACTGATCTTTAGATTGATCTTTTCCACGCGCCAGACGATAAACTCCGTCTTTTTCAACGATTCTCGCGTAATGTCCCGTCGCAAATTTATCGAATTCTATTCCTTTTTCTTTCGCAATTAACGGCAAGGCTCCGAACTTTATCAAAGAATTACAACGAATGCACGGATTTGGCGTCCTTCCCGATAAATATTCGCTTTTGAAATATTTCAAAACAATGTCATCATATTCTTTCGAGCAATCAATTACTTGGTACGGAATTCCGAGAAATCCGGCAATTCTCTGCGCCGCTTCTATATCTTCTTTCTCGTCAGGACCCAAGCAAGCTCCATGAATTCCAGTGGAAGGTTTAGTTTTTCGGTTTCCCCAGATGGACATAGTCACGCCAATGACATCATAACCCTGCTTTTTCAATAATGCTGCAGTCGTCGACGAATCGACCCCTCCTGATAAACCTACCAGAATCTTTTTCATCTTATTATTCCCGTAATTGCTATTCTGCGGAGCATTATAAATGTTTGAAACACTTTTATAAACTACAAAGATCTAAATTCGTGCTAGAATGTGTCGGAGTTTTAGAAAAATGAAAATATCTGTTATCACCGTTGGACTTTTTAATCAGTGTTTTCAGTATGAGCATGGCTGCGATTTGCCCGCAGGAACTGTCGTTGAGGTACCTTTTGGTGTCACAAACCGTTCTGTACTGGGAATTGTATCCTCAGAAAAAATCGAAACCGATCGGGAACTAAAGTCGATAGCAAAAGTTCATCCATACAATATCGGCGAAAATTACGTAAAATTTCTCAATTGGATGGCATCGTATACGCTGATTCCGCGTGGAATGATTCTGAAAATGATTCTTGCGGAAAAATCTATTTTTTCAGCGAAAAAAGAAATCAAAATTTCGCAAGATATTTGTAACTTTAATATTCAAGATATCATTTTAAATGAAGAACAACAAAAAGCTTTCGATGCAATGCAGGACAATCGCCCGTTTTTGTTGCAGGGAGTAACAGGTTCCGGAAAAACTGAAGTTTACCTAAAAAAGGCGAAGGAAATTTTTGATCGGGGACAGCAGATTCTGATTTTGTTTCCGGAAATCGCTCTTACAGAACAAATTTATAAGAGAATCGAAAAATATTTGGGCGTTTCTCCGATAATTTGGAATTCCACTATTTCCGTAAAAAATCGAAAATCTGCTTGGCTCACGGCAATTTCTGGACAAAAGTGTGTGGTTATCGGAGCGAGATCGGCGTTATTTTTACCGTTCAAGAACCTCGGGCTGATTGTTATTGATGAGGAACACGATTCGTCTTACAAGCAAGAGGAGCAAGGCTGTTATAACGCCCGAGACATGGCGATAGTACTGGCAAAAATATCGAATATTCCTCTGATTTTATCGTCTGCTACTCCTTCCATCGAAAGCGTAGTAAATGTCCGAAAAGGAAAATACGGTTACTTCAATATCAAAAATCGATACGGAACGGCGCAACTTCCTTCTTTGCAATTAATAGATATGCGACAGAACAAGTTTGACGGATTCATCTCGCCGCCTCTGTATTTTGCGATCAAAGAAAGACTCGAAAAAAAAGAGCAATGCTTGATTTATTTAAATCGACGCGGATACTCTCCGATAACGCTGTGCAAAGGATGTGGCGAAAAATTAGCATGCCCGAATTGCTCGACCTGGCTCGTTTATCATAAGGACATGGATAAATTAATATGTCACTATTGCGGTCACAAAATCTCAATTCCGAAAAAATGTCCTCATTGCGAAGCGGAAGATTCTTACATCCCGTTCGGCCCTGGCGTTGAGCGAATTTGCGATGAAATCAAAAGAAAAATCCCCATCGCTCGAGTGTTAATCGCATCATCAGATACTTTTTCGTCCGATAAAAATACGGAAGAAAGTCTGTCCAAAATCAATAATAATGAAGTTGATATCATTGTCGGAACTCAAATTTTAGCAAAAGGGCATCATTTTCCGAATATCACCCTGGTCGGAATCATAGACGGCGATTTAGGCTTGTTTGGTGCGGACTTGAGAGCTTCGGAACATACTTATCAGCTAATAAATCAGGTTGCAGGAAGAGCGGGACGAGAAAAAAAGCCCGGAGAAATTCTCGTTCAGACTTTTAAAAGCGAACATCCTTTGTTTCAGGCTCTTTTAGCAAATAATTCCGAAAATTTCATAAACCTGGAAATCGAGAATCGCCAAGAGCAGCAGCTGCCGCCGTTTACAAAATACGCAGCAATAATAATCTCCGGAAAAAACAAACAGAAAACCGAAAATATCGCCAAGCTTTTAAGAAAAACATGCTCCAAAAATATAAAAATTTTTGGTCCTGCCCCTGCTCCGATATTCATGATTCGCGGAAAATTTCGTTGGAGAATATTACTTAAATCCAATCACAAAAACGCATTAAACTCTGAAATTTCAACATGGATATCTCAATTAAAAATTCCGCCTGATATAAAAATCACAATTGATATTGATCCTATAACTTTTTTATAAAAATTAACTTATTGTAAACGAATTTCATTTATTCTGAATAAAAATAGGACCAGATTTTGGTTCTGGTTTATTGTGTAAAAAGGTGTAGTAATGGTAGAAAGTACGCAGCATATATTAGAAAGAGTTCGCCCGGCACGAGTCCGCATAACTTATGACGTAGAGATCGGAAATGCTATTGTAAAGAAAGAGCTTCCTTTTGTGTTCGGAGTTATGGCAGATTTATCCGGAATGGTCGTTGATCCTCTGCCTCCTATAAGAGAAAGAAAATTCGTTGAAGTTGATAGAGATAATTTTTCTGAGTTTATGGCTTCGGTAAATCCTCGTTTGGCAATCCAGGTAGCAAATAAGATCGACGATGACGGAGAGTTCGTAGCTGCTGAGATGTTTTTCAAAAGCATTGATGATTTTAATCCGCTCAGTATTGTGCAAAAAATACCAAAAGTGAGCAAAATTTTTGATATCCGCACCAAATTAAACGATATGTCGGTAAAGTTGGAAGGAAATGACGTTCTTCAAAAACTTCTCATGGAAGTGGTAAATGACGAAACGAAAAAAGCTCAACTAAAAAGTCAAATTGAAGCTGTTTTAAAAAGCAATAAACAAACCATTACCGCTGATTTTGCGACTTCTCCTGAGAATACAACCGCAATAAATATGAAAGGCAAATCAAACAAGAAGTCTGAAAATAAGGAAGAATCTTCCGAGAGAAATATTTTGAAAGAAATGTTTGTCGAGGGAAAGCTTGCGAGAGAGCCGTCAGCGGAAGTTTACGCCTGCGCATTAATCGTAGAATTCTTGAACCAAGTTGAAATCGAAAAGCCAGAGAATGTTCACCATCCTTTGACCTTTGCCGAAAGATGCATTCAGAAAATCGACGATTTGTTGGGAGGGCAGATTAATGAATTTTTACATCACCCGGCTTTCCAGGAATTAGAAGGAATATGGAGAGGTTTGCATTACCTCATAATGAATACCGAAACCTCTACTTATCTGAAGATCAGAGTGATGAATATTTCCAAAAAAGATCTTCTTAACGATCTGGAGCACGCGATTGAGTTCGACCAAAGTCAGATGTTTAAGAAAATCTATGAGGAGGAATACGGAACTTTTGGAGGTAATCCTTATTCATGTTTAATAGGAGCTTATGAATTCACAAGGCATCCGCAAGATATTTTGTTGTTGGAAAAAATATCAAATGTTGCAGCGGCAGCTCATGCGCCGTTTATCGCAGCGGCCCATCCGAGATTATTCGACATGGACAGCTTTGCTCATCTGAGCGATCCTCGAGATTTGGCGAAGATTTTCGATTCCACAGAAATGGTAAAATGGAATTCATTTAGAAATTCTGAGGATTCTCGCTATGTGGCGCTTACATTGCCTCGAGTTCTGATGAGATTACCTTACGGACCGGACACGCTTCCTGTCGAAGGAATGCATTTCGTTGAACAAATCGACGGTGCAGACAATTCTCAGTTCTGCTGGGGAAATGCCGCATTTGTGATGGCACAAAGAATAGGACATGCCTTTTCCTTATACAGATGGCCTGCATCCATCCGAGGAGTTGAGGGAGGAGGATTAGTTGAAGGACTTCCTGCCTATACTTTCAAAACGACAGATGGAGATTTAGCCCTGAAATGTCCGACAGAAATAGCAATTACTGATCGTCGTGAAAAAGAATTGAGCGATCTCGGATTTTTAGCGATTTGTCATAGCAAGGGAACTGATTTTGCAGCGTTTTTCGGTGGTCAGACGACGCAAAAACCGAAAATTTACAATACCGATGATGCAAATGCGAACTCTTCATTAAGTTCAAGGCTTCCGTATTTGCTGTGTGCCTCAAGGTTTGCGCATTATGTAAAAGCCATCATGAGAGATAAAATCGGTTCTTTCCTAACGAGAGAGGGTGTCTCTCTTTATTTGAATAACTGGATCGCCGGTTACGTTTTGTTGAACGATGCCGCAAATATGGAACTGAAATCAAGGTTCCCTCTGAGAGAAGCAAGGGTTGATGTATATGATGTTCCGGGTAAACCGGGTTCCTATAAAGCAACCATATACTTGCGACCTCATTTCCAATTGGAGGAACTGACGGCATCTATAAGATTGGTCGCTACTTTGCCGCCTCCGGCCGCCGGTTAATAGGAGTATTTTTCTTGTTGTTTTTGAGTAGTTCGAGTTGTGGAGATAGAAAATGAGTTGGTCAGATAGAGTGTTAACATGGGTAAAAAATGATTCTCTAAACAAAAAAGACATCATAGACAAAGATGGGGGATTTGTTACTCCTACCACCGTCACTTCGACACCTGAGTACTTAATTAAAGTTGATAACGTTTTTACTTCTACGATAGTTAACTACGAACAATTCGCAGAGTGTCTGTGGTTCGAGATTGGTACTGCAAGACCGAGTTCCCCTGATCCTTCAAATTTTTTTAGCGGAGATAGAGGAATCTTAGGCAAAAACCCATTAGTATGCATGAAATATACAAGGGGAGCTACGACAATACAAGAATACCTGACAGGAGGAAATTGCATCGAAAATATAATAATAAAAAGACTGGCACATCTTGATATGGATAATCAGGAAATTCAAGCTCTCTCATTTTACGATTGCTTTATAACAACATATGAGCAAAAAAATAACTTAATATTCTTTTCTTTTTCCTTTACAAGAATGTCCGATGAGCAAGCCGTTTTCAACAACAACGGAGATAAGAAAGGATATGATGCTTTTTCATTCGATTTCAACAAAAATAAAAGCGATCACGATTTAGGGAACGATTCAAAGATAAAGAAAGAATAAAAACACAAAACATCTAGCGACATAATAGGCCCTGAAATCATTAGTTTTTAAATTTTCTGCATATTTCTGAAAATAATTCTCTGATTTTAACTGTTTTTTTATAACTTATTGATATCATCAGAATAGTAGTGGTTTTTGTGTATCTTGTAGTTTTGTTTTGGTAATAAAACGTAGGAGTGAGATATGGCAATACTGAACTTTAACCAAAAGGCTGAGCAAGAGGACGATAATCAGCGTGATAAAGAAAAAGCCGATGGAGGAAAATCTCCAAAGTATGTAGTTAAGTGCACAGATATATTCAGTAGCACTATGGAAGGATTTGAAGATTGCGCACCGTGCGATTGGGTAAAAACCGGTGGCTCGCGTACTGCTGTCTTTGATTCGTCGGGAGTAATAAACGGAGACGCCACAATTACCGGAAAAGATCCCATTATTCGTATGGATTACGGGCCATGGGGTCCTGTATTGCAAGAATACATGTATACCGGAAAAAGTTTGGAACAAATAAGCATATATCGACTTACCGATGTACAGTCTAAGAAAATTAAAATACAGGAATTGAATTATTCCACCTGCCTAATAAAAACTTATGACCAGGAAGCCGATAAGATACTGTTTTCCTTTTGTTTTGTAACATTGGAAGATCTGCAAATAGCAATCGACCAAAACGGACGGAAGCTCGGGCAAAACGGAATGCAGTTCGACTTCACTACATTGGAAGTTAAGAATTCGAAATAGAAACACGAAAAAGGATAGAATTTACAAATCTAATCTTTTTTTCAAAAACTACAGAACCTTTATGATTGCTTCTGTGGTTTTTTTCGCGTCCCCCAACAACAACATGGTATTCGGCGCGTAAAACAGCTCGTTATCGACCCCCGCATATCCTGCACTCATGGAACGTTTCAAAAACAAAACCGTCTTCGCCTTGCTCACTTCAAGAATAGGCATCCCGTAAATACTGCTGGTCGGATCATTTTTCGCGGCCGGATTTGTCACGTCATTCGCGCCAACAACCAGCGCCACATCGCAAGACGCAAAGTCATTATTAATTTCATCCAATTCAAAAACATCCTCATACGGAACATTTGCTTCTGCCAACAGAACATTCATGTGGCCCGGCATCCGCCCCGCGACAGGATGAATGGCGTATTTTACGCTAACTCCTTCTTTTTTCAGGATGTCCGCCATCTCTTTTAGTGAATGCTGCGCCTGAGAAGTCGCCATACCGTATCCCGGAACGATAATAACAGAACTGGCATTCTTCAAAAGAAAAGCGGCATCTTCAGGAGCTCCCCTCTTGTAAGAACGATTCTGTCCCTTGTTTTTGCCTGCTGTCGCAATGTTTACCCCCGTAGAAAACAAAACTTCAAACAGAGACCTATTCATTCCTTTACACATAATGTAGCTAAGAATCGCTCCGCTCGCTCCGACCAACGCACCAGTTATGATCAACAAATCGTTGTGCAAAGTAAATCCGATTCCCGATGCCGCCCATCCGGAATAGGAGTTCAACATCGACACAACCACCGGCATATCAGCTCCTCCGATAGGAACGATAAAAGTAATTCCGAAAATCAAGGACAAAACAGACGCAATGATGAAATATGAGCTATTCTCGGTAAGGACAAAAACCAAAATAGATAAAAGAATTAATGCTAACAACATAAAATTAAAAGCCAACGGAATTGCCCTGCTCTTGTAAATTCCTCTCAATTTCATAAAGGCTATCACCGAACCGGTAAAAGTTATCGCACCTATCGCACCGCCCAATCCTATCTCGAACAAACTCGATACAAAAATATGCCCGAAATTATCGCATATACCAAATAATCGCGGAGAAAAACAGGCCGCAAAATCGATCAAAAGCGCTGCCAATCCCACCAAACTGTGGAAACCCGCAACCATTTCCGGCAACTGAGTCATGGAAACTTTTTTAGCAATAAAAAGTCCGATGCTTCCTCCAATGGCTATCGCTAACAGAACCAACCCGATATTCGATGTCGACACAAAGGCCGCGCAACAGGCCAAAACCATCCCGAAAATACCGAATAAATTTCCGCCTCGCGAACTACTCGCCGACGACAACCCTTTTAGCGCCAAAATAAAGCATATCGCTGCTATTAAATAGAGAAGATTCACCATCTACGTAACTACCTTTTACTTTTTTTGAAACATTTTTAACATTCTGTGAGTAACCATAAATCCGCCGAAAATATTGATCGACGCCAACAGCACGGCAAAAAATCCAAAGATTTTCGAACTCGAAGAAATGCTACCGGATGCCGCAAATATTGCACCAATAATAATTACACTCGAAATAGCATTAGTGACAGACATCAGCGGAGCATGCAAAGCCGGAGTCACTTTCCAAACCACATAATATCCGACAAAGCATGCCAAAATGAACACCGTCACACTGTGCAAACTCTCCGCCGGAATCTGAAATAAATTTTGGATAAATTCCATTCTGCAAATATCCCTTGCTTCATAAAAATCGTTGCGAGTATACCAAAAAAACTTAATTTTCTATAGACAAAAATTTATCGGCATCAATTGCCGCCTTGCATCCCTGCCCTGCCGAAACTATCGCCTGACGATAAATCGGATCGCAAACATCTCCTGCAGCAAACACTCCTTTTACCGAAGTTTTGGTTCCGTCGACAACTATATAGCCATTCTCATCTAAGTTTAACTTCCCTTCGAAAATTTTGGTCGCCGGAGAATGTCCTATCGCGACAAAGATTCCATCCAGATCAATTTTTCGAAGCTCGCCGTTACTCTCCAGTAATACGCCAGTGACTCTCTTTTCATCTCCCAAAACTTCAGCAACCTGGCTATTCCAAACGACCTCAATTTTCGGATTCTCAAACAGTCTGGTCTGCATAATTTTTTCGGCCCTCAGTGCATCTCTGCGATGTATCAAGAAAACTTTATTTGCAAAATTTGTTAGGTAAATAGCTTCCTCAACTGCCGCATTACCCCCACCGACAACTGCAACTGTTCTATTTTTGAAGAAGAATCCGTCGCAAGTCGCGCATGCGGAAACCCCTCTATTTTTGTATTTGTCCTCGCTCTCCAACCCGAGCCATTTGGCATTAGCTCCGGTTGCAATAATAACCGATCGACTTTCGTATGTATTGCCAGATTCTCCTTTGCAAACAAACGGTCTGTTTGAAAAATCAACCGACTCAATTACATCGTATTCTACATCAACCCCCAAATTTTCAGCCTGCTGTCTCATTTGCATCATGAGCTGGGGTCCGGTGATTTTTTCGGAAAACCCGGGATAATTTTCGATGAAAGATGTAATCGTCAACTGCCCTCCATCCTGATTTCCCGTAATCAGCTTTACTTTATATCCCGCTCTCACCGCATAAATTGCCGCCGTATATCCTGCCGGTCCGCTTCCTATAACCAAAACATCGATCATTAATAATCCTCTCGTTTTACGAACCGATCATATCAACTTATTTTCAGAAATGAAATATTTAGAAGAGATAGTAATACCGCTAAAAAGCCATTCAATAACGATAAGGAGAAAGAAACATAGAATCAACCTAATAACAGTATCAACTATCCGAGCTATTATATAATTCCAAACTTTTCCTTTGTCAATATCTGATTTGTAAAATTTTCAAAAGTTTTACTTTATTATCGTTTTTGGTTAAGAAGGCATCATGGAATATAGACGAAAAATAGAACTAGACGCGCTGTTTCAGAGACAAAATAAAATATCACAAAAGTAAAACTCTTTTTTGTTCCGATTTTATAAAATATTAAAAAATTTACGAATAATTAACTTATTCCTTGTAGAATAAATTGTAATGTTTAATAAATGGAGAAAAAAATGGATAAAACAACAAAACGCTAATTAATCAACTACTCTTAATCAATGGAAAATGGAAATTTTTCTGCGCGGCTTTCGCCTTGGTATGTGTGTCGGAAAACGTGATGGCAGAGAGCAGTCCCTCACTAGACGAAGTAAAGACGGCCATAAAGGAGATGAACGATTCAACGGAACGGTATAAAGAACAACTATTAGACATTTTGAAAAATATATCTCAAAAGACGAAGATGACTAAAGAAGAATATTTCAAATTACTAGATGCTGTATATGAAGGAAACGATCAAGAGGTTTCCAATATTATTGCAAATTCGAATTTCGATATCGATACTCATTATAAAAATTCAAAATACGGCGACGAAACGGCATTATTTTTGGCAGTAAGAAAAAAGAACCTAAAAATCGCTAAAATGCTAATTGAAAAAGGTGCCGACGTAAACTTAAAAGCAAATGAAAACATACCCCTGAGTCTTACTATTGATCCAGAAGCTGAGCCACTTGATAAAGTAAACTTAGAAATGATGCAACTGTTGTTGGAATATGGCGCTGATCCTAACCTGACATCAGGAGCATATAAAGAAACTACTTTGGAGAAAATGAAAAGATACGACATAAATCATTATACTGCAGAGAGAATGTTGAAGGAGTTAACTAAAAAAACTAAACATTCAAGTAAAAAATAAAGGAAACCCTCCTGTGAAAAATTCTCTGAGAATTTTTCACAACCCAAGGGGGGGCTCACAAACCGCCATCATCGTATCTGGAAAACTTTTTTTAATCCAAATCCATTACAACGATTTTCCTAATTTTGTAAAAAATCGTCGATGTGGTGCAAGATGTAGCACATCGGGTCCAAGTCGAGCATCGCTATCCACTCCGTACGACTGTGATGTGACGCTATCAGCTTTTCAACAAAACCATTATTTTTCACTCGCGAACTTCATTGCAAATCGAATTTTCCACATGAAAAATTTGCGCTGTATTTTTGAGATCTTCAAACAAATACAGTTCCGTACCCGTAAAAAAAGTTTGAATATTCAGCTCCGACAATTCATCAATTAAAGTTTTTCGGCGAACTTTATCAAGATGCATCATCAGATCATCCAGCAGCAAAACAGGAACTCCTCTCTTCGATTGCTGATAAATTCTTGCTACCGCCAAAACCAATGAAATCAAAAAGGCCTTTTGTTCCCCAGTGGAACAATTTTCGGCTTCCAACTGACTTTTTTGATGATGAGCCAACCATAAACTTCTGTGAACCGAAATACCGGTCGATTGTTTTTCGCAATCTTCATTTCTGGAATTTTTCAGAAAATCGGATATTTCAAGAACGGCATCTTCGTCGCTGCGGATTGCCGCAAGACTTTCAATTTTTCCATTAATACTTACTCGAGGCCTTAGAAAATTCGAACCGCAATTTTCAAAAATTTCTTTCAACCGATTTAAGAATTCAAAACGCGTTTTTGCAACAAATACGCTTTCTTCCGCTATTTTATTCTCCAGAATATTCAGCCAAGCCTCGTCCCTTCTGTACATAAGAACGCTCAGCCTTTCCCGCTGCAGATTTTGAATTTTTTTCAGCCGATTTTTATATTTTTTATCGCATCCGCTAACCAGATGGTCGAAAAAATTACGCCGATCAGCTTTCGATCCGACAAAAATTGTGTCCATGCTCGGCGTAATCCAAAGCAACCAAATAAATTCCTCCAGGGCGGACAATGATGCTGACGCAGCTCCATCAATTTTTCCGAATCTTCGACCATTCCAAAGACCTGTTTCCAAAAAAGTCTTATACCCACCGTTTTCGGAGACCAATTCCAAATTCCAACTCTCGGATTTTGTATTAAAATTTGCAAAATCCGACACCGACGCTTTTCTCAAACCACGATCGGAAGAAAACAGCGAAATTGCTTCCAGTACGTTGGTCTTCCCTGCTCCATTTTTTCCGTAAAAAACAACAAACCTCGACGAGAAATCCAAAGACAAGGCTTGATAAGATCTAAAATTCCGGCATCCTAATTTCAGAATCGCAGGCTGCAAAATCTACCTTTAGATTCTCATTGGCATGACGACATACAACGACTCCGGCTCAGATTCATCAACAATCAAAATCGGCGCCAATGACTCTTTTATGTAAACCTTCAACTGCTCTCCCTGAAGAGTCTGGGCTACATCCAACAGGTAACTAGAGTTAAATCCCGCAACCCAATCATCTCCATCGTAGGTAATATCGACTTCATCTTTTCCGCTTCCGATTCGGCTGTTTGCGACATAACAGGACAGACTGTTCTTATTGGCCTCTAACTTTATTGCCCTTCCCTTGTCATCGGAAATAACCGCAACTCGATCCACGACCTCTATGAAATCCGATCTTTTCACCGTAAAGAAACTGACATCCATCGAAGGAATCACTCTTTTGTAGTCCGGGAAGTTTCCGTCAACAAGCTTGGCGATAAACAAAACATTTTCCAATTCAAACTGGACCTGATTCGAGGTAATGGTAATTACAATCTCCCCCTCCGTAACGTCCAAAAGTTTTTTTATTTCCAAAACGGTCTTTCGCGAAATGATAACGCCCTGAATACTTTCCTTTGCTTCTAAAGGAATCGCAGAAACAGAAAGTCTGTGCCCATCAGTCGATGCCGCCTTGAGCATGTCGTCTTCTTTGTGCAGAAAAATCCCGTTCAGATTATGCCTGTTTTCCTCCGGAGAAATCGAAAACTTCGTGCGAGTAATAAGCTTATTAAAATCCGCAGCCTTTAATTTAAAACTGCAACTGTTTTCAAGAGCGGAAATCTGAGGAAAATCTTCCGCGCTCAACGTAGATAACTCAAATTTAGATCTTCCCGCAGTTACCTGTAACTTTTCCCCCTTATCGATAAGAGAAAACTCAGCTGCAACTTTATCCGGAATTTTTCTCAAAATATCACACAACGTCCCGGCCGGAACCGCAACAACACCGTAAGTATCGGCCTGAGCAGGAACCTTCTCAACTATCGAATGATCCAGATCCGTCGCCTTTATTGTCAATCCGCTAGCGTTGAAATCCAACAAAACATGAGACAAAATAGGAACAACAGACTTTTTATCCGCTATACTTACGGTTCTCATTATTGCAGGCAAAATATCTTTTTTCTCTACTTTCGCTCTCATCTTTCACTCCACTATATATTTCTTGTTACAGAAAGCCTGACTCCCATACTTTGAGGCTTAACTTCATAAACCCATGGCTTACGCACACGATTATTGGAATCTTTTGAAGTAATAGAATACTTGACATCAAAACGAACATTCCAATCGTAATTTATCTTATGTTCAAAACCAATTCCAACCGTCGGGAAATAAGATCCGAAACTCCTTTCCTTCTCTCTGCCGCCGGCATCCTTATACACAACTTTTCCGAGGGTACGTGAAAAACCTATCATTGCGTATACCATATTTCCCTGCTTTGGAAATAAATACCCAAAGCGAACATTCATATTCAACCCGAATTGAGAATTGAACTTCAAACCGAAAGGATCCGTATCGTTCTGATAATGAGTCCCTTTACCAAACCGATTCATCGCCTCCATCTCGATTCCGACATAATAGTCTTTATAGAAGGAAGTTCCGAATCCTGCCAATATCCCCAGATCAAACTGAGTTTTTGAAAAATCAGTTTTCTGAGGCGCTCCGATTGTCTCACTTTTAGCTGTCAATTTGTGCTTCACAAAAGTCGGACCAACACTGATCCCCCAATACGCTCCCGTTATGTATTGATACGGCTCGTCCAACTCCATGAAATCATCGTTGTTTGAGTTTTCTGCAAAAACACAACCGTTGGACAGCAAAAGCAATCCTGCCAAAAATTTCTTCATAGGTCACCCAAAATAACACGCATCCATATTATAAAAGTAAAACAACCTAATATTCAACTGTGTAATTTCAAGAATCAGACAATATTTTATGTACTTCTTCGTCTTTCAACCAAATTGACTCATTTATCAAATGATCCATTTGAAATTTTCCGAGGTTATACGAAAAAGGAATGTGAGAATTTATACGTTGCGACTCGATATATTCTATTCCAGTATATTCGATTTTATTTTCGTCACAAAATTCACCCACACAGGAAAGATTTCTCAAAACATCATCGATGAAAATTATTTTTTTCGGAGTCCAGCCGATATGTTCAAAAAAACTTCGGATACAATCACTTTTTGAAAAAATATCACAAAACAAAATTCCATCTCGAAAAATTGGATTGTGGTCTGTTCCGAAATCATTTAGCACTATATCTTCTTTTTGATCTGGCCAGGATTTTTCAAAAAAATATCCCATTTCGTGAAGGTTATCGATTCGCCATTGCATAGGATCAGGCACATCTTTCAGAGGACGCACAGAATAAGATGTCGCGACCATATGCCGAATATTTCTTTTCGATAAATTCGCAACTAAATCCACCATATATTGATTCACAATATAGGTATTTTCGTTGATCAAAACCAACCTGATTTTATCGTAAAACTTATCTTTGGAGACAGATTTTTCGTGCAAATAATTTTTCAAAAAATTCTGATTCTGAGCCTTAAATGTCCCGACCTTTACCGTCGTCAAAACGTTATCGCAATCGAAAATCACTAAACTATCTTCATCCGTATTTTTTGTTTCATTTTTGATCACGGATACATCATCTGCAGAAATTATTTTCATATTTTTTCTCTTTGAATTTACTCTCCCAACGGCCAGCGCGGTCGGGGTTGAAAATCTAAATGATCAAATCGATTTCTCTTAAATTTTTCAACTCCGAGCCACGCGATCATCGCACCGTTGTCCGTACAAAATTTCACCGGCGGGACTAAAAACTGAACGGAATCGCAAGTTTTTTGTAGGCGCTCTCTTATCACCAAATTCGCCGCAACACCTCCCGAAATTACTGCTGCGTTTATTTCGATTTTTTGATCTGAACAAAAATTCAAAGCTTGCTTCATTTTGAAAGACATAACCTCCGCAACAGTTTTTTGGAAGGACGCAGCCAGATCTTTTTTGTCCTGAAGTGAATTGCATTTTTGAGATGCATTCAACACAGCGGTCTTCAATCCGGAAAACGAAAAATCGCAATTTCCCCTAGAACACATTGGTTTCGGTAATGAAAATTTGTCGCTATTTCCTTCGTGATACAATTTTTCTATGATTGGCCCGCCGGGGTACCCAAAATCCAAAAGTTTCGAAACTTTATCGAAAGATTCTCCGACGGAATCATCCAAAGTCCGCCCTAAAATTTGAAAATTATCGATATCATGAACGACGCAAATCTGACAATGACCTCCCGACGCCAAAATTAAAAGATAAGGGAACTCAACCTCTTCAGTCAATCGTACCGAAAGTGCGTGTGCCTCTATATGATTCACAGCAATGAACGGAATTTTCTTCGCGAAAGATAAACTTTTTGCAAATGTCGCCCCAACTATCACACCGCCAATCAACCCCGGACCGCAAGTGCCGGCAATAGCAGCTATGTTATCCAAAGACAGATTTGCATCATCCAAAGCCTTCGCTACAACAACATTGATTTTTTCCAAATGAGCTCGCGCCGCAACCTCGGGAACGACTCCGTTATAGGGTTTGTGTTCTTCGATCTGAGAGTAAATAACGTTGGACAAAATTTCCTTTCGATCAGAAACAATCGCTGCGGCCGTCTCATCGCAACTGGATTCTATCCCGAGAACATACATCTACAAAATCTCGTAATTTTCCGCACTCGCGAACAACATTCTCAACAAAATATTGTTCAACTTGTGGCTCGGACAAAAACAATTCACCCTTCCCTGAATCCAATATTGTGACAATGCCAAATCACCGATTATATCCAAAACTTTGTGCCTCGCGGATTCGTTTTCGAACCTCAATCCGTCATCGTTCAAAGGAATTCCCTTATCATTGTAAATGACGGTATTTTTCAACGACGCCCCCAGAGCCAAATTATGCTTTTTGACGTATTCCGCCTCCGAAACAAAACCAAAAGTTCGCGCTGGAGCAATTTTGGATACAAAATTATTCTTTGAAAAATTAAAAGTCACCGGATCTGTTTTTAATCCTTTTGCTTCGAAATCGCACTTCGCATTTATCTCGAAACCGTCAAAAGGTTCGATCTCTTCAAATTTTTCACCATCAGTTACCTTTATTTTTTTCAAAACTTTTAAAATTTTTCTGGACCGCACTTGCCTTTTTATTCCGACCCTACTTATTTGTTCGACAAATCTCAGCGAACTCCCGTCAAGAATCGGAATTTCTTCCCCTTGAACCTCTATAATTGCGTTGGAAATTTTCATCCCGTACAAAGCCGCCATCAAATGCTCGATCGTTTTTAAAGAGGCTCCGTTTTCATTAGAAATTTGTGTACACATTGTTGCGTTTTCCACATTATCGTAACTCGCAACAATTTTTTCGTTTTGAAATCCGCTGCCTCCTTTATCGGATCTGAAAAATATAATTCCGGTATCTTTATCCGCAGGTTTTACCGTAACAGAACAGACTTTGCCTTTATGTACCCCGACTCCGTCCAAGGAAAAAGAATCCTTCAATGTAGCTTGATGCAATTGCAATCTCCAATAATTTTCCGGCTTATGTTATAGTACTATTTGATTTTTATCAATCTTCATATTAGTATGTTCGCAGGGTAAGTTGACGCGCGTTTTCTCGTTTACCCGAGGGATACTGCCATTTTTAGGAGCAAATCAAATGCATTCAAGTGATGTTAACAAGTTAAAACTTTACGTTGAAAAAATTGAAAATTTGGAAGCTGAAAAAGTTGAGGTTCAAGAAAATATTTCTGATGTTTTCAAGCAGGCCAAGGCTGACGGATTTGATGTAAAAATCATGAAAAAGGTCATTAAGTTAAAGAAGATGAAAACGGAAGATCGCGAAAACGAAGACATGCTTTTGGATACCTACATGCTGGCTTTGGGAATGATTCCTTCTTCCGATACTACTTCTGAATAGGAATTTTAACAGAGTTTCCCATGAAGTCCTTCGGTGACATTGTCTGTTCTTTTTTCGATAGAGATTCAGGATTCAGTGAGGGACTTTTTTCTTCATTGAACTGTAGCAAATTTGTCGGTGATCGCATCGAATCCGTCGAGAAAAACTTAAAATTCGTTCGCGAATCAGTTGGCGCGAGAAAATTAATAACGCTAAATCAAATTCATTCTGCAAAATGTATCGTTGTCGACGAAAAAAGTGAATCCGATCAGGAAGCCGACGCGTTGGTAACACAATCAGAAAGCGTCGCGTTAGGAATTCTAACAGCCGACTGCGTTCCCGTGTTGCTATTCGATCCGACAAAAAAAATCATCGGAGCAGCTCATGCCGGATGGAAAGGAGCGAAAGCGGGAGTCGTTGAAAGTACCGTCGAAAAAATGGTTTCTTTGGGAAGCAGTTGTGGAGATATTGTCGCCGCAATCGGACCTTGCGTTCATGTCGAAAGTTACGAAGTCGGTGAAGATTTTTTGAGTAACTTTCCTGTCGAATATTTTACAAAAATTCGCGATAAAGATCATTTTGATATCGTAAAGTTTTGCTACAACAGATTGAAGGAAAAAGGAATTTCGAAAATCTCAGTTGATGAAATAGATACTTACAAAAATCACGAAAAATATTTCAGTTTTCGTTACGCGAGACAGAATTCAGACGGAGTTTGCGGACGAAATATATCTGTAATTTGCTTAAAATCGACGGCATAGGAACATGGAAATAATTTATATAAGGAATTCTGAAAAACTCGCAAAATCAATCGCTGAAAAATTAAATCTGTCAGCATCGCCGGCGTTGGTAAAAAAGTTCAGCAACGACGAAATGCTGGTATCTTTGCATAAAGATTTTTCTCACGTAACCGTCGTCGCAAATACTCGAACAAATGAAGATTGGTTTGAATTATTTTTGCTGCTCGACGCTTTGAAAAACACAAGAATTGTAAACCTGTGTCTGACCTATTCGGGCTACTCACGTCAAGATAAAATCAATCCGAACGAGTCATGCGGAAATATGCTTTTTTTCAAATTTCTCGAAACTTTCAATATCGAGAAATTCATATTTTTAGATAATCACAATGAACCAATTTTAAGGTCACCGTTTCAGCACCTGTCGGCGCTTCCCTTATTTATCCAAGATATAAAAAACAAGTATAAACCGGAAGATATTGTTATCGTGTCTCCGGATTTGGGACGAGCAAAAGACGCCCAGTTCGTCGCGGAAACTTTGAAAACCGATTTGGCCGTTTGCGTAAAATCACGAAACGTGTTCAACAAGGTCAACAAAATGAAAGTACTGGGAAATGTCGAGAATAAAATTTGCGTTTTGATCGACGACATGATTGACTCCGGTGCAACTTTGTGTCATGCTTCCGACGCGTTGTTAGAAGTGAAGGCCTATAAAGTTGTAGCTTACGCGACCCACGGAGTTTTTTCTCAAGGAGCTTTGCAAAGCTTAGCCTCTTCAAATATCGCGAAAATTGTTGTGACTGATAGCATTTGTTGCAGAGATAATTTGTCGGATAAATTTGAAAAATTATCAGTTGCAAGATTATTGGCGGACGCAATTAGAATATTGATTTAGATTTTTTAGAGAGGAGCAAAAAATGGCAACAGTTACTTTGGAAGCCAAGAAAAGAGAAAGTATCGGAACAGGTTCAGCAAGAGCAAATAGAAGGGAGGGATTTGTTCCTTGCGTAGTTTATGGAGATAATCAACCTTCTGAAAATATCTGCATCGCGAAAGATTTATTGAGTCGCTACGCTTACAAATCGAACTTTTTTTCCACAGTTTTTGAGATCGGCGGAATCGGAAAGAAAGGACAAAAGTTTGTGGCAAAGCAGGCGCAGATTCATCCCGTAACCGATCAAGTAATGCACGTAGATTTTATGAGAGTCGGGAAAGGAAGCCGCGTCACAGTTCGTGTTCCTATTGCTTTCACCAATGAGAATGCATCTCCAGGATTGAAGCTGGGTGGTGTTTTAAATGTACTAGCTCACGAAATTGATGTTGTTTGTGATCCGGAAAAAATTCCTGAGCACATAGAGATCGATTTAACTGGATTCGAGTTCCACCACACGGTTCACTCGAACACAATTAAACTTCCGGAAGGCGTTTCGTTGCCGGTCAATGCCAGAACAGTAACCATTGCGACTGTTGTTGCTCCGACAATCATGAAGTCTGATACTCCGGCTGCTGAAGCTACTACTGAAGAAACTCCGGAAGCAGAGGCTTAATCACAAATGGTTGAATGTCTGTTGATTGTGGGACTGGGAAATCCAGGGTTCGAATATGAAAACAACAGACATAATGTGGGTTTTCAAATGATAGAGGCGATAGCGGAATCTGTCGCCCCTAATTCTTTTAAGAAAATGTCGCAAATTGCGGAAATTTCTTCCTGTTTTTTTGAAAAGAAAAAGATTATTCTTGCAAAGCCTCTGACTTTTATGAATTTGTCGGGAAGATCTGTTAGATTTTTGATCGATTTTTATAAAATTCCGATCGACAAAGTCATAATTTTTCATGACGATATTGATCTTCCATTCGGCAGGGTAAAAATCAAAAAAGGCGGAGGAAACGGCGGTCACAATGGATTAAAAAGCATCGACAATCTTGCGGGAACTGACTATTGGAGAGTCAGAATCGGCGTAGGGCGGCCTGCGGAGAAATCTATGGTGGTGTCTTATGTTCTCGGAAATTTCACGCAAGAAGAATTCGAAAAATTAAACGATATTAAGAAAATTATTTCGGAAAATCTATCGATTTTGGTCTCGAATGATCCTAAAAAGTTGGAATCTTTAATCAACTCATGAAAAAATTTATTTGTAATTCATTAGACGATACAAAAAAAGCCGCAAAATATCTTTCTGAATTCGCGAAACCGAGGCAATGTTTCGCTTTGTACGGAAACTTGGGTTTCGGAAAAACGACTTTCGCTCAATATCTGATAAAAACTTTAAATCCGAAAATCGAGAGCATAATCAGCCCAACTTTCAATATAATTCAAACATATCCGAGTAAAATTGCGGAAATTTGGCATATCGATTGCTATCGACTAAAATCTGCTGATGAATTCTATGATCTCGGAATCGATGAAGCTTTTTCAGACTGCATAACTATCATCGAATGGCCAGAAATTATTGAAAATCTGCTTCCGAACGATACAATCAAAATCAACTTTTCCAAAACAACCGATTTGCGAATAATTGAAGTAAAGTAAACATTGCTGATCATATCTTTTTCAATGAGTTATTATCGAAAATACCTGATGATTTTAACTTTCGGTTATGATAGAATCAGCAGAAAGTTTTGCTAGTGAAAAGGAGCGTTCTGGATGAGGAAATTCTTAAGATGTATGGTAGTTGCTGTCTCCACTTTGTTTTTTTTCAACGGGGATTGTATAACTTTGAAAATCACATGTCGGGCAAAGGGTATCGAGTTAGAACTACTCCAAAAACTGGTCAAGTTGTGGATAAAATCTACAGGAAATCAGCACGAAGTCGAAATTGTCACCCTCCCTCATTCCAGCAATGAGTGTTTTGCGCTCTATAAACAATGGTTGAGTGCCGAATCTTTTGACGTAGACGTACTTATGATGGATTCTCCGTGGATCGGAGCTTTCGGAAATGTTCTCACTGATTTGAAAAAATTCTACAAGGAGGGAGAAATCGGCGAGGAAGATATCTTTGCGACTATAAAAACTAACATGTATTTCGACGGCAAAATGGTGGCCCTTCCTGTTTATACCGATTGTGAAGTGATGTACTATCGGAAAGATCTGCTGAAAAAATACAATCGGTCTGTTCCGGATTCATGGCAGGAACTTTATGAAACCGCAAAATTTATTCAAGAGCAAGAAAGAAAAACCAATAACAGATTTTACGGTTACGTCTTTCAGGCCAAAGCTTTTGAGATACTGACCTGTAACTTTGTTCAGTTGATAGATGCTTTTGGTGGCGCTGTAGTTAAAGACGGTCGAGCCGTTGTCGATTCTCAGGAATGCGTTGATGCATTGGTCTTCCTGATGAACTGTTTAAAAAATGCCAGTACCAGAAGCGTACTCAATTATTCCGAAGAGGAAGCTCGCGGGATGTTCCAAGCGGGAAATGCCGTGTTTATGAACAGTTGGCCTTACGCCTGGTCACTGATGAATGATCCAAGCACCTCGGTTTCCGGCAGAATAGGTGTTATGCCAATTCCAACAGGTAATGTAGAGAAAGGAAAATCCTCCGGAGTCATGGGAGGATGGTTCTTTGCTGTTTCTAAGTTCTCCAAGCACGCAGCAGTAGCCGCGGATTTGGTGAAGTTTTTGACATCCAAAGAGCAACACAAATTCCGTGCGGAATTTGCGTACGCTCCAGCGTATAAGAGCCTATATAAAGATACGGAGATTTTGAAAAAGAACTCTTTCTTCAGTGTGTTAAGCGACTCTTTGGAGAACGCCGTTGCGAGACCATCTTCGACATTCGGAAAAGATTACCCAAGAGCCAGTCATGAGATATTCAATCTTGTCAACACCGCTCTTACAGAGAGTCTGGAAGAAGTTAACGTCGACAAAATAGCCAAGAAGTATTTGGGAAGACTTAACAGAAAGTTGAATAAGATCATAGATCGACAGACGAAACCTAAAGAGAAAAAATCTTCAAAGAGTCTGTTCCAAAAATTTGTGGATATGATAAAATCCGCTCTCGGGTCAAATTAAAAAAAACAAAGCAAAATGAAAAACGTGGTTTGTTTGAAAGAAGAAGGGATGCAAAGTCAAAACGGCGGAAAGCTAATTGAGATGCCAGGTGGGTTCGGACGATTTCGCAGCGAAAAAAAACGGCGAAACTTGAGCAATTGGTTGTTTCTGGCTCCGTGTCTGTTTGCGCTGGCTCTTTGTGCAGGCTGGCCTCTTCTCAAGACGATTTATTTCAGTTTCACCGATGCTGCATTGGACAGTCTGAATGATTTTCAGTTCATCGGAATCGATAACTTCGTCAATCTTGCGCGAGATCAAGATTGGTGGATTGCAGTGAAAAATACTCTTGTAATTACTGTCGTTGCAGTTCCTTTGGAGACAATTTTCGGTATGATTATCGCGCTGATCTTACATAAAAATTTCAAAGGACGCGGTTGGATGAGAGCAATAGTTCTTATTCCGTGGACCATCCCGACAATTGTTTCAGCACGTATGTGGTTGTGGATGCTGAACGACGTCTACGGAATTGTAAATGAACTGCTGATTCGCGTCGGGATTATCGACAGTCCGATTCCTTGGATTGCGTCGAACACTCTCAGTGTTGTATCTATCATTTTGGTAGATGTCTGGAAAACCACTCCTTATATGGCACTGCTATTGTTGGCGGGACTGCAGTCTCTTCCGCAGGATTGTTTCGAAGCCGCCGAGGTCGACAGTATTCCTTTCCGCAAAATATTCATGAAAATTATTCTTCCGCTGATGAAACCGACAATTATTGTGGCAATGATTTTCCGCATACTTGATACCTTCAAGATATTCGATTTGGTTTACATCTTGAGCAGCGGAAACAGTGCGACCGCAACGATGTCGGTGTTCGCACGGAAACATTTGGTTGACTACGCCGACGTTGGATTTGGATCGGCAGCGGCTACAGCGCTGTTGTTCTTCATCGCATTTTTGAGCATTTTTTACATTTCATTTAACAGAAAAAAATTAAATAAGTTGAGTTAATATGATCAAAGCTGAAAACAAGTGGAAATATAAAAGATTGTTGAAAAACGTGGCATTTGCTGCTATCTGCCTGGTAGTTGCGGCATGTTGTTTATTTCCCTTTTATTGGGCGGTAGTTTCATCGTTTAGGGATGGGGCAAACATTTTCTCCACCGATCTCTGGCCTACCCACTTAAGTTTTGAAAATTACAAAACGGTATTCAGGGATAAGACTTTTCTTTGTTCCTTTTGGAACTCAGCTGCTGTTGCTACCATGACAGCGTTTCTTACTTTGACTGTATGTTTATCCGCAGCGTATCCGCTGGCGCGGCACAAATTTCCCGGAAGAAAGCGTGTCCTCATGATTGCTCTCGGAGTTACGACTTTGCCTCAGGTCGCAGTATTGTCGGGAATGTTCGAGTTGATTCGCGTTTTGGATATCTACAACGAAAAAGCCGCATTGGTCCTGTCCTACATGATTATTACAGTGCCTTTCACTCTCTGGACAATGACAAATTTCATGAAAAGCATTCCGAAAGAAATCGAAGAAGCTGCCATTATGGACGGAGCAAGCCAAAGAGTTATTTTGACAAAGGTATTTTTGCCGATATTAGGTCCTGCGATCGTCACGACAGGATTGTTGGCATTTATCGCAGCGTGGAACGAATTTTTGTTCGCTCTCACATTCACACTCACTAATCAAGCGCGAACTGTTCCTGTCTCACTGGCATTGTTCAGCGGAGCCAGCCAACACGAAGTCCCTTACGGATTGATTATGGCCGCCAGCGTTCTGGTCACTCTTCCTTTGGTAATGCTGGTCGTGATATTCCAGCGAAGAATCATTTCAGGATTAACCGCCGGCTCTGTGAAGGGGTGATTTCTGCAAAACTATTTCGGAAACTTGATATAAAATCTGTAATCAAGCGTCAGTTGTTGTTTGCTTTGCCTTTCCCGTGAACTTTATCACAACTCAAAAATATTTTTCTCTTTGATTTTATTTGATTATCTCCCGTCATAAAATGATGACGGTAACTTCAGTGAGTTGTTATTTCTAATCTTTTTGTAAATTTTTCGAGAAATTAAAAGCGACGTATACAAAAAGATCCCATGCAAATTCGATCTCGCCACTTGCTTTTCCTTCCTGAATCACCGATAATGCGGGCAAAGAAAGAAGTATCATGTCAAAAAAATTAGGGTTTGGTGCAGTTTTAGCGATAGTTTTCGGAAGTCAGATCGGTTCGGGCATATTTGTTGTGCCGTCGGCTCTGGCTCCTTTTGGAATTTACAGCATTTTTGCGTGGATTCTCGCGGGACTGGGCGCGATTTTCCTGGCTTTTGTTTTCGCTGAGCTATGTTCGAATTTTCCGAAAACCGGCGGACCTCACGTCTACGTAAACGAAATGTTCGGAAAAATTCCCGCCTTTTTCACCGGCTGGACCTATTGGCTAATTTCGTGGATAAGCAGCTCCGTCGTGGTAGTCACGGCGATTGCATGCCTTCACCCTTTTTTCGGACAACATCAGTCGCCTTACCTCTATCTTTCTTTAGAAATAATTTTGCTGCTGGCTCTGACCTACGTTAATTGTAAAAGTGTTGTGTTATCGGGAAAGTTGGAATTCGTGCTGACTTTGTTGAAATTCATTCCGTTTGTAGTGGTGCCGGCGATAATTTTTCAGGATTTTGATTTGTCCAAAGCCACTGTTCTGCCTGAATGCGCAAAAATGTCTTTCGGAGATATGATGTTGCTCGCGACTTCGATCGCTTTTTGGTGCTTCATCGGAGTGGAATGCGCAACGACTCCTGCGGGAGACGTAGAAAATCCATCAAAAACAATTCCGCGAGCGATAATCTTGGGAACCGTTAGCGTTGCGCTGATTTATTTGATAAACAATGTCGCGATCATGGGAGTTATTCCGAGCGAAACTTTAGCAAACAGCAAGGCACCGTTTGTGGATGCCATAAGCGTCGTGCTGGGGAGAAATTGTTCGTTGATAATCGCGATCATCACCTCGCTGGTCTGCATCGGAACTCTGAACGCATGGATTTTGACCTCATCTCAGATATCACTCGGACTGGCGAAAGACAAACTCCTTCCGAAAGTTCTTGCTAAGAAAAACAAAAACGGCGCACCCTACGTGAGTGTTTTAATCAGCTGTCTGGGAATGATTCCGATTTTGATCCTAACTAAAAACGAGAATCTGTCGTCACAAATCGCCTATATCATCGATTTTTCCGTAAAATCATTCTTGTTGGTCTATACCATTTGTGCCCTCGCCTACCTGAAGTTTGCCATAAAGATTCACAGCTTCAAAAAAATATTGCTTGCGATTTTGGCACTGACCTTCTGCGGATTGATGATATTTGAGTCATCTCTCGAATCGATTTTGATCGCAACCCTGTTTACGGTCAGCGGAATTTTCGTGATGCCATTTATTCCGCGAAAAGCTATTGACGATTGAATTAATTGATGATAGCGGGGACAGTTATCCACAGATTTTATAGCGAAATTCGTTAAAAAAAAATTCGGTAGAATTTATGTAAAATCAGTCTACGAAGATACCATGGTTATCTATTCGATTTCAAAAATATCTTTATTTTTCAATAAGTTAACAATATAACCCTAATAGATTCCTAAAAAGATGCCTAACTATTCAGCACCCCCATAAAGTTACGGAAAAACGAACTAATCCACAGACTTATCCACAGGGTTATCCACAGATTCAGTGGATAACTTTTAAAAAAGGGTTAATGTGGGAAAATTACACGGAACTACGCTTTCGTATTAATGATACCAATCCGGAAATAATAACTGGTACTTATTATGGTTCTTATCTGACGCGTGGCGAATTCTATAAAATATTGCTTTATCTGTTTCTGTGGGCATGGAAAAAAATATATTTACCCAATCGATCAGCATATCGGGAGAAAAATAACCGCTTAACTTACCAAAACATTGAATATAATCTTGAGCGAAAGCCACTGCCCCGCTCGATAAACGAGGATATATTTTTATCCTCTCCTGTTCATGAGTATTTGTTTCTTTAAAAACAGGTTGGCCGTTTTGTACATCGTCAATCGGAAGAGTCGGTGCGGTCATAAATAACTCCAAAACCGCATTATTAATTCTCAATACATGTTCTTTTTGAAATGAAAAAATTTTCGATTTGATTTGTGGAATATCTTTTCCAACTACCCCCCAATAGTATCCACTTACTTGATATTTTGGTAAAACGTCAATCAGCGCGTTCTGGGCTCTTAGCGTCGAAGATTCCGAATCTATCATGGCCAATTTTTGATCTCTTAAATCAAATTGATTCAGATAAGCGGAATATTCTTTTCGTGCTTTCCCTATCTGTCGTTGATCTCCATAAAGAAGTTTATCTGATATTTTTCTAGACAAATATATATAATATGTTTGAACATCAGAGGTTTTTATTAAATTAAAAACTTTCTCCAGGGTGTATCCGTCACGGGCGACAAACAATGCCTTATGGATATCTTCTTTATTCAATTGAAAATCCAGCCATTGCATATATCCGAAAATAACAGGACCGGCGTATTTATATCCGAAATCGAACCAATAGTCTCTATAAGAACGTTCAGAATGGGCGGATAACAATCCCAACATAATAGACGCGCCGAGATCTTTTTTATAATTTTCGTAAAATTTTCGTATTCGAAGATCTGTTTCAAGCAAGCAATCCAATGTCTTGGGAACGAAAAATGCATCGATTCCCAATTGGCGCGCTTTTTTTATGTCGGATTCAAAATTGTCTCCAATGTGCAATATCCTTTCCGAAGAAACGCCGAGATTTTTGATCACATGTTGATACAGTGAGCCAGATGCTTTTGTTTTTCCGTATTCTGATGACACAAAAACCTCATTAAAATTAGAATATTCGCATTTTTTTAATACATCGGTCAAAAATTTTCGAGATAAATACATGTCAGAAATAATTACGATCTTTTTATTTCGTTGACGAGCGTAATCATAGATTTTTTTAATCTCAGGGCGAGATCGTAACACCATGTACTCCAAAGACATTTCTTTTTCTTTTATTGGTTTATATTTCGAATCTATTTGCTGATAAATTTCATCAAGCGTAACGTCTTCTTTTCTATTTTGAGCATCTCGCCGAGCTGATTGTTCAGCCTTCATACGGGCTTTTGCAAATCCGGGAGCGTTATTAAGTAGTTCAAGATGCTTGAATAAATCCGTCGGTTTGACATAAGGTCGTATCAACAATGTATCGAAAATATCAAATGAAATGACTTCGTGTTCATCTATCGCTTTTTTGATGTCATTGTTAAAAATTTCGATTTTTTTGTAATTGCTCGGTACGATTTCCTTAGGAGTAAAAAGATTCGCTAAATGGGAATTCTTCAGTTTTATTAATATCCGTTGAACATTCGTATTTTTATATAGAATGTGATATGCGGTATTTCCCACAACAAAAAGCACAGCAAATATCACTATAATGCCAAGTATTGTATCAAACTTAGGTAATTTTCGGAGCAATTTCTCGATTAAATGTCTTATAAGTTTTAAGGCGCTACAAAGATGATCAGTTAAACTTTTTTGCTTTTTAGACTTCCCCCCCCCGTCAACTACCTTTTTGGCAGACCAATTCATTTTATGCACCTTTCAATACTAAACCTACGAAAAATTCTCCCAGTTATTAGTTAAAACTTTGTTAATCGCTTCAGTAAATCATGAATATACCGTCTTTACTCCCACATTTCCTCCGCCATCAGTTGACTTTTCTCGTTTAAATGTTAAAATGCCTCAGATTTTGTTGAAGGCAGAGGTATATTATGGCTAAACCTACATACAATCCGAGTAAAATTGTTCGCAAGCGCAGACATGGTTTCAGGGCGAGAACTCTCGCTGGTGGTCGTATTTTGAAAGCGAGAAGAGCGAAGGGTCGCGCACGTTTGTCCGCGTAATTTAATTTGGAAAAAAAATTCAGAATCCGCAAGAGAAGAGATTTTTTGTCGGTATCCGCTTCAGGTCTCAGTTATCGAGCGGATTTTTTTGTTGCTCTGGCGGGATTTAATAAGACTGAAAGTTATCGGGTCGGATTCACCGCATCCAAAAAAGTCGGAAATGCAGTTATTCGTAATCGCTGCAAGCGGAGAATGAGGACAATGGCACGGCAGCTGCTTCCTTCGTTAGGATTGACGGGAATAGATTATGTTTTTATCGCAAAAAAATCCCTTGTCACGGCAAATTGGAATGATTTCGTCGATCAGGCTGAGAAAGCTATTCGAAATTTGAACAAAAAAATCGAGAAATGCAAAAAATCCTGATAATAGCGCTGAGATTTTATCAGCGAGCTGTCTCACCTCACCTAAAATACAGCTGCAAATTTTATCCGACCTGCTCGGAATACGCCATCTGCGCAATCAAAAAACACGGATCTTTCAAAGGAATCTTAAAAACCGTATGGAGACTGCTACGATGCAACCCTCTCAGTCGCGGTGGGACAGATTTTCCGTAAGAAAATTTTATATTCTGATCAACGAAATTAACACAATTCCAAGATGAACCAACGCAAAAAATACCGCAGCACTTCCAATATCCTTCGCTTTTTTGGATAACAGATTCTTCTCAGACGAGATTCTGTCGACCACGGTTTCAATGCAGGTGTTGAGTGATTCGGTTATCAAAACGAGACAGTATGAAGAAAAAATATACAGAATCTCCGCCTTGGTGTTTTGAGAAAAAAACATCAGCACGAACAAAATCACGCCCAGCATAATTTCCTGAAGAAACGCCCTCTCCTGCAGCAAAAATTTTATCCCCGATAATGAATAGAAAAACGCATTCAGCAACTTATCAAAGTACATAATTCAACCCGCAATTCACGTAGACTCTACCATGATAAATCGCTTAAATCCAGCAGAAAGCTCCAAAGACTCTGGCAACTGGCAACAAAAATCCCCCTCACAGAGGAGGGGGATTTTTCGTAAAAACACAAATTACCTAGATTATTTGTTTTTAACTAGTTGCTGATAGTGACCATCCTGTTGACAAACTCTCTTGAGATCATCGTATGACTTACCATATTCAAAGAAACCAGAAAGTATATTGGCTCCACTTCTTCTAGCTAAATCATAAACAAATATCCGTTTCTTTATACTGTCGGCTATTATTTCCCAAATATATTTCCCTTTCCATTCCCCTTCTTTTTCCCACTTCTCGTCTGCTTGAATTCCTCCTTTATCATGCGAATGCTTTCTAATCTCAAAAGGAATCATCTTTTTTTCTGAGTCAGTCAAACAAAGCGCCAAAAAAGGACATTGATTCACTAACTCTTTACCATCAACCACATCCTCTGAACCCACATTTTTTCTTTTAAACGAATTTATTGCATCCGTCTCAAAAGATGATCGCGAATTCGTAAAGCTATCAGCAGTGTAGAAACATTGACAATCTTTACCATCAATCGATATCCATTCAGGCAAATGTAGTTTTCTAGCCTTTAGTATAGCAAGCAGATTATCAACCTCCATATCCTTTGCTTCTACCTCTTTCCTCTTTGCTTCTACCCCTTGAGAATCTCCCTCCAACTCAGACGTAATCTTCTTCAGACCTATCATCTTCCTGACCAAAACCTTCTCTAAAATATCAGCAACATCTTCGGGTTTTCGCGATATCGACACTTCATCGACAACCTCATTTTTATTCCCCTTAAGAAAATCGGATAAATTCGCTATCGCATCATTCACTAAACCCAATACCTCTTGATATTCCACCTCCTTCTCAACAGGAACTTCTGCATTGCTGTTATTCCTTTCTTGCTGTTCTTTAATGAACTGATCTTGCAACCTTTTAGTATTTGGATAACTATAACCGTACGCAGGTGGATAATTATAACCATATTGCTGACGAAACTGCTTATTTCCTGCAGAACTCTGTATTCTCACAGACCTGGTAACCTCAGACTGCTCATTTCCCACAGAACTCTGCATTCCCAGAGACCCGGTGTTATCCTCAGGTTGCACAGCCCTTCGTTGAACCGTCCGCTGAGGAGAAACTTTATTCTGCTGACCTCCACTATTCTGAGAAAAGTAAGCGGCTGACCATCCCATACCTTCCACACACTGAACCGATGTGAGTACCAAAACCGAAAAACTCACTTTTGCCACCGTTAATCTCATTTATAACCTCCAATTAATTTCAATAAGCCCCAAATATCAGCATCAAATATGATACTTTAAACCAACTCTAAAGGAATTCTCATGATACCTCTGATTCACATCGGTCGAAAGAAAGGTACATTCAGGAATTTCTTCAGGTTTTTTTGCCACGGATACATACGTAGACTTCCTCCAAGAATATTCGTATTCTGCGCAAAAAGAAAGCTTTCCCCAAACAGGCTTCTCAATACCAATTCCTAACACAACCGCTGGATTTTTCAGTTTAGAATCACGAAAATCACATCTATTAAATTTCGTATCAAGCGACATACGAACATCCTGCCACTTCAAGCCCAAAATTCCATAAATAGAAGAATCCAGACCATCGAAATAGCGTCCCGCTTTCACCTTAACAGTATATGAAATCCCCTTCACTTTCGATTCAGTTCCTGGATTTCCCACAAATACGCCTGAACGCTTACTACTACCCCCAAAAATTAAATCCCCAGACACTCCTATATACCAGTTATGTAAAAACAATGAATATCCCAAATTTATAACAGGCTCCAGGCAGCAGCGTTTATGCTTCAACTCTCCTACTGAATTGTCATCAGTATGATTCCCAAAATAAACCACGTCACCATGAGTAGTACTATGCTTGACATCAATGTGACTATACATCAAGTCTAATCCTACATTAAACCCTTTCAATTCATCAACACCATTGACGGCATCACCATTGTCCGCGAAAACCGAAACTGCCCCCAACGCAGACATAAACACGAGTACTTTTACAGAACTCATATATCTATTCACTAAAACCTCCATTTAAACTTAAAACCTAACGCCAACGTACTATTGTAAAAAATATTTCTCAAAACAAAGAAAAAACTTTTGAAATTGAATAGGTTATATATAAAAACACAACAAAATTGACTTTGTTTTTACTAAAGTAAAAATCTAATTTTAGAAGACTTTGTATAAAAATATTTAAAAACCCACATCAAACTGGTTAGCAAAGAGTACGGGTATGACTTCGACAATTTTCGGGATTCACACCGATTTATAAATTTTGGAAGGTAATTTGCTTAACTTTACAAAATCTATCCGTGACAAGATTACTGATTTAAGAAAAAATAATGCCTTAAAAAATCAGGCACGATGACAAGTCCAGTAATGAGTCATAATGTAAAACCCCCCTTTCGAAAAAGGGGGAAGAAGGATCTTATGAAAAAAACAATAACCAGCTTACGCTGTTTCCGCTGACGGCTCAGCAACCGGAGCTGCAGCAACTTCCTCTGATGAAGAAGCAATCACTGATTTTGCCGATTCATCTCGGTCGAGCAACTCGATTACGGCAATCGGAGCCATATCTCCTTGACGAAATCCGCACTTTACGATTCTGGTGTAACCACCGTTTCTGCTCGCATAACGATCAGCCAAAGGCCCGAAAACTTTCGAGACCAAGCTGTTGTCTCTCAATTTAGCGAAGAGATTCCTTCTGCTCGCGACCGTATTATTTTTTCCGAGAGTAATCATCTTCTCGACTATCGGACGCAAATCCTTCGCCTTCGGAAGAGTCGTTACGATCTGCTCATATTTCAACAAAGACTTCGCTAAGCTATTGAACAACGCCTTTCTCTCGGAAGATCTTCTGTTAAACTTTCTACCGCTAATTCTATGACGCATAAAAATTCCCCTTAAAACTTATCATGTACTTTTTTGGCGACTTCATCTACATTTTCGATCGGCCAGCCGCTTACCTGCATCCCCAAATACAATCCCATCTGAGAAAGTACCTCTTTGATCTCGTTCAAAGACTTTCTACCGAAGTTCGGGGTACGCAACATTTCGTTCTCGGTCTTCTGGACCAAATCTCCGATGTAAACGATATTGTCGTTCCTCAGGCAGTTCATGGAACGCACTGACAACTCAAGATCGTCTACTCTCTTTAACAAATTGACGTTGAACGGCAAGGCGACCTCATCGCCCTCTTGCTCGTCCTCGCTGTCGTCCTCAAAGTTAACGAACTTCTGGAATTGATCCTGCAAAATTTTTGCCGACATCGCAACCGCATCCTCAGGAGAAATCGACCCATTAGTTTCGACTTCCAAAATCAACTTATCGTAATCAGTCACCTGCCCGACACGAGTATCCTGAACTTTGTAAGAAACCTTCTTCACAGGATTAAAAATAGAATCCACGAATAAAGTCCCTACCGGAGCATTCTCCGTTTTGTTCTGGCTTGCGACAACATATCCACGTCCAACCGCAACAGTCATCTCCATGTTGAATGTAACACCGTCAGCGACTGTGCAAATATGGTGATCAGGATTCAACAATTCGATCTCTGCACCCAATTCGAACATTCCTGCGGTAACATCGCACGGTCCGACAACGCTGATTTTCATCTTGCGCGGAGTGTCTCCTTCATATTTCAAAGGAAGAGACTTCACGTTCAAAATGATATCCGTAACATCTTCAGTCACTCCCGGGATAGTCGAAAATTCATGAACAACCCCGTCAATCTTTATGGAAGTAACCGCTGCTCCCTTCAAAGAGGACAACAGAACACGACGCAACGCATTTCCCAGGGTCACACCAAAACCTCTCTCCAACGGCTCTGCTACTATGGTAGCTTTCCGTTGCTCGACACTAACCTCTCCGCTCTCAACTTGGAGCTTATAAGGCTTAATCAAATCTTGCCACTGCTTCCGTATCACTTCTCGCCCCTATTACTACACTCTACGACGCTTTGGAGGTCTGCAACCATTGTGCGGAATAGGTGTAACATCCCTAATCGACCCAACAATCAAACCCAATGTTTGGAAAGTTCTCAAAGCAGACTCTCTGCCTGAACCTGGTCCCATTACCTCAACATCGATATTTTTCATACCATGCTCAATCGCCTTGGACGCAGCTTTTTCGGCCGCAACCTGAGCTGCATACGGTGTAGATTTACGAGATCCTTTAAATCCCAAACTTCCCGAAGAACTCCAAGCAATCGCATTTCCCTGACGATCCGTAATCGTGATCATCGTGTTGTTAAACGTCGCATTGACGTGAGCAACACCAGATACAATATTTTTCCTATCTCTTCTCTTTAATCTTTGAGTGCCTTTATAAGCCATAATTGCGCTACCTTCTTATTACTTCGTTACTTTTTTCTTACCCGGAATCGCTCTTGCCTTTCCTTTTCTGGTACGAGCGTTGGTATGAGTTCTTTGTCCATGCACAGGAAGTCCTTTTCTGTGACGGAACCCTCTGTAGCATCCGAGATCCATAAGTCTCTTAATGCTCATCGCCACAGTACGTCTTAGATCTCCCTCAACCTGATAATCTCTGTCGATTACCTCACGGATTTTTAAAACCTCATCGTCGGAGAGCTCAAAAACCCTCTTCTCTGCAGGAATCTTAAGCTCCTCGCAAATATTTTTCGAACGCTTTGGACCAATACCATATATATACCTCAAAGCGAACTCAACACGTTTCTTATCAGGTAAATTGACACCAGCTATACGAGCCACGAATTATCTCCTCTTTTTTATTTCAAACTTTGCCAGAGTTTTATCTACTCTCTGCGCAACTTCCTCGGGCTTTCCCTCACCCGAAACCTTAACCAATCGATCTGCATAGTAGTCAGACACCGGACGAGTTTCCTCTTCATACTTTTCCAGCCTACTTCTGACCACGGCTTCCTCGTCATCTTTTCTCTTTATGAGTTCTCCGCCGCAAGAACAAACCTCAATTTTATCTTGAGGCCCATAGGTCTTTCCGCACGAAGCGCAAACTCTTCTCTGAGAAATTCTCTGCACAACAACCTCATTGTCGACAGCTAACTCGAGAACTCTAATCTCATCTTTCAACGATCCGGACATCATTCTGTCCAGCTCGATAGCCTGATTCCTCGTCCTCGGATATCCGTCCAATATAATCAAGCTGCCTGTACTCAAAACCTCTCCGATATTTTTGGACACGATTTCGTTGACAATGTCGTCTCCGACCAATCCGCCCGACCCGAGAATATCCTTCACTCTCAGACCTATATCAGATTCTTTTTTTACCTCATTCCTCAGCAAATTTCCAGTGGAAAAGTGACGAACGTCGTAATTTTCTGCCAGATATTGAGCAACCGTACCCTTGCCGGCCCCCGGCGCTCCCAAGAGAATCAGTATTTTCATTACCTTCTCCTCTTTTCAATCTTCTTCAGCACACCTTTGTACTGGTGAGACAAAATGTGCGTGTAGATTTGAGAAATTGTATCGATAGTAACTCCGACAACAATTAAGATTCCCGTCCCACCGAATAAAAACTCAACATTAAACTGAGACCTGATGAAATCCGGAATCAAACATACGAAAGACATGTACAAAGCACCAACTGTGGTCAATCGAGTTAGAATGTAGTCCAAATACTCAGCAGTCGCATTACCAGGACGAACTCCCGGAATGAATCCCCCAGCTTTCTTCAAGTTATCTGCCGTCTCCGTAGGATTAAAGACCACTGCCGTGTAAAAGAACGAAAAGAATACAATCATCACGACTAACACTACTGAGAACCAAGCTCCTCCCCTAGTAAAGAAATCCATGAAACCTGCGACATACTCATTTTCTTGTCCCACAAAGCTAACCAACACTATCGGTAACGATAACAATGCGTAAGCGAAAATTGGTGGAATAACACCAGCCGAATTAATCTTCAATGGAAGATGATTTGCTGAATCCATCATACGTCCCTGAGCTCTCATGGCCTGACGCTGCGGATAATTGATCGATACACGACGCTGAGCTCTTTCGACAAAGGAAACGAAAGCGATAACCGCAAATCCGATAGCGAAAATCACAAATACGGCAAACGGCGACAACGCTCCAGCTCTTCCCTGCTCCAAGACATTCATAATGCTTGCAGGCATGTTGGCAACGATACCGGCAAAGATCAACAACGAAGATCCGTTACCAACTCCACGCGAAGTCATCTGCTCCCCCAGCCATACCAGAAACAAAGTCCCGCAAACAATACAAGGAACAGCAATTACCGGAAATAGATTCCCAATAACTACGGGAGATCCCTGGATATTCATCAAAAACAGACTGATACCCCAAGCCTGGAAACTGGCAACAAAAATCGTCAGATACTTCGTATATTGGTGAATCTTCTTTCTTCCCGTCTCACCTTCTTTTTTCAAAGCTTCCAGAGTCGGAGAAACCATTGTCATCAACTGAATGATAATCGAAGAAGAAATGTACGGCATTAAGTTCAACGCGAAAATCGTCATACGACTTAACGCACCTCCGGAAAACATGTTAAACATGCCTAAAATCCCGCCGCCGTTAATGTGGCGGTTTGCTAAATCCGCAATAATTGCCGGATCCAACCCCGGAAGAGGAATATACGTACCTATTCTGTATACAAAAAGAGCCATAATCGTAAAAAGCAACCGCTTTTGCAAGTCGGATGCTTTTGAAAACGTATCTAAGCTCAAACCCTGACCAAAAATCATTTACAACCTAAACTACTTGAACCTTACCACCAGCTGCTTCGACCGCTCTAATCGCTGCATCAGAAGCATAATTCACAGAAATTTGCAAAGCGACCTTTAATTCTCCCTTCGCAAGCAATCTCAAAGACTCGGTGTTTGATTTAATAGCACCTAAACCCTTCAAGACGTCAACTGTAACCTCTTTTTTGGCATCAAGAACTTTTGCCTCGCACAGTTTCTGCAAATCGCAGAGGTTAATGATGTTGATACGAGACTTATCCTGCATGGAATTGAAACCTCTCTTCGGAAGTCTTCTGTAGAGAGGCATCTGGCCACCCTCAAACCAAACTACTTTGCCACGTCCAGAACGAGCTTTACCTCCCTTGTGACCAAAGGTAGAAGTCTTTCCCTTTCCCGATCCAATACCGCGTCCAAGAGCCTTACTGTCTATTCCGTTACGAGCCTTCAAGCTATTTAATTTTATCACTTTAGTTTTCACATCTGCTTTTGCTTTTACCTTGGCATTAACCGCAGCCTTAACCTTAGTCTCAGCCTTTGCATCAGCCTTTACCTTTTTTACCTCAGTTTTTGCGTCAGTCTTCACTTTAGTTTTTACTTTTTTAGTCTCAGTCATTTACAGCCTCCACTTTCACCAAGTGAGCAACCTTACGAATCATACCTCTTACGCAGGCGTCATCTTTCAAGGTAGATTTTCTTCCGATTTTTCCTAAACCCAATCCCTTCAAACAAGCGATCTGGTTTTTTACGCATCCGATCTGGCTACCCGTCTGGGTAACTATCAAATTACTCGCTTTCGCTTTTGCCTTAACCATAACTATTCCTTATTTCACTGATGCACGACGAGATGTTACTTCGCCAATTCTCTTGCCTCTTTTCGCAGCAATGTATCTCGGAGATACAGTCGCTCTCAAAGCGTCAAATGTCGCTCTGACCATATTGTGCGGATTTGCTGATCCGATACATTTACTGACGACATCTTGGATTCCCAAAGCTTCGAATACCGCACGCATAGCACCTCCGGCGATGATTCCTGTTCCGGAAACCGCCGAACGCAGAACCACTTTACCCGCACCGAATCTTCCGAATACATCATGGTGCAGAGTACGACCTTCTCTCAAAGGAATTCTAACCATACACTTTTTTGCTTTCTCAAAAGCTTTCTTCACGGCATCCGCGACTTCTCTCGCTTTACCCATGGCGAATCCGACTCGACCCTTTCCGTCTCCGACAACCACCAGAGCTGAAAATGAAAATCTCTTTCCACCCTTTACAACTTTAGCGACTCGATTTATTGCTACAAGTTTCTCAATGTAAGCTACTTCTTCACGACTCATAAACTTAACCCTTAAAATACCAATCCGCCGCTACGTGCACCATCGGCAAGAGCTTTCACTCTGCCATGATAGTTGTAACCACCACGGTCAAAAACAACCTCTTTTATTCCTGCTTCAACGGCCTTCGAAGCGATCAAAGTCCCGACCTTCGCTGCCGCATCACAGTTCGAACTCTTATCGGCTCTGAAATTCTTCTCCAAAGTAGAAGCCGAACACAAAGTCTTACCGCAAGAATCATCTATAATCTGAGCGTACATGTGTCGATCCGATCTGAAAACAGAAAGTCTTGGCTTTCCGAAAGCCTTACGACGTATCGCAAAACGCGCTCTTGCCGCTCTACGCTTAAAATTTTTACTAAATCTGGCCATGATTACTTCTTTTTCCCTTCTTTACGATAGACATACTGACCTTCAATAATGACTCCCTTCCCCTTGTAAGGCTCTGGAGCTCTAAACTTTTGAATATTCTTGATAACCTCACCTACTCTCTGGCTGTCCGCACCGGATACCACAATCGTAGTCGGGTTCTCGCAAACTATCTTCAAATCAGCAGGAATTTCAAAAATCACATCGTGACTGTATCCCAATTGAAGAACCAAATTCTTACCCTGAACGCTGGCCTTGTATCCCACTCCAACTAAGTTAACCTTCTTGGAGAATACTTCGACCAACCCGGCAATTTTTTTCGCAACAACGGCTCTGCAGGTTCCCCACATAGCTCTTGCATTCTTGCTTTCATCAACCGGCTTAAAAACAATCTTGTTGTCAACGAGTTCTACATTTACGCTTTCGGCGACCTTGAACTCGAATCCGCCATTTTTACCTTTTCCTGAAACGATTCCGTCGTTTACCGTAACTGTAACGCCGGCCGGAATCTCTACGGGATGCTTTCCAATTCTAGACATCTTTAGAACACCTTACACAAAATTTCGCCACCGACATTCTCTTTCTTGGCCTCAGCGTCGGACATAATCCCCTTCGATGTGGACAAGACATAAATACCAAATCCGTTGTACACCGAGCTGACCTTTTTGATCTTCGAGTAAACTCTACGGCTTGGCTTAGAAACTCTGTCTAACATATTAATCACAGGACGACCTTCATAATATCTTAACTCTACTCTCAAGAAATTATGACCGTCTACCGCAACTTCTTGGAAACCGTTAATATACCCTTCCTTTTCCAAGACCCGCAGTATTCCTGCTTTAATTTTGGATGATGGGATATCAACTGTTTCAAAATAACGATTGCAAGCGTTTTTAATTCTTGCAAGCATATCTGAAATAGGATCTGTCATCATTTTAGAAAAACTCCTTTTACCAACTTGCTTTACGTACGCCCGGAATCAATCCGTCGGCGACCATTTCTCTCAACATAATACGAGAAATATTAAACTTTCTGTATACACCGCGTGCACGCCCGGTAATCATACAACGATTTCTTATTCTTGTCGCCGATGAAGTTCTAGGCATAGCCGCCAATTTCAGCTGTGCCTCAAAACGCTTATCCGGAGACACTGTCTTATCCATAATAATAGCTTTTAACTCCGCACGCTTCGCACTCTTGGATTTCACAACCCTGCGGATTCTTTTTGCTGATTCGATACTACTTAAACGAGCCATCTCAACCTCTTATGAAACAAATGGGAAATTAAAAGCCTTCAACAACTCTGCGGCATGCGCATCGTTCCTGGTGCTTGTAACAATAGCAACATCCAACCCATGGATATTATCAACACTGCTAACGGCAACTTCAGGGAAAACAATTTGTTCCTTAATACCGAAAGAATAATTTCCGTTGCCATCGAAGGATTTTTTAGACAATCCTCGAAAGTCTCTGACTCTCGGCAACGCAATGTTAATCAATCTGTCGAGGAACTCGTACATTCTCTCTCCACGAAGTGTTACCATTGCTCCGATTTTTTGCCCCTGTCGCAATTTAAATCCGGCAATAGACTTACGAGCTGTGGTCATAACCGCTTTTTGTCCGGCGATCATGGTCAACTCATCGACAGCCTGCTTTACGTACTTGCTGTCGGCAACACCTTCACCCATTCCCATATTGAGGACAATCTTAGTCAACGACGGGACCTCAAAATCATTCTTCAACCCAAGAGCTTTCTTCAGCTGCTGGATAACTTTTTCATTATAATAATCTCTTAAACGAGCCATTTTCTTCCCACGTCTAGTTTATTACAGAACCTGTACGTTTCGAAAAACGCACTTTCTTACCATCAACCATTTTCATCCCGACACGAGTTGGCTTCTCATTGGAAGGATCAATCAACATCACATTAGATGCGTGGATGGATTGTTCTTTCTCAATGATTCCGCCCGGATTATTCATGGAAGGCTTCTGATGCTTTTTGCAAACATGTACACCTTTAACCACGACTCTCCGCTCATCCCTCAAAACGCGCAAAACTTCACCTTTTACGCCTTTATCCTGACCGGCGATTACCTGTACCGTATCGCCTTTCTTAATTCGCCATTTATTCATTTATAGCACCTCCGGAGCCAAAGATATGATCTTCATCATGCTCTTCGCTACACTGTCTTTTTTCATATTCTTGTTCAAACGCAACTCTCTCGTTACCGGCCCGAAAACACGAGTTCCGATCGGCTCTCCCTGTTTGTTAATCAGAACAGCAGCATTTTTGTCGAAACGAATCACGCTTCCGTCCTTGCGGTGAATAGCTGAAGCCGTTCTGACAACCAAAGCCTGAACAACATCACCCTCTTTAACCTTTCCACGAGGAATTGCCTCCTTTACGGATGCCACGATGATATCACCGACTCTCGCATATCTGCGACCTGCCCCGCCGAGAACCTTAATGCACATAATTTCACGAGCACCAGAATTATCTGCCACGTTTAACCGCGATTGCATCTGTATCATATCTAGTTACTCCCCTCAGAACTATTTTTTACGACAATCCAACTCTTCGTCTTGGAAATAGGACTGGATTCGCAAATCGCAACATTATCTCCGACGTTGCACTCATTCTTTTCATCATGAGCATGAAACTTCTTGATTACATTTATATATTTTTTGTAACGCGGGTGCAACACTCTTCTGGTAACAGCGACCGTAACTGTTTTGTCACGCGAGTTACTCGTTACTACCCCTTCTAAAATACGCTTAGGCATCTTTTCCCTCACTGTTCTCCGATGATATTACACATTTTGCTACGTTTTTGCGAGCATTTTTTACAACATGTGCGGAAACACTCTCTCCGAGAACACGACGAAAACGTATTCTCATTCTCTCTAACTTCGCTGCATCCAATTCCGCGAAAGCTGTCTTTTCTTTCTTTTTAGCCATTTATGCCTCCCTGACTATGATTTTAGTGGAAATCGGCAATTTGGCCGCAGCCAAGGATAACGCCTCTCTTGCCAAAGACTCATCGACACCATCCATCTCGAACATAATCGTTCCAGGACGAACTCGACAAACCCAGCATTCGACACCACCTTTTCCGCTTCCCATTCTGACTTCCGCCGGCTTCTTGGAAACAGGAACATCCGGGTAAATTCTGATCCAAACTTTACCTACACGCTTCATGCACCTTGTGATCGTACGTCTTGCGGCCTCAATCTGCGCAGCAGTAACTCTCGCCGGTTCCAAAGCCTTCAATCCGTAAGATCCGTAGCTCAAAGTAAAACCTCGTGAAGCAACTCCGTGAATTTTTCCTTTAAATTGCTTCCTATATTTCATTCTGGCTGGAGATAACATATCTTATTCCCTCTCTTGTCTTTCACCTATACGCTTCGGTAAGAATATAGGCTTTGCATTGAACTGTTCACCTCTGTAGATCCAGACTTTTACACCAATCGCACCATAGGTAGTGTGAGCGGTTACGAATCCGTAATCAATATCAGCTCTCAGTGTGTGGAGAGGGACTTGACCTTCTCTATACCATTCCATTCTCGCGATTTCCGCTCCGCCTAAACGTCCGGAACAATTAACCCTGATTCCCAAACCGCCAGCTCTCAACGTAGACTGCATTGCTCTCTTAACAGCCTTACGGAATCCGACTCTTTTCTCAATCTGAGATGCAATAGAATCGGCCACCAATTTAGCATCAATCTCCGGCTTGCGGATTTCCACGATGTTCAAAGCAACATCTGATCCAACAACCTTGACCAAATCAGCACGCAACTTTTCAATACCGTTACCCTTCTTACCGATTACCATCCCCGGCTTCGCAGTGTGGATAGTAACAACTATTTTTTTTGCCATCCTCTCGACGGAAATCTTAGAAACTCCCGACTGATTAAGCCTGCTGTTCAAAAATTCTCTCAACTCATAATCCTGACGCAATAATTTCGCGTAGTCCTTTTTGGAATACCAACAGGAATTCCAGTTGCGAATAATTCCCAAACGAAGCGAATTCGGATTTACTTTTTGTCCCATCTTAACCCTCAGTCTCACATAGTACTACTGTCAAACGACTAAATCTCTTGCGAATAGGTGCTCCGCTACCCTTCGCACGAGCCATAAACCTCCTGAGTACGACGGCTTTCCCGACATAAGCCTCTTTCACAGTCAGCAAATCGATGTCAAGAGAATGATTTGTCTCGGCATTCGCTACCGCGGACAAAAGAGTCTTCCTAACATCTTGAGCTACAGCTCTTTTACAAAATTTCAATGCATCCAAAGCTTTGGATACGGACATTCCCCTGATCATCTTAGCGACAAGATTCACCTTGCGAGGAGATGCCAATACCATTCTGTCCTTAGCGATAACATCGGCAGAAGTTGGTACGATTCTCAATCTTTTAGCCATAATAACTCCTCTTACTTCTTATTGGCTGCCTTATCACCCGAATGACCGTTGAATGTACGGGTTGGAGCAAATTCTCCCAATTTGTGACCAACCATTTCTTCGGTCACCAACACTGGGATAAACTTACGTCCGTTGTGTACATTGAAAGTCACTCCGACGAAATCAGGTATCAACGTCGAACGTCTTGACCACGTCTTAATAGGATCACGGCGCCCTGATTCCAATAACGCTTTCACTTTTTTCATCAAATATCCGTCTACGAACGGACCTTTCCATACTGAACGAGCCACAATCTCACCTATTTCTTTCTACGCGTCAAAATAAACTTATCGGATGGCTTTGCCTTCCTTCTGGTCTTGTAACCTTTCGTCGGCTTACCCCACGGAGTAACTGGCTGCCTACCGCTCTTGGTCTTACCTTCACCACCACCATGCGGGTGATCAACTGGGTTCATTGC
>CACXWU010000004.1 GCA_902771535.1 uncultured Pseudomonadota bacterium | reverse complement strand
TATGGAGATACTCCATTGATAAGTGCGGTACGAAATGGACATCTCAAGATTGTAGAATATCTGGTGGAACACAGAGCAGATGTCAATCAAGCAGATAAAGATGGAGATACTCCATTGAATTGGGCAGCAAAAAAAGGACATCTTGATATTGTAAAATATCTGGTGGAAGAACACGGAGCAGATGTCAATCAAGCAAATAAATATGGATATATTCCATTGATAAGTGCAGCACAAAATGGCCATCTTGATATTGAAAAATATCTGGAAAGTGGGGATGTTAACGTAAATGCAAGTAACGAAGCAATTCTGGAACAATTTCGACAACAGTGGCTTAACGCTGTTAAATATGGAAATGCTTCATTGATTTGGGCAGTAAAAGAAGGACGTCTTGATCTTGTAAAACATCAGGTGGAACACGAAGCAGACGTCAATCAAGCAGATAAAGATGGAAATACTCCATTGAATTGGGCAGCAAAAAAAGGACATCTTGATATTGTAGAATATCTGGTGGAACACAAAGCAAACGTCAATCAAGCAAATAAATATGGAGATACTCCATTGATAAGTGCGGTACGAAATGGACATCTCAATGTCGTAAAACATTTGATCGAGCATGGTGCTGATTTTTATAAAAGAAATAACGATGGAAATACTCCGTTGTATTTGGCTGACAAAAGAGGCCATTCCAATATCGTTGAATATCTGAGAAATCTCGAGGGGCTTCAAGATCCAAATGATTATAAACGTGCTTTGGCGCTTGAAGAAGATGTTGATGACGAGAAACTTGCTCGTAGACTTCAAGAACAGGAATACTCGAAGTCTGAACAACCGCTTGAAAATAACGAAAACGATAAGGCATCGTCGTCGAATGCTGTTCCTAAAGATACCGTGGATAAATCTGAGAGTAAGGTGAGTGAGCCTAAATCTAATAACAATGCCTCGGATCAGGAATACTCGTCAAAGATCCAAAGTAAGGAAAAGCTCGAACAACAGCCTGAAAATAATGAATCAGTAGCGCCGTCTAGTTCAAATCTAAAGGGGAAAAATCCTATTGATTATGAAGGGGATGTTAACGTAAATGCAAGTAACGAAGCAATTCTGGAACAATTTCGACAACAGTGGCGTAACGCTATTGAAGAAGGGAAGAATCCAAGCAATAATGAAGCAGCATCGAGTATAACGAAAGATGAACAAGCCACAGATAAATCTGATTCTGAAAATGCTGTAAAAAATGAAGCAGCATCGAGTATAACGAAAGATGAACAAGCCACAGATAAATCTAATTCTGAAAATGCTGTATCGAGTATAACGAAAGATGAACAAGCCACAGATAAATCTGATTCTGAAAATGCTGTAAAAAATGAAGCGGCATCGAGTATAACGAAAGATGAACAAGCCACAGATAAATCTGATTCTGAAAATGCTGTAAAAAAGGATCTTGAGTCTGGAAATCCTCAGAAGGTCGAAACAGCGTCGACAAGTTCGGGGTTAAATAGAGAGAATTCTAGTAATTATGAATGGGATGCTGACTCAAATATAAGTGAAGATTGGCCTTCTGATTATTTTACAGAAGATTAATCTGGTGGACAATTCAGATAAACCTAGTCAAAAGGCAGAAGTAGAAAATCTTCTGCCTCGAGAGAATTCTAGCAGTAGTTAGGGATAGCCATTCATAAAATTTCCAAATTTAAAGACCTTGAAAATCCTGTAAGGTCAGATATACTTGCGCGGTGCGGAGGTGTTTCAGACAAAAAAGGAGAAGAAACAATGAAAGGGACTTTTGTTATCTTTATGCTGCATTTAGCGACAAACGCACTTGGAGCCAATCCTTTTTCATCAGAGGGACAGAATTTACAAGAGACGGAACAAAAAAAAGAAATAACAAAGAATTTTTTGGCACAGAATGTTCATAATATGAGCTTTGATGAAGCGTTAGAAAGGGGAGAGAATTTCGCAAAAGAGTATTTGTATGCATGGGGCGCATCTATAAGTTTTACTCGTCAGGACAGAGATGCGAATTTAAGAGTTCTTTGCGAAAAAATAGGGAGTTTTTTGCTGATTACGGCACTAAAACAAGGAAATTATAAAATAATAGATTTTCTGAAAGATCACGGAGCCGATATGGATAAAATACGTTGTTGTATAATGCCATTGGATGAGGGAATAAAATAATTTTTCGCAGTAGTTCTGTTTCGGAGGTTGTAGCATCAGCTTCGGGTGAAGGAATCGAATTTTGGAAACATTGAAATATGTCGGAGTTAAAGTCTTGCGACAGCTGTATATAGATACGCAAATGTGCTATAAACAAACTTAACAGGTCTTGAGGAATAAATGAGGGGATTGTTACACCTATTGTTGCTGTGTTTTTTGTTTATTCAAGATATATCAGCGTGTCACAGCGAGATGCCCGAAAAAATATATATCATTTCTCTAGACAGAACTTTGGAGAGGTTGGAATTTGTAAAAAATCAGCTCGATAAGTTCGGATTTAAACACGCAAGTTTTCGAGACACATACAAAAATTGTTTTTCAAATCATAGAGCTGTTTGGCAGGATATCATCAAAAATAAGTACGAAAATGCAATAATTCTTGAAGATGGTGTGGAGTTTCGCGATGATTTTAAAGAAAATCTGGCGAAAGTCATCAAAAACATGCCTGACGACTTTGATATTTTCTTCCTTGATATATGTAAGAATAAACCACACGCCGAAAAAACTTGTTTCGTATCCGCAGGATTTTGGTTGAACGGATTGTTAAATACTCCGTCGCCATATTACGCAAAATTAAAAAGTACAAGACAAATTCGTGGATCGCATGCTTATTGCATAAATTCGAAATCTGCTGAGAAACTGTTGGAATTAACCGAAGATACAGATATTCCCGTCGATGTGGCAATAATAGATCGCGCGGACAGCCTAAATTTATATGTTTCAAAAATAAAATTAGTATCGGGGAATCCTTTTGGCTCAGAAATTGCAAAATTAGGACAGTAAAAAATGAAAAAAGCGGCCATAATTTTATGTTCGTTGTTGTGCGCCTGTCTCGGTGACAAAAACGGCAATACCGCAGAAGAGATAAAAACATATGTAATCAGTTTAGATCGGACACCCGAGCGGTTCGCTTTCGTGAAAAAACAGCTTGATGAGCAAAATCTCAAATATAAAAAATTTAAGGCCGTGGATGGATACGAGTTGGATTTTCAAAATGCTGAAACAGGAGAATTTCTGGCCTCGGAAAAAAAGAAGGATTTTTCCAAATATTCTTGGGAGAACGGGCCCACGACATATAACGTTGTTTTACATGGACGTACTCTGATGAAAATTTTCGTTGAAAAAAAACAATTTTCTTTGGGAGAAATCGGTGTCACGTGTAGCCATCGGGAAATTTGGAAAGAAATGATCAAAAATAATTATGATAAAGTCATGGTTTTCGAAGACGATGTCATCTTCGATAAAGATTTCAAGAAAAACTTGGCGGAATATGTAGCGGATCTCCCGGATGATTGGGACATCGCTTTTCTAGGTGTAGGACTAGGACGTAGTTACAAATACGGGTATTCCGTTTGCGTGGGAGAAGTTTTCAGGGATATCGATAATGTCGAAAATCATCCGCATGTCGCAAAAATTCAACCGACCAATCTGGTTTATGGAATGTACGGTTACATAATCAATCAAAAGGGGGCTAAAAAACTTCTCGAACTAACCGACTTTTCCAAATATCCGATCGACAATATAGTTTTTTTAAATGCAGGGAAACTCAATGAATACGTCGCTATGAAAAAAATGCTGGAGCCGAAACTGTATAAGTCAGAAATAAAAAAAATGGGAAGAACTCATTGAAATTTGTGTGGATTATGAATTGATTCTTTTCATGAATTTTAATTTATTCTCCGAAAAAAAGATCAAAAGGTTAAGATTTTGTTAATTTTAAATTGCTGTCCGCCCCTCGCTCCCCACCCTGGGCATGGTAGCATGGAAAAGTTGATAAATTGTTAAATTAACCTTTTGTTAACTATTTGAAAAACGCTCGCCTCACAGCCCCCGCCCTCGGGATTATAGTGTCAAAAAGTTAAAATCCTCTTGATTTCAACCGAGAGAGAACAAAAATAGTTGAAACTCTCTTAATTGAGAAGGCAAAAAAGAGGAAGTTTACAACTTAACTACTTACAGTACAGAACCTGCATATCGTAGGCCGGCTCGACGTTAGGCGGCAGGGATTTTATCAGGCTGTCGTAGTCCATTGACGTGTCCATATGAGTAAGGAAGGTTTTTTTCGGATGCAATTTGTCTACCCAGCTCAGCACCAGCTCCAAATTCGCATGGGTCGGCCTTTTTTCGTCGCTGTTCAGGCAATCGACGATCCAAATATCGAGATTTTCCAGCACAGAGAAATCGGAAAATCCCGTGACGTCTGTGCAATAGGCGAAATTCCCGACGCGAAACCCGAGCGATTTTGAAAATCCGTGATCCTGTTCAAAGCAAATGCCCGAAATATTTTTGACGGAAAATTTTCCGAGAGAAATTTCGTTTGCGCGCAAATATGAATCGTAAATGTCATGAGAATTATGCTCAAATAAATACGAAAAATTTTGGTAGAGCTCCGCAAGAGTGTCGGCGGTCGCAAAAATATCCAGCGACTTATTCATTTTCAAATATAAAGGACGCAGCTCATTGATTCCGTTGGTATGATCAAAATGGGCATGGGTGAACAAAATCGCATCGATATCTTGGTTTCCGAAACGCAGCAATTGCTCTCGAAGATCAGGTGACGCGTCCACCAGCAACACAGTTTCTGCTTCCTCAATTATGACAGAAGACCGAGTTCGCCGATTTTTCGGATTTTTCGGATCGCATACACCCCATCCGTACTTTAACGCAGGAACTCCCAAAGATGATCCGCAACCCAAAATCGTAACTTTCATTTCAAAATCCCCGAAATTCTGAAAAACTTACGAAATTTTAACAATTAATGGCTACAATGTAAAAAGAGATAGATTATGAGATATTTATTTTTATTGCTGCAGCTGTTTTTTATTTTTTCCGCGACGAAATTGTTCGCCAACGCGCCGACCTTCGATTCGTCCATGATAAGTGATTTTCTCAGCAGCAAGACTTTTAGTGATTCTCGAAGCGGTAATCTGTTCGGAAATTACGATCAAAACGGAATTTACAATGCATCCCCTGTTTCCAGCAACCCCGGAAGAACTTACAATAGCGGCGACGTTTTAGCTCCGGTTCAGCCGAGAGTGCAAGATTATGATAAATTTTTTCAATCGGCGGAGAATTATATTAAAAATGGAGGAGAATGGGACCCCAAGTTGTTTTTGGATGAAGATCTTAATAGCCAAATGTTCAAAAGCGATCCCGAAAACAGCGCTACTTTAAGAAGCTTACTTCAACAATATCAGAATCTCATGAATAATCCTGAATTACAAGGAAACACAGAGGAAAATTCTCCCGAGGCTCGGCTTCAAGAACTAAAAAAAATCAAAGAAGATTTTCAAATTACGATATATAATCTCTACAGAATTTTGAAAAACGATCCGTCCATTATCAACAACAAGCTTTTAAAAGATACCATTGCTCCGCTTCGTAACACCGAAAAGATGGAAATCGATAAGCGTGTCGGAAACCTTTATTTTTTGTTCGATGTTTTAAATCTTATGATTCGGCACCGGAAATATCCAAATCTGTATTTCGAAAGTAAAGAAACTATACCTGGGGATATTTGGGGAACTTCGATCAGCGGAAATGGGCCAACTATTACGGCAGCAGCAATGCAAAATAATAATTCCGCTTCCGGAAGTGATGCAAAAAATGATGAAAGTGCTGCAAATCCGAATTCTGATGGCAGTGCGCAGAATGACGGAAGTGCCGCAAATCCAGATTCGAAGAATAATGAGCAAAGTGCAGATGCTAAAGAAAACGAAAACAACGAAGAAAATGACGAATCTGGGCAAAATAGCGATTCCGATTCCGACGCTAACGACGCAGGGAATCAGCCGCCTGCAGCGAATGATGTAGTTCAAAATGATGATGACGGAGAAGATGGCGCTGTTGAAGCCGTCCGACCATCAAATGACAGAATTGAAAACGATGATGATGACGACGATTGGATCGGCACGGGCGGTATTGTAGGAGGAGTGGTTGGAGCGGGAGGAATAGGGGCCCTTATGCTGAATTCCGACCCAATTGAGCCTCAATATGACGATGATTTTTACAGACAACCAACCCAAAAGCAGGAGGTAAATCGAGTCGCACAGGATTCTGTAACATCAAGCGACGACGTAATAACAAACTCAGACGATTTCGACGAAGATGAGAGACAAGATTCGTCCGTCGTCGACAGTCAAACTGCCGCACAAGAAGCCAAAGAACAAGCTGTGCAAGAGGAAAATAATCAGAGAGATGAAGCAGAGGATGATGTCGCAGATACTTCTTCCAATGAGAAATCCGCGGTCGCTAAAAAGAGCTCTGCTGCTGACGATTCCGACAATGAAAGTATTGCCGATAGCGGTTATGACTCCGATTCGGAGGATACGGAGGCGGACGAAGACGAGGAGATTTCCGAACAATCAAAAACGTCAGCTCGCACGAATCAAACTTCTCGGTCTGACCGAATTGATCAACAGTTGCTTCGAGATCAATTCCAAGGTAAGCAGTCAGTTCAGAGGAATTATGCCTCGGCATCAGGACAAAATTTTGAGCGAGATAACGACGAAGAGAATGCCGAAATTCCAGATAGAAACTCTTCCCAAGTCTTTACCCCGAATAATTCCGTCGAAGATTACATTCGCGGCTCGGATAGTTCCGTTGAGGATTACCTTCGTGGCTCAGATAATTCCGTTGAAGATTATCTTCGTGGCTCAGATAATTCCATCGAAGATTACATTCGCAGTGAGACAGACCCTTATTGGAACGAAAACGATCAGTATTCGACAATATCGGGAGGTCTTTACGGCAGATATCAATTGGTTCCGACGAAAAATGATCGTCTTCGCAGATACAAACCGTTGGACAACGAAATGCTTCATGCGGATGATTTTTAGGAGGATAGAATGAAAAGAGTTTACACGCTGATTTTCGGATTAACAATTTTGGGCTTGGCCTCCTCCGGCGCGAATGCCGACTCGTATTACGGAAACTACGATTCAAGAAGACCTTATGATGACTATAACGACAGGACTCTTGACTTTCGCGGATATCACGACAAAGACGGAACTTACAACGCTTACCCAGTTAGAAACTCCGAAAGTTATGAACTTTATCTAAGAGATCAAGACCGACAGAGAGAGATCGAAAGACTGCGAAAGGTTGAAGAACAAAAAAGGCTCGAAGATCAGAAAAAGTACGAAGAATATCAATCAGCTGAGAAACAAAAAAGACTCGAGGAACAGAGAGCTCTTGAAGAATGGAGAAAAGCTGAAGAACAAAAAAAGCTTGATGAACAGAGAGAACTCGACGATTTGCGAAGAGCTCATGAACAAAAAATACGTGAAGAAGAAACTATTAAACAAGAAAAACTGAGAAAGTTCGAAGAATATGAAGCTGCTCAAGAACAAGAAAAACTCAGGCAAATGGAAAATTTAGGAAAACAATTTGAAATATTTTTAAAAAGCCGGGAACAAAATGGTTTATCTCTCAGCCCGGAACAGCAGAGAGAAAGAAAAATCCAGCAAATGCACATAATTACTTCGATACAGGAAAAAATTCAGAATGAAAAATTGCGCCAGAGCGAAAATAAAAAAAGGGAACAAGAAAAAATTAATCGAATCGTTCCGTTAAAATGGCAAGCTAAGAGAAAAGTTGAGGAGTTGGCCAAGCAGCTTTCAGAAATCAATTTACGCATGCAAAATTTAATCCAAAATGTGCAGGATAACGGTATTTCAAAAGATCCAAATTTGGGATTTGTACAAAGGTCAATTGAATTCTGTTGCGAAGGAATCCGAGGCTTTCTTGGCAGTAGTATGCAAAATTCGTCAGAAAGAAGCATTTCATCGAAAAGAAACACAGATGACGACAAAACTTTGACGAACGGCGATAATGACCTCTATCGCAGACAGGAAATATCTCGGAATTCGCAGTATAACAATACGAAACCAATTGCTCCTGCAGCACCTGCCGCCTAATAATTTCTTTTTCGTTGATTTGTTTGATGTAATGCGTGTCGACTTATCGGTTTTTTTATCTATATTTTCGTTTTTGATTCGCCCGACTTTAAATCGAAATATTTTCGATATGTTTCGGAAAGCACCAATCTGCGACCAAAATGACGTCGAAACTAAGGTCGCAATTCAGATATTTCGGATTGTTTTTCAAGAAAAATTGAGATACGTTGCGAATTCTGCGCAGCTGCTGCGGAGTGATCGCGATTTGGCATTTTTCCTCGCTTTTGCGGGTTTTGACCTCGATGAATGAAATTTTATCGCCGCGTTTCGCTATGATGTCGATTTCTCCGCCGCTTAGTTTGTACCGATGCTTCAGAATTCGATATCCTTTGCACATCAGCAACAATATCGCGACGAATTCCCCGAAATATCCCCGAAACTCAGTTTTGCGCATCTTTAATTTCCAACGCTTTTTGATAGATTGCTTTTTTATTTACCGAATATTTTTCAACGATGATTTCTACGGCCTCTTTTACGCGAAATTTCTGCAGTAACTCTGAGAGTTCCGAAAAAATTTTGGTTTCGTCGATTTTTTCCTCCTTATTACCCGAAATTATCACCACAAATTCGCCCGTTGGCTCGTTTTCGGAAAAATACTTGATGATTTTGCTGAGCGGCCCGCGCTGAAAATCTTCGTACAGCTTGGTAAGTTCGCGACAAATGCAGCAATGACGATCTCCGAAAATTTCTCGCATGTCTTTTAAAGAATCCGAAATTCTCTTTGGCGATTCCAGAAAAATCAGCGTTTCGGTTTTGGATTTTACCTCCTGCAGAGCCTCGCGCCGCGCGTGCTGTTTGCTCGGAAGAAATCCGCAGAATGTGAATCGATCCGTCGGCAACCCGGAACCGCAAAGTCCCGCGATAAACGCACAAGCCCCTGGGATCGGCACGACCTCGATGCCATTTTCGACGCACCAATTCACGAGGCGATATCCCGGGTCAGAAATCGTCGGAGTGCCTGCGTCCGAGATCAAAGAATAAATTTCGCCACGCTCGATTTTTTCGACGACTGCCGGCATGGTCTCATTATATTCATGGCACGCAACCAACGGCGTATCTATTTCGTAAAAATTCAGCAATTTGCGAGAATTTCGCGTGTCTTCCGCAAAAATTATTTTGGATTTTTTTAAAATGTTCAGCGCGCGCAAAGAAATATCAAATAAGTTTCCGATCGGCGTTGCAACCAAATACAAACCTGGTTTATCCTTTTGCTGGCGGATCTTATCAGAAATGGATTCGATCAGTTTTGGAGAAAAAAATGAAATTTGCAACGAAATTGCTCCTTTTGGCTCTGCTTACATCATGTACTTCGCATGATACATCGGATCAGAAAGTCATACCATCAAAAATTTCGTCCGGCGATGCCTATCTTGAAAATGTTCGGAAAGCTGAAAATTCGATTGCGTTGTTGGTTCCTGTCAGCGGCCCGCACAAAGAGATCGGGCAAAACGTCCTAAACGCTTGTATTCTGGGAAATCAAAACTCGAAAATGGATATTTATGTCATCGATACAAATGATTATTCGGACTATTTGCGGCAGTCGTCATTTCCGAATTTGAAAGCCGCCGTTGGGCCTGTATTTTTTCAGGAATCCCATAAATTTGCGTCGATTTTTCAGAAAGTGCCGCTGTTTTCTCTGTCCAACAATGTAGCGGCGAATAATGGACATATTTACGCTTGCGGGCTGTCTCCTCAAGAAGAAATCGAGACGGTTTTCAGATATCTTCGCGAAAATCAATTGCGTTCTCTCACAGTGTTCGTGCCCAAGGGAGATTTTTTCAAAAGCGTTGCGGCGATTATCCAAAAAGAGGCTGCGAAATACAATATGGATGAGGAGAATTTCAATGTGGTCAGCTATGATTCCGGAACGGATTTATCCGAAATCGCGCAAAATTCAAATACCCAAGCAATTTTTTCTTTTGAACCGGTGCAGTCGACGAAGTCCGAGGTATTTACTTTGAGTTCACTTGCTCTCTCAAATCCAGAAAAATGGGAAGGTGCAATCTTCGCCTATGCGGACAGCGAAGAGCAGAAGGAATTTATCGAAGAATACAAAAAAGTGTTTCACACGGCTCCGACAGTCATCAGTCTGGCTGCCTATGACATGGTAAAAATGATCAATGAGTCTTCGAGAACGCACAGAGAAATGTTCGACGAAAATTATCAGGGAACTCTCGGAAATTTCAGAATCAAAAAGGACCAGGGAATCGTCCGAGACCTGAAAATGTTTAAGATAGAAAAAGCTGAAAAAGTTGAGATATGATTTAACGGGCCGCTCTTTTTATCCAGCCGAGACGGAAAATGTGAAGGTCATTGTTGTCATAGACTCGGGAGCAGTAATATTGGATTAGTTTGCTCTTGAAAACATTAAGAAAAAGGTCACTATCCATAGTATTTATCTTTTCTACAACATAATCATTCCATAATTCGAAATTTTCGCTTTCTTCGGATGTTTGAGTGACAAACTCGAGTTCTTCAATAGCATCTTCGTCGGGATAACAAACAGCATCTAATAATGTCTCATTTATCAGATAATATAATTGTTCTTTTCCTATGTTAACAGATGTATCGAACAGTTTAAGAGCGATTTTTTGATCTTTTATTTTTTCATACATCGTATGCCAAAATTTTTGATAATAATATTGCTTAGCAAAGTCTAACGTAATACTTTTTATGTCGATATTTGGATTGTATTTTTTGCAAATTCCGTATTTGGTTTCTCCTCCAGGATCATATGGATTGTTCACATATCCGCCTTCATTTTTCATCAACATGGAGAAGGCTTGGTCGTACAAGGACTTCTCTTCTCCTAAAAAGAAAAGTAAGCTAAAAATTACGACCGCTACGGTGAGGCATCCGAGTACTCTTACTTTATTTCCTTTTAACTTCATCTCGAATTTCACTCATAAACTTTCGCCATTTCTAGCTTACTGATCAAAGTCTATGAATTAAAAGTTAATACTTCGTAAACGAAAATGCGAAATTTTAAAATTTTTATATTTTTTTGATTCGTTTTAGGGTATTTGGACTAATATTTATGAAAATCACGCAAAAATATGCTACCCTGCGTTACATTTTTCTGATTTTTTTGAGAGAAGAGATGACCTTAGATGAGTTAACCGTTGGAAATAGTGCCGTTGTGCAATCGATTGATTGTCCCGACAAAATTCTGCGGAAGCATTTTCTGGATATGGGGCTGACTCCGGGAGTGACTGTCTCTCTGATAAAAACTGCGCCGCTCGGAAATCCCGTTGAAATCAAAGTGCGTGGGTACGAACTGACCATAAGAAAGGAAGAGGCGAAAAAAATCAGCGTCGCGACTCTCGAAAATTCTGAAAGATCTGAAAAAAATTACAAGAAACTTCCTTTTGTAGAGCATCCGAAAATCGGAGAAACAGATCCAGACGAAACTCTTGATTTGAATAATTCCTTGATTTTCGGCGACATTGATTTGGCATTGGTTGGAAATCCGAATGCGGGAAAAACCACGCTTTTCAATAAGTTAACAGGACGGCATCGACGAGTCGGAAATTTTCCCGGTGTCACTGTTGAGGGAATCAATGCGAAAATCAAAGATCATCCGGATATGTCGCTGACGGATTTGCCGGGCATTTATTCTCTGTCTCCGTATTCGAACGAGGAAATTGTTACGAGAAATTTCATTTTGCAAAAGAAGCCTCATGCAATTATCAATATAGTCGATGCTTCGAACATCGAAAGAAATCTTTACCTGACCTTGCAGCTGATCGAGCTGGATACGCCGATGGTCATTGCTCTCAACATGATGGACGAGGTCATGAAATCGGGCGGGCACATCGACATAAATGCTTTCGAGGCGGCACTCGGAGTTCCTGTCGTTCCCATTTCGGCCTTGCGCAAAGAAGGGCTGGAAGAGTTGCTCGAGCATGTGGAAAATGTCGCAAGACGTCGGAGAAAACCTCGGAAATTGGAATGGTGCGATCATATTAATGTCGAGCAAAAGCCTGTGGCGGCGTGCATTAACTCCATTGCTCATTTGATTGAAGATTCGGCTTTGGCACCTCAAATTCCGACACGGTTTGCTGCCGCGAAAATTGCGGAGGGAGATTCCGTCATGTGGGATTCTTTGTCCTTGGATGAGAATAAGAAAGAGGTTTGCGACAGCCTGATAAAAGAGATGGAAACTTCCCGAGAATTGGATCGCGAGGCGGCCGTTGCTGATATGCGATTTTCCTTCATCGAGAATTTGTGTCGGAATTTTGTTCAAAAACCGAAGGAAGCACTGAGCCGCAGAGTTAGCACGCGAATTGATAAGATTCTGACGGGAAAATATACCGCATTTCCTGCGTTTATTGCTGTTATGGCGTCGATTTTTTACATGACATTCGGCTCGATCGGCGCGTCGCTGTCTGATTTTTTGAATTCTCAAATCGAAAAATTTTCGGATTTCATCAATGCTGGACTGACGGATTACGGACTGAATCCTGCGATTCATTCTCTGATTACGGACGGAGCTCTCGCCGGGGTCGGCAGCGTGTTGAGTTTCCTTCCGACAATTATTTTGTTGTTTTTCTTTTTGTCTCTCTTGGAAGATTCCGGGTACATGGCGCGTGTCGCGTTCATCATGGATAGAATTTTGCGAAAAATAGGTCTGTCCGGCAGCAGTTTCGTGCCGATGCTCATGGGATTCGGTTGCAGCGTTCCCGCGATTATGGCAACTCGAATTCTTCCGTCGGAGCGCGATCGAAAAATGACGATTCTGCTGATTCCTTTCATGTCATGTTCCGCGAAACTTCCGATATACGCGCTGTTCACGTCGGCATTTTTCAAAGAATCGCAGGCGTTGGTCATGGTTTCGTTGTATTTGATCGGGATTATTCTCGGGATGGCGTTCATATGCGCGCTAAAACTTTTCGCGTTCAAGGGAGAGCCCGTTCCTTTCGTGATGGAGTTGCCGAATTATCGGATGCCCGATGCCCAAAGCATGATCCGACTTGTGTATTTCAAAGTGAGAAACTTCGTGAAGTTTGCGTTCACGATAATTTTTGTTGTGTCGATTTTTGTGTGGTTCCTGCAGCACTTCGATTCCAGGTTGAATTTCGTAACCGAATCGACCGAGAATTTGTTGGCAATGGTGGGGAACTCACTCACTCCGATATTCGAACCGTTGGGCATCGCAGACTGGCGCGTTTCAACCGCCTTCCTGTCGGGATTTTTGGCGAAAGAGAGCGTGATTTCAACACTGTCCGTACTTTGCGGAGGCACCGATGCATTACCTGCGATATTTACAAAATTGACGGCATTTGTTTTTTTGATTTTTTCGCTTTTGTATACTCCGTGCGTCGCCGCAATCGCTACGGTAAAAAAAGAGTTGGGAAAAAGATGGGCTTTCGGAATCATTTTGGTTCAATGTGTGATTGCTTGGGTTATTGCGTTCGTTAGTTACAGAATAGGTCTTTTGTTTTCATAAAATATCCGATTTTTGTTGCTTTTATATTTAAAAATTTCGGTTTTTAACGAAAAATTAACGAATTTTTCTTACAATGTAGTCATAGACATTTGGAGGTGGATATGCAAGGAAGATTTTTTCGGATATTTGAGCTTTTTAATCAAAGAGACACCGAATATTATCAGCAGGCATTCACCAGATTGGAGAAGGAAAACAAAACCACATTCAACTTTGCTGCGGCATTTTTCGTGGGAGCATGGTTAGTTTTCAGGAAGATGTACGGATGGGCGCTGTTGTTGATATTGGCAAACGGAGGAATTCAAGAAATTCTACAGATGTTGAGTTCAAACCCAACGAAGAGAGTTGTAGGTTCATGTGTGTTTTCGTTAATCTTATTTATAGGTTTCGGATTTTTCGGAAACAGCCTGTATTATAAGCATATAAAATCTAAAGTTACAAAAGGTTACGCCGAAATTGCGAACTATAATTCAATTGATCCGATAGGCGGTATAGTCATAGTTGGAATAGTGATGCCCCTTCTTGTTGGAATTTTTGGAGGCATTTTAGTGTCAGCGAAGGTCTTTTCGTCGCATGTTATCGGTTTGTTATCTGTGCCGATTCAGATAGTTTTTATAGCGATTGTTTGGGCGATTGATCACAAAAAGTTTCATTCGCAGGAATCCGTTGAACCCGTAGAAGTTACAGAAGAATCCGTAAACGCGTACTTGGAGAAGGATAATCCTAAACATTTAACCATATCGATGGGTATTGGTGTGATTTCTTATCTGTTATCTTTTTTACTTATTCTATCTATGGTGGGTGTTCTGGCTGTTGTTGGTATGAAATATACAGGGAAGAAAATATTGAATCAGTTAGATAAAATAGCGGAAGAGATCGACAAAACGCCGAATAAGAAAGCGAAAAAAGGCATAAAAATCCTAGATGATAAAGAAATAAAGAAACAACTAGATGAAATAGATAAAATTAACAAAAGAATCATAGAAAAGCAAAAGTTAGGTAAAACCAGTAAAACCGATGAATCTATGAGAAAAGACCTAGATGCGTTGCATGATGCATGGGCGAAGCTGGCAAAAGATGTAAAGAAAAAGAAGAATTCTTCGAAGATTTCCGAGAAGACTGTAAAGCAAAAAATCAGCCAAGAGAAACCGACCGAAACCGAAGAGATAATAAAAACTGCGAACTGATTGCGTGATTTTGACGAGGATATCACCCTAAATGGTGCCCGTGGAGGGACTCGAACCCCCACGCCCGAAAGGACAACAGATTTTAAGTCTGTAGCGTCTACCATTCCGCCACACGGGCAACCTCATGCAATCTATCACCAAACCTTAGGCATATCAATAGACGCGGGATTTCTATTCCTTGAATTTTTTCGATAAATTGAGCAAAACTCCCTACCGCTCACCTGAAAAATCTCGACTTATGCGCTCGGCTAATGTATACTGCGCGAAGCAATATAGACAGTAGGGGATAAACATGAAAGGGCGTTTTTTTCGGATATTTGAGATTTTTAACAAAAGAAATACCGAGTATTATCGGCAGGCATTCGAAAGGTTAGAGAGAGAAAACAAAACCACATTTAACTTTGCCGCGGCGTTTGGCTCATCTGCATGGTTGGCTTACAGAAAAATGTACGGATGGGCGGTACTGGTTACGTTGATATGCGTAGGAGGGGGCGAAATTTTACTCGCGTTTTGTAAAGACGACGTATTAAAAGGCGTAATTTGGTTTATATTTTATTTCCTCAGTATTATACTTTTCGGATTTTTCGGAAACACTCTCTATTACAAGGATATAAAATCCAAAATCGCAAAGGGCTATGCCGAAATGGAGAAGTACAATTCGATTGATCCGATAGGCGGTTTAATTCTAGTTGGAGTCATAGGCGTATTATGCTCAGTTTCTCTCTGGATTTTGGAGTTAAATCGTCTTATATCCGAAAACGTTGAGCTGTTGATGGAAGCAGTGATAGGAACATTTTTTATCGCGATTCCGTGGGCAATTAATTACATAAAGTTCCGTTCGCAAGAATCAGTTGAGCCTGTAAAAGTTACCAAGGAATCCGTTAACAAATATTTGAAGAAGGCTGATTCTAGATACTTAACCCTCTCGATGATGGGAGTTGTGTTTATTTTAGTGCCATTTATCTTTGTATGTATATCCGTGTTGTTACTGTTCCTGTTGCTTGTCGTAGCCTTTTCTCATATGGAGACAACTGACAATAAAGTTATTCAACAGAAACAATCGGACAAAGTTGCAGAAGAGGTTATCAGAATGCCGAATAATTTTAAAATTTCGGAAACCGTTGTTAAGTTACCTGCTGAATAACGAATAACATCCGTTGATTTTTTCGATGAATTGAGCAAAACTCTCTACAGCTCAATCGAAAAATCTGGACTTATCAACGTGGCTAATATATATTTACCATAGCTTTAAGTAAGTTTTTAATCAGAGGTCATAATGGAACATATAAAAGTTATTTTGTTGCAGAGAGTTTCCAAGTTGGGATACATCGGCGATATCGTAAACGTGAAGCCGGGTTACGCCAGAAACTATTTGCTGCCGAAGAAAATCGCTTTGAGAGCGACAAAAGAGAATCTTAAGTATTTCGAAGATCAGAAAGAGCAAATTCAGCAGGCGAATGAGGCAGCGAAGGCTAAGGCTCAGAAAGTTGCCGACAAGATGGGGCAGTTGACAATTACTTTGGTGCGTCAGGCCAGCGAAAAGGGGCAGCTCTACGGATCCGTTACCAGCCGCGATATTTCTGCCGCGATCAAGGAATTGGGTTACAAGGTTAACGCGGGTCAGGTTGATCTCAGCGCTCCGATCAAGACGGTTGGTGTCTACGAAATCAGCGTGAATTTGCATCCGGAAATCTCCGTCACAGTTAAGTTGAGTGTTGCGAAGTCCGAGGAAGAGGCGAAGCAGCAGATGACGACTGAGACTGAAGATACAGAAAAATCAGAGAACGCTTAGCCATGAAACAGGTATTGACTCCCGAGGACATAAATCTTTTGGAGAAGAGGTTGGAAGATGCGACCAAAGCTCCCTGGAATGTCATCGAAAAAGAGGGAGTCGATACTGTGTGGGTTTCTCCGAATTTGGACGGAAACCCTATTGCTTTGTTCGATTATCATTCCGGAGAGCAGAATAGGAACGACGCCCATTTTATCGTCGCGGCGCGCGAGTATATGGGCGTTATGCTTGCGGAGATCAAAGAGTTGCGCGGTAGAGTTCTCGAGTTGATACAATCAAACAATTTGGAATTTCAGAAGCGCATGGATCTTCAGACGGAGTTGAACGAGCTGAAAAAAGTTTTGAACAAGACTTATGAAGATAAGTAGTTTTATATTCGGAAATCCATTAAAAACAGAAAATTTGGTCCTTGAAAGACTGAACAAGGTGAAGGCTCTCGCGGTTTTTTCTTCGGATATTCTTTCATCGGTGGCGTATGCGACAGAAGCGGTTTTCCTGTCATTGGGTATCGTGCTGTCGATGTCTTTTCCGATTCCGATTGCCCTTACGATTTCGGGACTGCTTTTTATCATTATATGCTCGTATTGGCAGACTTTGCGCGCCTATCCGAACGGAGGAGGAGCTTTTGCCGTCGCGAAAAATAATCTCGGAGAATTTTGCGGATTAATTACCGCAGCTTCCTTATCGGTTGATTATATTTTGACGGTCGCCGTGAGTTTATCGGCGGGAACTTCCGCTATAGTATCGGCGTTTCCGAGCTTATCAAATCACGTTGTTGGAATTTGCATAACGGTTTTGGTTTTTATCGCAATAGCAAATTTGCGAGGAACGCGTTCGGCAGCCGGAGTGTTGTCTCTGCCAACCTACGGTTTCATCAGCATAATATTTTTGATGATAATCATTGGGTTTTTTATGCCGGAAGGAACACCGAAATTTGAGATTTCCGAGGAACAGCGGTCGATGACTCAAAGCGTAACGATTCTTTTGGTTCTGCGTGCTTTTGCGTCTGGATGTGCAGCTCTTACAGGAATTGAATCCATTGCCGGCGGAGTAGCGTCTTTCAAAAAACCCCAGTACAAAAATGCGCGAATTACCTTGGTGTGTATGGGGTTAATTTTGTCGTCCATGTTTGTGGGAATTACTTATCTCGCTCACAAATTTTGCATAGTGCCGAACTATTCGGAGACAGTGCTGTCACAGATTGCTAAAACTGTGTTCGGGGATAACATTTTTTATTATATTGTGCAGTTTCTGACGGCCGGAATTTTGTTCATGGCAGTAAATACCTCGTTCGCAGGATTTCCTCGGTTGGCGGGAGTGTTGGCGAAAGAAAAATATATTCCGACGAGATTTGCTCACCTCGGAGATCGGCTTGCCTACTCCAACGGAATTATCGCTCTTGCAATCGTTGCCTTTCTTTTGATCGTGTTTTTCAAAGGCCAGACTCAATTGTTGTTGCCTTTGTACGCCTTGGGCGTGTTCACCTCGTTTACATTGTCTCAGGCGGGAATGTTTAGATTTTTGTGCAAAGAGAAAGGACCTCACTGGAAAATAAAAGCGGCGATCAGCGCCTTCGGATCGGTTGCGACTTTCATTACATTACTGATTATTATCGAGAGCAAATTTTTAGACGGCGCGTGGATGGTTTTGATTTTGATTCCGACCTTATTTTTCTCTTTTCGAAAAATCAACAGAAAATACACTGAAACCAATAAAGAACTCGATTTGAAAAGCGGAGGTTTATGCGAGCAACTGACTCAAATGGAAAATTTTCATCCGAAAGTTGTCGTTCCGGTGTCGAGATTGCATCGCGGAACTCTGAAGGCATTAAAGTTTGCGCAATCTTTGTCGGAGGATGTTACGGCGGTGGTTGTAAATGTGGATTTTTCTGAAACCGAGCGACTCAAACTTGTTTGGCGATCGATGAATTTTTCGGTGCCTCTTGTGATTTTGGGATCGCCGTATCGATCAGTTGTGAATCCGTTTTTGGATTTTCTCTTCGAGCAGGATGAACGAGATCCGGAAAAGGGAAAGGCGATCGTTGTGATGTCGAGTTTCGTTCCGGGTGAGCTCTGGCAGAACATTCTCCATAACCAAACCGCGAGAATTTTTAAAAACGGAATGCTGTACCGCAAGCAAGAAAGCGAGCAGACGCGTGTGATAGTTGAAATTCCTTACCAAATGAAATTGGATGAGTGAGGGTGAGAATTTTTTATAGGGGAAGATTGTTCATCAGGTTGATTGCAACGCTGTTTTTCGTTGGTTGCGGAAATCAGCAAATTGTAGAGACTGATGATCTGGAAGTGATAAAATCCCTGTGCGACGGTGCGGATTCGCAGACTTTAGTAATTTTCGACATGGATAATGTTCTTACCGAGTCGATGGAGAGAGCTTTTCAGGCGGATTTGTATCCGCAAGTTAAAGATGTTGTCGATAAATTCAGAAAGCGTATGAAAAAATTGCCGCTGTCCGAGCAGGAAAAATTATGGGCGGGTCAATGGGAAATACCCGTGTGTTTGGTAGATGAATCGATGCCTAAATTGATAGAATCTCTGCAAAATCGCAATGTAAAAGTGTTGATGTTGACCGCCAATCCTCACGGAAAGATTTCAAATATCAACTCTATTGAGCAGTTATGTGATTCCAGATTGCGGGCGTTGGGCATAAATTTTGAAAAATCTTGGCCGTCGGTTGATATCAAACATAATTTCGATAATGAGTTGACGATTTTTTATAAAGGAGAAATTTTTACTTTGGAGTCCAAGGAAATTGCTTTGAAAAAATTTTTGGAATGTCTCCCGAAACACAAGTTTCGAAAAATTATTTTTCTGGATGATAAACGAAGAAATTTGGAAAAGGTGAAAAATCTGGCGGAAAAACTGAAAAAAGTGTTTATAGGAATCGAATATTACCGTGTTTTCACGAAAAAACGGCCTAAAACGGACATTTTTCTCATAAAAAAACGATTGCAACAGCTTATGAATTAATCGGCGTTTTTATAATTAAACATTTTAAAAGAAAATCATTGGGGGCCAAACAGTATCGAGTGCGAAAGTAAATTGCTTTTCAGAAAATATAGTGGATTTTTATATGGTAATTTGGTTAGTTCTTGATTTCTCTGACTAATTTACATAAAATTTTTTCTAGTTAATATAGTACGGCGAGTGATGAAACGAAAGTTGATGATAGGTAGCGTCCTCGTTTTGATGGTGGGGTCGGCTTTTCTGTTGTGGCATTGGCGTAACGAGGCTAGATATAGCTTTAAGATACAATTTGAGGAGGTTGTTGATTTCGGATTCGAAGCGTTTGCTACGGGTGATTGGGGAAATGCTGAGGAAATTCTTTCCTCTCTTTTCGATAAGTTCGGAAATGAGCTTAATTTATTCCGCAAAATGGATCGGAGTCGGCAGCTGAAGGCGCGGTCTTTGTACGGATATCTTATCTTTCGAAAGGGGAATTTCAAAAAATCAGAAAGGGTTTGGCGTCCTATTTTCAAAAATGCCGAATCCATGAGGGAATTTGTTCAATCACATAAATTTCAACGCAAAATGTTACTGTTTTATTTGACGGACTTGGCGGAATTAAAAAAGTCCCGGGAGCTTTTGCGAATTTCCAATTTGTGTTACGACAATAACGGAAGTCCGTCGGAAATTTTGCGAAAATTCGGAGATACTCCGTTGATTCGTGCGATGGCGGGAGAGATTTTTTATCAAAGCGGCGCATACGAAAAAGCCATGGCTGTTTTGAGGATATTTTTCAAAAAATCCCAATTAAATGAAAAATTGGATGCTCGTCGAAGGGCGACGATCAGGTGGTATTATGTAAGCTCTTTTATTTGCAAAGAGAAAGGGTTTGGCTCTAAGAAAAATGACTTTGTTCAGAAAGTATTTTCCGAGTTTTTCGATGAAAATATGAACGAGACGAAGTTGTTTGATGATCTGAGCGAAGAAGACCAAATTGCCTGCCGTATGACATATGCTCAGCTGATGTTGCAGTCGGACGATTATGAAAAAATTCTGGATTTGCTGGATGTATTTTTCGACGACGACGGTCGGACGTTGCAGCAATTTAAAAATCCTTGTGAGGAAACAATTATTCGAAGTATTTACGGATATGCTCTTTGGAGATGCGGAGAATACGCGAGCGCAAAGCAAGTTTGGTATCTGTTTCCGGAGGGCTGGAATGAATGTCTTGCAAAAAATATCGGTTCAGATGAACGCGACTTGCTGAAGCTGCTGCGCGAAAATATCTACCGTATCTCTATTTAAAATAATGCCTCAAAATTATTGAGGCATTGATCTCTTTTATACTTTTTCTTCTTGTCGTATCTTTTTCAAAAGGTGTGGATAGTGGAAAAATTTTCGAGACGCTGCTTTCGAACGTACGACACGGAAGAATTTCGAAATACTAGATTGCCCCGGGAATTTCTTATCTGATTTTTTATCCTGTTTTTTGATGATCTGGGAAACCTTTTGTCTGAACATTTGCGTGAAAGGACTGAATACCGGATTATTCAGCGCAAACTCAGAAAAATGCATTGGGGAAATGCATAAAGGCATGTCGTTTTCGTCCAATAAAACATCGAACTTCCCTGAGTTAGGAAAGTAATTTACGCAAAACAAATTGCAGTTTGGAATTTTCATTTGCAGAGGTAATTGCATATTCCCGGTGCAATGCTTGATCATCCAATTTAAGGTACATCTGCTGGTGCAAATATATAGCAACATATTTTTTGAAACAAAATCATGCCTTGATTTTAGGGAAGGGAAATCTCGGGCGTGAGTTGCAATATATGATTGTCGGGATTCGTAAACCGAACCAATCAGTTCGTCTATTCCGTCGGTAAATCTCGAAATTACTTCGCTTCCAGATTCACTATTTTTATCTTCCTCCATTTCATCTTTTTTCATTTTATAATTCAGATCGTTAAACATGTGGATAAACTCAGGGTGACCCAAAATGTAATCCTCCTTGTTTCCTCCGAGAAATCCTAGTTTTTGTTCGTTGAATTTACTGTTTAGTTCATATTCTTGGGTTTCAGAGGAAGATGATGATACCAAGCGAGCTGTTGTTTTATGCCGAGTTGCGGTTCCTGCGGCAATAGCGTCAAATTTAAGAATGCTTCCCAAGTTCATCAAAAAATGTGCTTTGTCGGCACCAACTGTTTCGAGGGTTATCTCGCTGTTTCCGGAACTTGTATGGGCTGTTTTGTTCTTGTTAGCCTTGTCTGCTACATGTCTGCCCAATAAAATCGTCACACAGAAATCTTTAGGTTTTTTGGTCCACCCTGTCTTATTTATTTCAATATCATGGAAGGCAGTTTGGGGGGTGTTATTGTAAAATTTCAATGTTTCTTCAGAAAAATTGAAGGCAGTGTTTTTCGTCGAAGATGAGTTAGTTCTGTCGTAGTTTCCGTGGTCTGAATTTGCGGAGATTTGGAGATTTTCATCCGGCATAAGGTTTTTGTTGAAGCTGAAATATCTATCTTTCGATTTAGATGACTTTTTATTCGAGGATAAATTCGATATGGGATCAGGCTTCAGTGCTGCATTTATATCTGTGTAAAATGAAAAAGCTTCATGAAAAGAGGGCTTTTTTGTCGCATCGTTTAAATTCGAAAAATCTTCCTGTTCGGAAGGTTTAATGACGCAAGTAGAGGTGGAGGCCTTTATTTGATCCGATAATAGTTCGTTTGTCTCAAATGGTTTTGTTCCTTGGATATTTTGAAAACCAAATACAAGTGATATTACTAACAATTTTTTCATTATTTTTCTCCACGCTTACCTTTATTTATTAGTATAAAAATTCATATTTTACAACAATAAATAATAAATTTTAATAAAATATTAACAATATTATTGAAAATTTTTTTATACTCTTAAATGGCAGACGAAAAACAAATTACTTGAAAAGAAATTTTTGTTATAATAAACTCCCAACCGTTGCGGGTGTAGCTCAATGGTAGAGCATAAGCTTCCCAAGCTTGTGACGAGGGTTCGATTCCCTTCACCCGCTCCAGGAGAACTGTCGAAGTTTTGCAGATAATGGAGCGAAATGAACTTATAATTTTTTGGATGTAATTCTATGATGCAAAACGAAGTTTGGCCAAAAGGCTTTAAGGGTCTGTCTTTCTTAATCATAATTCTGGGGATATTTTTTTCTTTTGAAATGGGAAATCGTCCTTTCGCGTCGCCGGATGAAGGTCGTTACGTGGAAATTCCGCGCGAGATGGTTGTGACGGGAGATTATGTTACGCCGCGTTTGGACGGAATGAAATATTTCGAAAAACCTCCGCTGTTTTATTGGATACAAGCAGCGTCAATTAAGGTGGCAGGAATCAATGAAACTTCTATGCGATTTTGGATTGTTTTGTTTGCGATTCTCGGATGTCTCTCAGTTTTTTATGTCGGAGCAAAATGTTATTCACGCAACGTCGGAGTTATGGCGGCGGGAATTCTCGCGACGAGCGTTTTGTATTATGGACTGAGCCATTTGATAATTTTGGATTTGGTTCTCTCCGTTTTGCTGTGCGGAAGTTTGTGGGCATTTTTTCTGGCTTTTGTTAAAGAAAATCGATCGAAAATTCCGAAAAAATATTTGATCATTGCGATGTATGCTTTGGCGGCTTTGGCGTGTCTGACCAAAGGATTGATCGGTGCAATTCTTCCCGGATTTGTCGTTTTTTTGTGGATGTTATTCACGAATAATTGGAGAAAATTGAAAGAGATTTTGTATGTTCCTGGGATCTTGGTTTTTTTGGCGATATTTTTACCGTGGCATGTTTTAGCGGCGCAAAGAAATCATGATTTTTTGTATCACTATTTTGTTGTGGAGCATTTTTTGCGATACACGACGAGAATGCATTATCGATATCAGCCGGCATGGTTTTTCATTCCGATAATTTTTGCCGGAATGATTCCGTGGACGGGATTTTCGATCGCGTCCTTGAAAAATTTAGTGAAAAGATCTTTTGAGAAAAATTCCGAAAATATATTTTTAGCGTGTTGGATTTTTGGTATTTTCGGATTTTTTTCTTTTTCTCATTCGAAACTGATTCCGTATATTTTGCCGATTGTTCCTCCGCTCGCTTTGTTAACAGCAGTGTTTATCGATGAATGCAATAAGACGGAGTTTCGAGCAGGGGCGGTCATAAATATCGTTTTATTTTTTGCAGCGGGGGTCGCCTATTATGTTTCACGAGACGAAGTAAGCGATGTGTTGCAAAATGCCGACGCGCGGATTTTATTGAACGTGGTTATCATAAGTTTAGTTGCGATCGGGATAGTTTTTCTGTTTGCGATTTTTTCGAAAATTCCGAAAAAAATGGCTGTGGTGATTTGCATATTTTTATCGGGAAACATGTTATGGACGATTAACAAGCTCGCAGCTTATTATCAGGAAGAGAAAAAGCCTTCTACGAAAAAAGTTGCGAAATATGTTCGAGCGAATAAAACGAAAGACGATTTAGTGTTTCTCTATTACCATTATTTTCAAGATTTTCCCGTTTATTTGAATGATACAACCGGTGTGGTCGATTCCATCAGAGATTTGGAATTCGGAGCGAATGCCGAACCGGAAAAAAGCAAGGTGATTTCCAAAGAAAAATTTTGGGAATTGTGGGACACTACAAAACAGCGGATTTTTTTGGTATTATCACGTGAGGATTATCGAAAAGTTTTTGCGAAAAAAACGCAGGTTCATAACGTGCATATTTTTGATGAAAATTTTATAGTGATATCTAACAAATGATGAATTATTTTTTGATTTTATTCCAAGTTTGCATTAACACCGCCGCACAATTGTTTTTGAAAAACGGCGCGAAAGCCTTGGATTTTTCTCAATCGCTTTGGGGAATATTTTTGGCGATGCTGTGTAATGTGAATATCTGGATCGGGGGCATAATTTTTGTCCTTTCATTTTTGTTGTGGATTTATTTGCTGAATCAATTTGAGCTGAGTTTTTTGTATCCGTTCGGAAGTTTGTCGTTTGTTTTGGCGGCGGTTGGCGGATGGTTTTTTTTCGGAGAAGATGTAAATATCTACAGAATTTTCGGAATTTTTTTGGTTTTCATAGGAGTAATTTTCGTTGCAAAAAGTTGAAAAGTTTCTTCCTCTTTCTAGACCTACAATTAGTAAAGAGACAATCGATGAAGTTGTGAGGGTTTTGGATTCCGGATGGTTGGCGACGGGGCCACTGACTCAAAAATTCGAGGCCGAGTTGAGTAAATATTTTGGTGACAGAAAAGCGGCTTGTTTTACTTCGGCAACTGCCGGACTTCATGCGTCGTTGGTTGCGATCGGAATCAAACCGGGCGATGAAGTTATCACGACTCCGTTGACCTTCGTTGCGACGGCAAATGTGATTGCGATGTTGGGCGCGCGTCCCGTTTTTGTTGACATCGAAAGGGATACTTTCAACATAGATGTGAAAAAAATCGAGGAGGCATGCACCGAAAAAACCAAGGCGATTATGCCGGTACATTATGCGGGTTTGCCGGTCGATTTGGATCCGCTTTACGAAATCGCGAAGAGAAGAAATTTGCGAGTGATCGAGGATTCCGCACATGCCGTCGGGACTTCCTACAAAGGGTGTAGAATCGGAACTTTCGGGGATATTCAGGTGTTCAGTTTTCATCCGATCAAAAATATGACTTCAGGCGAAGGCGGATGCGTCGTTTTGGATTCAGAAAGCGAAGTGAAGACTTTGGGTTTGCAAAGATTTCACGGAATTGATCGTTCGATCTGGGACAGATTTTCGAAAAACGGGAGCACTTATTACGATGTAGTTTTTCCGGGATTCAAAAGCAATATGTCGGACATTCAGGCGGCGATCGGATTGCATCAGTTGAGCGAAGTTGAAATGATGAACGAGCGTCGCAGATGCCTGGCGAACAGATATCGTGAGGCTTTTGCGGACATGGGCGACAAGTTTGCGATGCAGGGAATTCCTTCGTATGATTTCACTCATTCCGGGCATCTGTTCCCGATCTGCCTGGCCGATGCCGAAAAGCGTGACGACTTCATGTCATTCCTGAAGGAAAATTCTATCGGCACGACTCCTTACTACACGCCGTTGCATTTGTTCAGCTATTATCAAAATGAATTCGGTTTCAAAAAAGGAGATTTTCCGGAAGCGGAATTTGTCGGCGAGCGCATAGTTTGTCTGCCGTTGTATTATGCATTGCAAGAATCCGATCAAGATTACATAATTGATGTGGTGAAGAAATTTTTTGAGTAGGGGGTTCGATGGAAAAGAAGGAAAAAACGAAGACTAAAAAAGTTGCGACCGAAAAAAAATCAGCAGCGAAAAAAGTGCTGACCAAAAAAAAGGACGGGGTGGAAATCTCGATTGTAATTCCCGTTTTCAATGAGCAGGAAAATATGGAGGCGTTGTCGACTCGCGTTTTGGGGACCATGGACGATTACGGGCATAGTTACGAATTGATCTTTGTTGACGACGGAAGTTCGGACAAAACTCCGCAAATGCTGCGCGATCTTTTTAAAAAACGTTCGGATGTCGTTCGTGTGATTTCGTTCAACGGAAATTACGGTCAGTATGTCGCGATTTTGGCGGGATTTGAACATGTACGCGGAGAGGTTGTTGTGACTCTTGATGCCGATTTGCAAAATCTTCCGGAAGAGATTCCCGATCTGCTCGAAAAAATGAAAGAGGGTTATGATTTGGTCGGCGGATATCGAAAAAAGCGCCACGATAATTGGTTTAGAACCTACGCTTCGAAAACCGTAAATTGGTTCCGCGCGAAAACAACGGGAATTCATATGCGCGATCACGGATGTATGCTGCGCGCCTACAAAAGATACATCATTGATGAAGTCGTGAAGACGCGCGAGACGTCGACTTTCATCACGGCGTTGGCGCAAAAATTTGCGGGAAATCCCGTAGATTTTCCGGTCACACATCAGGAGAGAAAAGCGGGTGATTCGAAGTACAATTTGTACAAGTTGATTCGTATTACTTTTGATTTAATGACGGGATTTTCGCTCGCGCCGCTGCAGGCATTTACGATGGTGGGAATGACGATTTCCTTCGCGAGTTTGATCTACTTTTTCGTTGAGGTTTTTAAAAAAGTCGTCGGACATCATCACGGATTCGGGCTGCATTTTGCATTTGTGTTTTTGCTGCTGAGTGTGATCATTTTGGGAATCGGATTATTGGGTGAATATCTCGGTCGCGCTTACTTTGCGGTTTGCGATCATCCGCGATTTGTAATCAGAGAAATTTTAGAAAAGTCGGAAAAGAAAAGTTCAAAAACAAAATCGAAGTAATTTTTTTAAAAGTTAGGAGATAAAAGAGTGAATATTTTAATAGTCGGAGCCGGTGGTTTTATCGGGAGTCATTTGTGCGAGGCAATTTTGGATCGTCACAGCGATTGGAATATTACCGCGATGGATATTTCGTCTGCGAAGATCAGCCATTTGATAGGACATGACCGTTTCAATTTTGTTCAATCGGATATTTTGAAAGATTTCGATCTGATGGAAGATTTCGTGAAAAATTGCGACGTGGTTTTCCCGTTGGCGGCGATCGCGAGTCCGTTGGTTTATGTGCAGGATCCGTTGAGAATTTTTGAATTGGATTTTGAGGCGAATTTGCGCATCGTTCGGTTGGCGATTAAGTACAAAAAGCGCGTGATTTTTCCATCGACTTCAGAGGTTTACGGAATGTGCGACGATGAAGAATTCGATGAAGAAAATTCAAGCTGCGTAACCGGACCGATCTGCAAGCAAAGATGGATTTATTCCTGTTCGAAGCAGATGATGGACCGCGTGATTTACGCCGCTGGAAACAAATACGATTTGCATTACACTTTGTTCCGTCCTTTCAATTGGATCGGGCCGCGACTGGATGACATCACCAATCCGAACAACGGAAGTTCGCGTGTCGTGACTCAATTTTTAAGCAACATTTTGCACGGAAAAAATCTGAATTTGGTGGACGGCGGCAGTCAGGTTCGATGCTTCACTTATATCTCGGATGGAATCGATGCGCTGATTAAAATCGTCGAGAACAAAAACAATTGTGCGGACAAACAAATTTTCAACATCGGGAATCCTTACAACGAGTTGAGCATCAAAGATTTGGCCTATAAGATCAAAGGGTTGGCATCTGGATATGAAAAGCTGAAAGAGAACGCGAGTAAAGTTGAAATTGTCGTGACAAGCTCGTCGGACTATTACGGAAAATCGTATCAAGACGTAAACAGACGCGTTCCGTCCATCAAAAGAGCGGAGTCGATTTTGGGCTGGAAACCCGTTGTAAATATGGATGATTTGTTAACCAAGACAATGGACTTTTATTTCAAATAATAGTTTTTTGTTGATAAAATAAATGGTATACATACAAAATGTGATACTGCGAGCGTGGTGGAACTGGTAGACACGCCAGATTTAGGTTCTGGTGGTTTACGCCGTGGGGGTTCGAGTCCCTTCGCTCGCACCAGGAGTTGATAAGGGAGTTTTTTATGAAGGTTTTGAGCAGAACCAGCGATGGTCTTAAGCGGTGCTATAATGTGTTAATTACCTTGGAAGAAGTAGAGCAGGTCAAAAGGGGTAAGCTTCAGGAAATCGCGAAAAAGGTGAAGATGGATGGTTTTCGTCCGGGAAAAGTTCCTCTTGATATCATAAATCGTTTGTATGGGGAAAGTGTCGTTGCTGAGTCGAAGCAAACGGCCGTAGATAATGCTGCCAAGAAAGTTTTATCGGATGAAAAGTTATCGATTTCCTTCAATTATGTTACGAATGTTGTTAAGGAAGATAAGAAGGGGATAGAGTTCGAGATGAAGTTCGAATTGATTCCTTCTTTTGAATTGCACGATTTTTCGAAAATCGAGTTGGTAAAGCATACGGCCGAAGTACCTGAAAAAGAGGTTGAGAAAATTCTGGAAGACATCCGAAAATCTGCTAAAAATTGGAAGGAAGATACGAAAGCCAAAAAAGTTGCGGAAGGCCAGAAGGTCACGATCGATCTCAACATGCTTTCGAAAATTAAAAAGCACAAGAACGAAAAGATAGAAGATTTGGAAATCGTTATCGGCGATGAAACACTGGTCGATGATTTCTGGAAGCATTTGGTTGGAGCGAAAATCGACGATATTGTAGAGTTCGATATAAGTTATCCTGAGAATTTTTCAGATCGCGCTTTGGCGGGGAAGAAGATTCACTACTCGGCCGTGATCAAAAAGATTTTCAAGGCCGGAGAATTTAAGATGGATGATGAGTTTGCAAAATCTATCGGGTACGAAGATTTGAAAAAAGCAAAAACATGGGCGAAATCCAGAGCGGTTGCGAGGTACGAGTACATTTCGAAAGACATCATGAAAAGAGATTTGCTGGACAAGATCACAGAGATGTATGATTTTGAAGTTCCGAGCAACATGATTGATGCGGAGGAAAAGGAAGTCGTCAAGCAGATCAAAGTGGAAGCGAATCGTTTGAAAAAAGAATTCACTCCGGAAATCGAGAAAGAATGTCGCGAAATTGCGATTAAAAGAGTTCGCTTGGGGTTTGTGATTGCCGAGATCGCGAAAAAAGAAAAGATTCGTGTTTCCCAAAATGAAGTTGTTCAGGCGATCAGAAATATAGCGATGATGTATCCGGGACAGGAAAAATCGATTTTTGATATGTATTACAATCGTCCGGAAGCGGCAAGCGCAATTATTGGGCCGGTTCTCGAGAATAAGGTTGTCGATTATTTGTTGGGAGAAATTTCCAAGAAAGAAAAGAAATGTTCGGTCGAGGAATTGATCGCAATTGACGAAGAACCGTTTGATTTCTTCAAGGATGACGCTGCGGGCGCGAAATCCGGTTCGGCCAAAAAAGCTACAGCGAAAAAATCAACGAAGTCTTCCGAGAAAAAGGCTGGTTCTGCAGATGAAAAAGCTCCGAAAACTGCGGCAAAAAAGTCGGCTGCGAAAGGGAAGACATCGGCAGGAGATGCTTCGAAAAAGAAAGCAAGCAAAAAGGCTGAGTAGTTAGAATAAGGAGATGGAAATGGACAGCTTTATGAATTTAGTTCCTATGGTGATAGAGCAAACCAGTCGGGGAGAGAGGTCTTTTGACATTTATTCCCGATTGCTCAAGGAGCGCATTGTTTTTCTGAACGGGGAGGTCAATGACGTTTCGGCGAATTTGGTTTGTGCGCAATTATTGTTCCTGGAATCGGAAGATCCGAAGAAAGATATTTTCTTTTACATCAATTCTCCGGGCGGAATCGTGACTTCGGGGCTGTCGATCTACGACACGATGCAGTATATCAGTCCGGATGTTGTGACTATTTGTATGGGGCAGGCTGCATCCATGGGTTCCCTGTTGCTCACCGCGGGAGCTGCCGGAAAAAGGTATTCGTTGCCGAACTCAAGGGTCATGATTCATCAGCCGTCGGGTGGATGTCGAGGTCAGGCGACTGACATAGAAATTCACGCGCGTGAGATTTTAGATTTGCGTAAGCGTTTGAATAATATTTATGTCAAGCACACAGGAAAGGAATTGTCTGAGGTAGAAAAGGCGATGGAGCGCGATAATTTTATGTCGCCGGAAGAAGCAAAGAATTTCGGATTGATTGATAAAATTATCGAGAAAAGAGTTTCGGCTTAGTGAGGACGTGGGAAGATTTCCGCTTTCTTGATTTTCGGGGGAGAGCTCTTTTGGTTAGATGGTTAGTTCCGTGGAATTAGGGTAATGTGTCCGTTTGTTGAAGAGAATGTAGAAGATGTAGATTACGACGCCGTTTCCGATGAGGAGTTTAATCGGGGGCTAGTTTCTCATTTCTTCAGAAATGATCGAAAATATTTGTTCATCGGAGGTACTGCCGTTGCAGTGGTCCTTATCGCGATCATCGGAATATTGAATTCGAGAATGACTCCGGTAAACATCGATGAGCTGCCCGTAATTCAAGCGGAAAAAACTCCGGTTAAGGAAAAGCCGACGCAAAACAATCAAGTTAAACATCAGGATAAAATTATTTATGACAATATTTCGGGAAATCAGCGGAAGGTAGTTGAAAAAATAGCGGATCAGCCTGAAGCGGTGCTGTCGATTCCGGAAATAGACATGTCCGAATCTTTGTCCGCTGAGGATAAAAAGACGATAATTCAAGCCTTCGATGATTTGGCACCCGAGGAGATTAAAATAAATTATGTGGAAAAGCATCCGAAAACAGATCGGTCCGTCGGGAGGGAAAACTATGATTCTTTGACCGCCACGGAGAATGAAACCCTGCGAAAATTAAAGAACAAAAAGAGATTGTCGGCGAAAGAGAAGAATCAGTTGAGAATTCTTACTAACAAGATAAGTGATTCATATAAGTCCGGAATTTCTATCGAAGAAACAGCTCTTCCCCCAATTAATATGTCTGTTAATAATTCGATGAATACCAAGACCGCCAAAAAGAAGAAACGGCGGCTCAAGGATTCGATTGCAGACAAGACCAACAAGCAAAAATTGGCAGAGGAGGTGACCAGGTCGCGCGGGGGAGACATCATGGTTCAGATTGCTTCTGTCGAAACCAAAGCGGCCGCGGAGAGCGAGTATAATCGTCTCGTGCGCAGAAATCGTTTTTTGAAGGGAAAAGGCAAGAAGATTTACAAAGTTGATCTCGGCCCGGACAAAGGTGTGAAGTATCGCATACAAATAGGTCCTTTCAAGAATAAAGCTGAGGCTAAAAAAATTATTTCTGCAATGCAGGACAACGGTTGCAAAGCGTATATATCAAAATGATGAATGCCAGATTTTATCAGCGCGGTCTGCGAGTTTTATCGTGAAACACATTCCCAGATTTTTTGTTGAAAATGAGATAGTTTGCAGGGAAAATGTTTCGATTTCTCCTGAGCAGATGTTCCACGCAAACAAAGTTTTGCGATTAAAAGAAAATGACAATGTTCGGATTTTTAATAATATTTCGGGCGAGTGGGAGTGTTCAATCAAAAACATTAAGAAGAATCTCGTCACACCTTTGAAATTACTGAGGGTCCCCCGCGACGAGACCGGTCCGAGTATCGCGTGCGCTCTGATTAATCCCAATAAATTTTCGATCATGATTGAAAAAATTACAGAGCTGGGTGTGCAAAATATTTATCCTATAATTACCGATTACACTCAGTATAAAACCTTTAATAAACAAAAGGTTAAACAAATAATTATACAAGCCTGCGAACAATCCAAGAGATTAACTGTTCCAAAAATTCATGAAATAGTTAAGTTGAAAGATTTTCTGGGCAATTTATCCGAAAATCAAAAAATTTTGGTAGGAATTGAAAAAGAAAATGTGGCAAAAATGTCGCATTGTGTAGAAAAAGATATTATATTTGCCGTAGGTCCGGAAGGCGGTTTTTCCGATCGAGAAATAGCGCTGTTTAACGATACTACCGCGGTGAATTTGGCCTATTTCGGTCGAAATATTTTGAGAAGTGAAACGGCTGCTATTGCCTTTATTTCTCTATGGGTGGCAAAATATTTATAATTCATCTTGAAAATTGTATTCGCATGCGATATAAATTTTGATAGACGTTAATTAAATTTTTACGAATATGCGTTATAGTGGCGGTAATCGAAAGGAATGAGGATGAAAGAAGGCTATTTAGAAACTGTTTCATTGATTGAAAAATTGCATCGTTTGTATTTAGAGGTAATTAAATGCGAACTGGATAATTTGAGAGTTGATGATATAAATAATGTTCAAGCTCTGGTCTTATACAACTTAGGCGGAGAGCAAATCTCCATAGGTGAGTTGACCACAAGAGGCTGTTACTTGGGCTCTAACGTATCTTACAATCTCAAAAAGATGGTACAGAACGGATATATTGACCAAGTATCTTCAAAACATGACAGACGATCTTATATGATTAAGTTGTCCAGTAAAGGTATGGATCTTTGTAAAAAGTTAGATAAAGCCTTGGATAAGCATGTGGATACCTTGAAAGCAAAAGGGATGACTTCTTTTGATGATTTGGTGGAAACGCTGAGAAATCTCGAAGATTTTTGGAAGAGTGCGTCAGTACAAAAAATTCGTTTCAACGCGAAAAGGCGCTAAGTTTCTCATTTTTTTCTACAAAAGCTCCGCGTATAGCGCGGGGTTTTTGGTATCTGGTCCTTTGATTTCTGAACATCACGAAGTTGAACAAAGAGGACTTTCTCTGAAGATTTTTGGAATTTTATCTTTCACTTTCGAGTGAAAAGATCTGTCCGTAGATTAACAAAAAATTAACGTTTTACAGATAGGATTTTCTCCGGGTTATTTAAATAGGAGAAACCACTGATGGAGATACTCAGCATATTTTTGTCGATTGCGTTTTTGATGTTCCTTGCATATCGAGGGTTTTCGGTGTTGGTGTTGTCACCGATATTGGCTCTGTTCGCGGTTTTACTCAGCGGAGGCGAGTCATTGTTGGCGCACTACACACAGATATTTATGGTAAAATTAGGAGATTTCGCGACAATTTATTTTCCTCTTTTCCTTCTCAGTGCCGTTTTCGGAAAAATCATGGAAAGTTCGGGTTGCGCGCAATCTATTGCGGATCGTATTTCAGAAAAAATCGGTCCTGAACACGCGATATTGGCCGTTGTTTTGTCGTGTGCCGTACTTACTTATGGAGGAGTTTCGCTGTTCGTTGTTGTTTTTGCCGTATATCCTATCTCCGTGGAATTGTTCAGGAAATCCAACACCCCGAAAAGACTTATTCCGGGAGCGATCGCTTTGGGAGCATTTACGTTTACGATGTCTGCAGTTCCCGGTACTCCGGCAATTCAGAATATCATTCCGTGCCAATATTTCGGAACAAACGCATTCGCTGCGCCTGTGATAAGTATCATCGCCACATTAATCATGATCGTGTTCGGTATGGCATGGTTGAATACTCAAGCAAAAGCCGCTCGCCTCGCCGGAGAAACTTACGGAGATCATGTTGAAAAAATTATGACGAATGCGGAAGGGACGAAAATTCCGAATTTTTGGGTGTCATTTATTCCCGTAGTAATGGTAATTTTGACCAACTATGTGTGCGTAAAATATGTATTTCCGAATATCGATACTTCGTATTTGCAGGAAGAAAAATACGGAGCGATCGACATAAAAACCGTTGCTAGCAACTGGGCGATCATTGTTTCACTTTTCTTCGCGATTGTTTTTGTAATCGCCACAAATTACAAGAAAATCGACATAACAAAATGCGTAAATATCGGAGCGCAAGATTCTCTCGGTCCTATATTTAACACGGCTTCCGTCGTAGGATACGGCGCGGTTATCAGCAGCCTTCCGGGGTTTGTTCTGATTCGCGATTGGCTGTTATCCCTCTCGGGCGGAAATCCGATTGTATCCAGCTCGTTCGTCACCAGCGTTCTTGCCGGAATAACAGGTTCCGCATCGGGAGGTATGAGCATCGCTCTCGAAATGTTGGGTGCAAAATATCTCGAAATGGCGAACTCTCTCGGAATCAGTCCGGAAATAATTCACCGTGTTGTCTCGATATCCTCGGGAAGTTTGGACACACTGCCCCACAACGGAGCGGTCATTACTCTGCTTGCGATTTGCGGACTTACCCACAAAGATTCCTACAAAGACATCTTCATGACTTCCCTGATAGGTCCGGTTGTAGCGGTGATTGTTACGATTATATTGAGCAGTATGTTCGGATTGTATTAAGATCTTATGGTGAAAAAATAGCAAGAAACAAGCCCGAAAATTCGGGCTTTTATAAGAGAGGATGTAGCTCAATTCTTTGGAGAAAATGGAATTCCGTTGATGCGAAATTTTACTATGCTTCTGAGTTGATCATTACTCCATATTCCGTGATTTCTTCCTGCGAGAGTAAGCTTCAACGCAACCTCCCGTCGTTTTTCAGAAGAAATATTTTTCTCTAATTTTTCATCCACCAGAACTTCTTCAAGCGCAGGCATTTCCCAAATAAAATCAGGAAGATTTTTTAAAGTATGATTTATTCCCAAAGCATAAAAATAAAAAGGATAACTTTCTATAGGACTGTTTCTCAGATCTAATGTTTTCAATTTACCTAAATTTTTTATGCTCTCAGGAAATGATTTTATATGTGTTCCACTCAGATTTAAGCTTTGCAGATTTTTCAGATTTCCAATCGATTTGGGCAATGACTTCAAATTATGCTCATTCCTTAGTTCTAAACATTGTAAATTCTTCAAATTGCCGATCGATTCAGGTAATTGGTACAAACCACAATTGGTGATGCTTAGTACCCGCAAATTTCGCAAATCTTCTATTTCACGAGGCAAACGCACACAGGCCAGATTCCACCCATTTAAACTTATCTCCTCCAGAGTTTGTAATTTTGTTATATCCTGCAGAATTCTTTTCATGCTGCAGTCGGCGTACGGTTCACCATATTCACCGAACGGATCATAAAGGGAATAATCGTGCGGATTATAAGAGGAATGATCAATATTGCGGCGAGTCTGTCTCCCGATTATTCTTTTTAACTTCGGAAAACTCTTTATACGCTTACTGAGAATCGACTCGGCCTCTTCACGAGGGATACATCCCGTTATTTTTGGGTCGGGGTCATTCGGTATGTCACTCGATATAATGTACCTGACTCTGAAAAGAAATGAATCAGGATCTTCGAATCCCGGGCGTCTAAAAATCCATGCGTCTTCATCTTCAATTTCAATCTGTTCCAAATTGGGAAACTCTGCGCAGTTTTTCAACAATGCGATATTCTCCGCGCTTGTCCCCAGCTCGCAGGCTTGGCACACTTTTCTTGGTTTTTTTATTTCCATTTCGTATTCTGCCTCCGTAAAGACGCCCTTCATTCCCTCTGCATTACTTATCCAGCAAGCCGCTGCGGCGACACAAGCGCTTAAAAGTAATTTTCTCATGATATACTCCTTTTCTTACAAAACTACTAAAACCAAACGATTTCGCACCGAGCGAAACCGCAACACCACGGGATGGAGCTCGAAAATCAGACGAATCCAATTAAAACCACTCCAATTGAAGAAGACTCACTACCCGCCTTCTAAAACTAGCACGAAACAAATATGCTTTACAACCTTGGGTATAATTATACTACTTATGGTAAATATTTTGATTGATTTACGAATCCTCATCCAGTGGTTTTTGTTTGCTGAATGCTAAAATCAGTCCGACCACGACGCTGATTGCGAACATCGACGAGCCGCCGTAGCTCATAAATGGCAAGGTCATCCCTTTTGTCGGAATCAGGTGCAAAGTTGAAGCCATATTTACGAAGGATTGCAGCCCGAATTGAGACAATAGCCCGACCGACGCAAGCAGCGAAAAAGAATCTGTGTTGCGTAGCGCGCGAAGCATTCCGTGAACGACGATGAATCCGATCAAAATGACGACGAAGGCGCAGACGAAAAATCCGAATTCTTCACCGAGGACCGAAAATACGAAATCCGCGTGGGCGTCCGGCAGATGCTTTTTGACGATGCCTTCGCCCGGGCCGACTCCGAATAATCCTCCGTTTGCGAACGCCTCCAAGGATCGATTAATTTGATAATGGTCGCCGACGGCAGGATCCAAAAATTTGTTTACTCGAGCCGTGACGTGAGGCAAAAATAGGTAGGCCAAAACGAATCCGGATGCGCTCGCGATGACCGCCACCAAAACCAAAATTATCGGCAATCCGTTCAAAAATAATTGGATTCCGAACACCGCCGTCGTAACGACCAGCATTCCGAAATCCGGTTGCAAAACCAAAGCCGTTGCAAAGATCGTCCACAAAAAACACGCGAGAAATTTTCCGTTGATTTCAGGATTTTTTTGCTGGGCCGAAAACACCCACGCGACCAAAACTGCCAAAGCCGGCTTGGCGAATTCGGACGGCTGAATGGAGAATCCTCCGAGAGCAATCCAGCGCCGCGCCCCCTTGATTTCTGCCCCGAAAAATAAAGTCATGAAGGTCATAAAAACCGCTGCGAAAAACAGAAGCAGCGCGAAAATTTTTATGTAACGATGCGACATGTTCGAGATCGCGAAAATAATTCCGAGGGATGGCGCGATGTATAGCAAATGCCTTTTGAAAAAGTAAAATTCTTCGATGCCGATTCGGTTTGCGACCATTGGAGTTGCGGCCACCGCGAGCAAAATTCCGAACGCGATCATGGTGAGAAATCCAAACAACAGCGAACGATCCACCGACCACCACCAGCGACTTAAAATTCCGTCATTTGTTCTCGAAAAATTCAGCACTGCAACTCTTCCACAAATTTCTTAAACTGCTCTCCGCGATCTTCAAAACTTTTGAACTGATCGAAACTTGCACACGCCGGAGACAACAAAACTACATCTTTTTCGCGTGCGATCTTGTGCGATTTTTTCACGGCGTTTTTTAAATCAAAAACGATTTCATTTGCGACATGATTTTCGTCCAAAAATTCATGCCATTTTTCGGCAGCTTCACCTATTAAAAATGCGAATTTGATCTTCGAAAAATACGGGCGCAAACTTTCGATTCCGTCTTCCTTCGGACGTCCGCCCAAAATCCAAATTATATTTTCAAATCGATTCAAAGCCTGCTCGACGGAATCCGCATTTGTCGCTTTGCTGTCGTTTACGTATAGCGCGCCGTTGATTGATTTTACAAATTCCTGGCGATGCTCCAACCCTGAAAAAGTCGCGAGTTCTTCCGCGAAAATTTCCGGCTCAATTCCATTTTCGACGCATGCCGCATAAGTCGCCGCAATGTTTTGTCGGTTGTGATTTCCATCCAGCGCGGGAACATTTTTTCCGACGATTTTGAACTGATTTTCTCGATTATCGATCAAATTATTTTCATGCCAACCGACACCGTTTTCGGGAACTTCTTTTCCGGAAATTTTTATGACTTTCGGATAGTGAATAAAGTCCAAAACATGTCGGCAATAATCGTCATCGATTCCGACAATTGCCGTCGAATTTGTTTTGTGATTCGCGAAAATTTTTTGCTTGGTCGCGACATATCCCGTCATTCCTCCGTGCCGCGTCAAATGGTCCGGTGTGATGTTCAACAAAATCGCTGTATCGAATCCCAAAAGGTTACAAGATTCCAACTGATAGGAAGACAATTCCAACGCATAAAAATCAGAATTTTTCGGCAGATCCAAAACAGGCTTTCCGAAATTTCCGCCAATCTCCGTTTTGAATTTTTTTCTGAAAATATGGTGAATCAATGCCGTCGTCGTGGACTTTCCGTTAGTGCCCGTGACCGCCATAATTTTTCCGTGAATTTGTGGCTGAAAGAGGTCAAGATCATTGATGATTGGAATCATAAATTTGCGAGCTTGCTGCACTGCTGGATGGATATCCCACCAAAGATGAATTCCGGGGCTGACGACGAGAAAATCCAATTTTTTCCAATTGAAATTTTCCGAATTTTGGTAGTAAGGATTGTCGATAATTTTATCGTCGAAAAGAAAAATATTCGCTTCTGAATTTTCGAGAAAACGAACTATCGATCGCCCCGTCTGACCAAATCCGACAACACCAAAATTTTTGCTCATTCCGATACCTCTAAAAATTTATCTGATCTTCAAAGTCGCCAACCCGATCAAAGCAAACACTATGGAAATAATCCAAAATCTGATGACAACCGTCGGCTCGGACCACCCCTTTTTTTCAAAATGATGATGAATTGGCGCCATCAAAAAAATTCTCTTTTTCGTAATTTTATAATACCAAACCTGCAGCATCACAGAGACGGCTTCGATTACGAATAATCCGCCTATGATCGCCAATGCAAATTCCTGTTTGATAATCACGCTGAGTCCGCCTAATGCTCCTCCGATCGCCAATGACCCGGTGTCTCCCATGAAGATTTTTGCAGGTGGAGCGTTGTACCAAAGGAATCCCAAACACGCCCCGATCATCGATCCGCAAAAAATGCACAATTCTCCTGAGGTCGGAATGTAAAACAACTGCAAATAATTTGCGAAAACAAAATGCCCCGCGATGTAAGACATTACTCCCAAACAAAACGCCGCCAGCATTGACGGAAAGGTTGCGAGACCGTCCAGTCCGTCGGTGAGATTTACAGCATTCGAACTTCCGGTGATTACAAAAGTCGTGAATAAAATCAGAAATACCGAGCTGTGAATCGTGAAATTTTTGAAGAACGGAAAAGCTAGATGCCCGGCGACTTCCGGGGTGCGTAGCTGCTCAACCAAATACGAAAAAACCAACGCCGTAATTATCTGAACAGCCAATTTTTGTCGTCCCGAAACTCCTTTTGAATTTTTGTATTTTGTCTTCAAATAATCGTCGATAAATCCAAGTAGCGAGAACACAAAAGTCAATCCCAAAATCAACAGTAAATATTCGTTCGTGACGTCTCCCCAAAGCACGGACGAAAAAATAGTCGAAGCAATAATTATCGTGCCACCCATGGTCGGAGTGCCTTGCTTATTTTCAACATGAGACTGAGGTCCGTCCAATCTGATCGGCTGTTTCCTGTTTGATTTTTTGATAAAAATGGGGTAGAGGAAAAAACTGATCAGCAACGAAGTAATCAACGCACAAACCGTACGAAAAGTTATGTATCGAAATAGATTTATTCCGGAAATAACGTCAAAAAACGAAGATAAATTATAGAGCATGATCGATTGCCTCCACGACTTTATTCATTTGCATTGAATTCGAACCTTTCACCAAAATTGTATCGCCCTTTTGAATTTTTGAGACGATGCTTTCCGATAATTTTTGCGAATTTTCGTACCATCCTCCGCGTTTTTCTTCACGAAGATTTTCGAATAAATATTTCGATAACTCGCCGCACGCAAAAACTGAATCCACGCCGAATTTGTCGATTGTCGACGAAAGATTTTCGTGAAAAAATCGGCTGTTTTTTCCCAATTCTTTCATATCTCCGATCGCTAAAATTTTTCTTCCGGAATATTTCGATAAAGATTCAATTGCGGACCGGACGGAAGTGTAACATGCATTGTAAGAATCATCTATTATTGTTATTCCGTTTTTTTCGAAAATCTCTCCGCGTCGATTTGCAGATGAAAAATTTTTAATCTCGTTTGCTAAATCCTGGAGATCAATTTTGCTCGCCGCGTGGGCCGCCAAAATCGCCGCCAAGCTGTTTGGAATTACTGAATTATTGTGACAATTTACGCAATAACGAATTTTTTTCCCCAGAATATTTGCAACAATTTCCGTTCTATCCGAAAACTGATTTTGTGAAATAATCTGTGCATCGGATTTCGAAAATCCAAAAGTGAAAATGTTTTTCGCACCTAAATTTTTTGCTTTGTTTTTCAGAAAATCAGTGTAAGCAGAATCCGCCGGAATAATTACAGCATCTTGCGGAATTCTCGTCTCCATAATTTCGGATTTCGCTTTTGCAATATCCCAAACACAGTTGAAGAATTCCAAATGAGTTTCGCAAATGTGTGTGATGACCGAAATATTCGGCTCGATAATTTTGATGAGATTTTTTATGTCGCCGATTGCTCCCATTCCCATTTCGAAAATACCGATTTTGGTTTTTCGAGGCATGCACGCCGCGCATATCGGCAGACCGATTTTGCTGTTGAAATTTTTTTTTGTTACATAAATTTCGCTCGGAAAATTTTTTGAGAGCAAATGATAAATTAAATTTTTCGTTGTAGTTTTTCCGATGCTTCCCGTTACGCCGATGTATTTCGCATTTGTCTGCGCGACATTGTATTTTGCGAGATCCAACAGTCCTTGATAAGTCGAATTAACTTTGATTAAATTCTCTTCGTAATCACGATAATCTTCATTTTCGCTCTGAATTAAAGACAGTACCGCGCCGTTTTCGAAAGCTGATTTTACAAAATCGTGGCCGTCGACATTTTCACCTTTCAACGCGATGAATAAATCTCCCAATTTTGCTTCGCGCGAATCAATGCAAATATCGTCGACGTTTTTCTCAACTTTCGTTTTAAAAATTTCCGATAATTCTTCTTTGCTGAATATCATTTTATTTCGTCCAAAATAATTTCTTTATCACTAAAGTGAATTTTTCCGCCCGCCAGAATTTGGTAATCCTCGTGCCCCTTTCCGGCGACTAATAATATATCACCCGACCGCAGTTGATTGATAGCAAATTTTACGGCTTCTTTCCTGTCGGCGATTTCTTTTGCGTCGGGGCAGCCGTCCAGAATCATTTTTCTTATGGATTTCGGATCTTCGTTTCGCGGATTGTCGTCCGTTATGACCGCGACGTCGGCAAATTCTTTCGCAACTTTTCCCATGAGATGTCGTTTGTCCTTGTCGCGATTTCCGCCGCATCCGAAAACCACGAGCAATCTATTTTTTGTGTGTTTTCGCAAAGATAAAATTGCATTTTTCAAGGCGTCGGGGGTGTGCGCATAATCAATGTAAATGCTTGCGTCATGGCATTGTCCGACAAGTTCCAATCTTCCGTTGATAGGTTTTAATTTTTTCAATGATTCACAAATCGAGTCGATGGAAATTCCCGTGGCGTAGCAAATTCCCATTGCGCAAAGAGAATTATAAACTTGGAAATCTCCCGCCAATGATAAATCGAATTCTATTTCTCTTTCGAAAAACGAAATTTTCACTTTTTGATATTGGTCGATTTCGCGAACAGAAATCAATTTTATTTGGTCGGATTTTTTTCCGTAACTTATGCAGTTGATATTTTTTTCGCGCGCGATTTTTTCAATTTTTTCGCTCATGATATCGTCGGAATTTATAACAAAAAAATCTCCGCCTAATTCTGAAAATAATCTTTCTTTCGCGAGCCAATAATTTTCAAAAGTTTTATGGTAATCCAAGTGATCTTGAGTGAAATTTGTGAATGCGCAAACCGAAAAATTTATGCCGTCGATGCGATGCTGATCCAATCCGTGACTGGACGCTTCCATCGCGACATTTTTAATATTTTTCTTTTTAAAGTCTTCGAAAATATGATGCAGCGCAATTGCCCCGGGAGACGTTAAACTTCCTTTAATCTCAGAATCTTTCGTGATGATGCCCAAGGTTCCGACGCTGGCCGCGTTTATATCTGAATGGATCCAAATTTGGCGGACAATGTCGACTGTAGAACTTTTTCCGTTTGTGCCCGTGACGGCGACCACGTGATCGAAATTTGCCGGCCAAAAAATCGAGCAAACTCGCGCCAATTCTTTTCGTGGATTTGTTACGAAAAAAAATACAACGTCGCCGCGTTTTTCCACTGAAAAATTTTCGTCGCGAGATACTATAAATTTCGCTCCGTTTTTGATTGCATCTTGGATGAAAATATTTCCGTCGGACGCGTTTCCGTTGATTGCAAAAAACATGCTGCCGGGAGTCGCTTTTCGTGAATCGTCCACGACGTCGGTCACCGATAAATTTTTCAAATCATCATCAACTGGGAAAAAATCCGCTAACTTCTTCATTTTACTTTTCTCAACATTTCATGCCAATTTGGTTCACGATTTCCGGAAGTCGTTACGTTCAACATCGGACCGATTCTTTGAATAATATTTGCCGCTGTCGGGGCCGCGATCCATCCTGCTGTCCGGTATCCGTGAGTTTTTTTTGTCGCTTGCGGTTCATCCAAAACGACATAGACGGAATACTCAGGATTCGGCATCGGAAATGCGCCGATAAATCCCGTGTAGTTCGCTGTTTTTGAATATTTTCCGCGATTTAATTTTTCCGCCGTTCCAGATTTTCCGCCGACGCAATATCCTTTCACTTCTGCCTTTTTATTTGCACCTTCCGTCACGTTTAGCCGCATTAAAATCGCAATCTGTTTTGCTGTTTTTTCGGAAATAATTCTTTCGCCGGACGGTGCCGAATTCTTTTTCAAGAGCGTCGGATTATTTTTCATTCCGCCGTTCAGCATTCCCGAAACAACCGTGATTAAATGCAGCGGACTGAGAGCAATTCCGTGTCCGAAAGCAATGGTCATCGAGTTCACTTCGCCCCAATTTTTCGGATACAGCGGTTTTTGAGTTTCCACCAATTCGCACGCGACCGTATCCAAAAGTCCGATTTTTTTGAAAAATTCTTTTTGATATTTTCGCCCGACGTCCAACGCGATTTTCGCCGACCCGATATTGGAAGAATATTTCAAAATTTCTTCGACGCTCAGATGAGTTCCGCGACCATGAAAATCGTGAATCGTAAAGCGTCCGATCTTGATTGGAAATCGTGCATCATATTGAGAAAACGGAGTGATTTTTTTTGTTTCCAATGCCATCGCGGTATTGATAATTTTCGCGCTCGATCCCGGCTCAATTGCGGATGAGGTCGCCATGTTAAAACGCTCGCGGGAATTCGGATTTTCATTTCTGTTCGGATCAAAATCCGGCAAAGAAACCAACGAAAAAATTTCGCCCGTTTTGATTTTCATCACGATCGCCGCGCCACCTTTTGCACGAAATTCATCGATCGCTTTTTGCAATTCGTCGTGAACGGCGTGCTGAATATTCAGATCGATTGAAAGCGCAATCGATTGAGTTGAAGACTTCAGTGCCTCGTCGAAAACTTTTTCGATTCCGGCGATCCCGTTGTTATCGATATCAGTTCCGCCGATCACATGTGACAGCAAATTTTTATCGGGATAAACTCTTTTTTCGGTTTTCAAAAAGTGAAATCCCGGAATTCCTTGGTTCAAAATTTCCTGTTCCTGTGTCGGAGATAAATTTCTTTTTACCCACAAAAATTTTTTGGATTTTTTCAGGCGACGCAGAAATTTTTCCTTTTCGATATCCTTAAAAACGGCGCAAGTTTTTTCCGCGGCTTCATCAAAATCGATCATTTCGTGAGGGCATGCATAAAGAGAAACAGTCGGCAAACTCGTCGCGATAATGTTGTTATTTCGATCGACAATATCGGCGCGAAATGCGATGATTGGTGCGTTTGCATAGAGAGAATTTTCGCCATCATTTTTGTTGAAAATCATAACGTGAGCCAGCCGAACTATTAAAACCAGGAAAGCAAAAATGAAAACACTGATCACGACAAAAGTTCTTTTTTTTGCAATCATCAATGCACGATAAGTCCGCGAATAAAGATTGTGACCGATTTCGTACACCTAGTCCTCCGAACTTGCCTCAGCCACCATTTCTGAAATGATTTTCGATAACTTTTTCGTATTTTGTTTTTTCGAATCGCTGTGAAAAATCGATGGATCATATTCCCTCAGTTGTTGCGGCAAAATTTGTTTCATTTTCAAATGCTTAATCGCTAATCTCTGCACTCTTTCAGGAGTCGTCAGTGCCTTCCATTCCGCTCTCAGAATATGGTTGTTTGCTTTTTCGATTTTCAATTCTTTTTTTGCCCTGTAGATACGATCTTCGATGTCCATTACGGAATACTTGAGATAAAAAAGGACAGTGCCCGCAACACAAATGAAGAATGAGAAAAAAATTGACGCCCTTTTTGATACCATCGGAACACCCAAAAAACGCGCAATTATACCATTATAATTTTTCAGATTCCACGTGCGGATGAAAAATCAATTCAAAGCAAATTATTATTTTACTGATGATTCGTTTAGATTTTTCAAATACTCGCGACGGGATTTTTCTTCCATCTTTTTTCTTAATTCCTTATATTCTTTTGAATTTCTGAATTCTTCGCGTTTTTTTCTGAATTCTTTGCTTGGCAAACCTTCAAAATCCTTGAGGTATTCTTTTTCTTTTTTCTGAAGTTCTTTAAACTCCTTTGAATTTATCATGCTTTCGCCCGCTTTATTGAATGCATCGACGTGTTTCCCGATAATTGACGGAGCAAAAATAGTGAATGATGTTGCCTTAGGATCTTTTTTTCTAACAATCGCAAAGGATCGATCTTTTCTGAAAATTATGGTCGGTTTTTTCTCTCCCATATTGCTTATTCCGGAACCTTTTATTCCTTCATATATAACCAATCCGACTTCCTTGTTTTCCGGATATTGTTTAAAAAACATTATCAATTTTTTGTTTTCATCGAAAATAAAAAGCATAAAATCCTTTTTGAAGTCGTCTGACACACTAAGGTTATCCCATTTGCCTTGAAAATTTAAATTTCCAGCCATTACTACACTGGATTTTTTTAACCTATCATGAAATGATTTTATGCCATCGCCTAATAACTCATTCGAGGGCAGCCCTTTCGCAAACCATTTTTCAAGCGATTTTTGAGACAATCCCGCAAGATCTACTTCTTCCAGAATGCCTTGCTTAAATAATGCTACCGTATACCCGCGAGAGTTTAAAATATCGATAGCTTCATTTCTTGTTGTTGAATCGAGCGTCATTCCAAGAGTTTCCAAATTTGTAAGCCTCCAAGATTTTGCGTGGTCCATTGCTTCGTCGCCCGTTTTTTCGTGGTATGGGTGAGGACTTTGTTCTTTCAACGGCCTCTTTTCGGAATCTTTACAGCCCACAAGACATAACAACATGCTCAAACCCAGTGCGCAAAATTTATTCATGATCAACTCCTTGCCATCTTTTTGTGCATTATATATAAAAATATCACCAATATGTAAAATTTTTATTAATGTATAAAAAACGCACAAATTTTTGCTAATACGTGATCTTTTATGCCTGTGTCAGCAAAGATAAACGGAATTTCCACCGGATCTTTTGGAAATATACATAAAGCTGTCGGCGATAAAAATTGCCTCGCGAAGTTTGACATTTTCTGATCCGATGTAGCATGCTCCGATGCTTATTGTGCAGCGAATTCCATTGAATAATTTATTTTCAACGCTGTTGACCAGACGCTGAGCAATTTTTTCGATTTCTCCGCGGGAAATGTTTCTCATGAAGACTAAAAATTCATCCCCGCCGTAGCGCGCAATGAAATCTGTCAATCTGATGTAAGACTTTATGTGAGCAACCACTTCACCGAGAACTTTATCCGCGAAAGTATGTCCGTATCTGTCGTTGATTTCTTTGAATTTATCGAGGTCTATCATCAAAACTGCGGAGTGATTCAATGCTTCATCTCGTCCGGAAATATAATCTTCAAGAAAACTACGATTGTAAACGGATGTGATCGCATCAATCGACGACATATAAGTATTTCTTTTTACCTCGTGATAGAATCCGTCCAGTAGTCTTTTATATTTTATGTGAGCATCCACCATACAGGAAATTATTGATGGGTGCGTGCCTAAGTCGATTATATCCAGCGCACCGATATTTCTGCGACACACGGCGAGCGCTTTTTTTCTATGATTTTCGTCCGTAATCAGAAGAATTGGTTTGTAGCGGTATGCTTTGCATAGCTTCAAGCTGATACACAGTTGCTCGATATTTTTAAGTTTTGCATCTATCAGAAAAATATCCGACAAAGGGTAATTTGTCGGATTGTTATCCTTTACGAAATTAACGACTGTTCCTCTATCTAAGAAATCTTCGTCGAATAAATCCGGATGATTTTCTGAAAATATTGTTATTTTTTTGTTTTTCGGCTTTCTCAATGCGTCTTTAACTAAAAAGGAACTATAGATTTTTTCTTTCGCTTCGGATAGGGCATTAACTTTTCGTAATAAATCGTTTCCGGAAATATCCGAATATACGATGTCATCGACGCCTCTATTTGAAAAAAGAGGAAAGTCGCTCGGAGAGCAGTTATCAGCGATTCCTATCAGAGGGGTTACACCGAGAGTCAGCCGCAGTACCGAGAGAAAATCCGAGCAAATATTCTCAGAGTCCGACAAAGCCAATAAAACCAAATCCAAATGACTTCGTCCGACGGCCCGCAACGCATCTTCCATTGATCGCGACTCAGTCACTTTGGAAAAATTGTCTTCCAGATATTTTTTGATACGACTCAGATCTAATCCACACTCATTGATAATTAAGACTCTCAGTATCATTCGGCTCTTCTATACAACTATCAATCGACTCCATGAGTCTATCAAGAGAAAAAGGCTTTGTTAAGAAACTATCGACAATTTCCGCGATATTTTTTTTCTTAACTTCTCCGTAAATGGAAATACCGATAATCGGCGTGTTTTTCGAGGTTTCTTCATTTCTGACGTTATGTATAAATTTTTGTATGAATTTTTCTTCGACTATTTCGGTATTTATGAGGACTAAATCTTGAGATTTTTCTCGGATTTTTACGAGCGCATCCATAACAGATTTGGCGACATATACATCGAATCCGTTGGCTTCCAGCAAGTCACTGTACAGCCTACAATGCATAGGATTTTGCTCTACCAGCACTGCATTCCTTTTAAATAAACTCGCCTGCATAATCAAACCTTAACATTCATCCTTTATTAAGGTTTATCACTGCAAAGTTAATAAAAAGTAAATAAAATCCCTGAAAATCGAAATAATAATACCTAATGCAAATATTGAAAATTTAGCACGCATAAAAATCAGCAAAATAGCGTGAGATTATTTGTTTTTAATGAATTTTAGATGCGATTGCCAAAGCAAATGAAATTAATTCGTTTTGCTGCGTGTTTGACCAATCATTTTACAGCTTTCAAAGCGTTTTGATTTGCAGAAATATGCAACCAATTTATTTCGGAGTTTACTTCCACACTGATAAGAATTGAGGGAAAAGGAGATGCTTACTAAGAGATACACGTACAAAGTTAGAATTTGCCGGTTGTTGAATTGCTCTCCATCCCTCCTGACTCACCCATTCGTACGTATTTATTCTCAGATCCAATTGTTGATCAGTCCGTCCGTCCTGATTCACCCTTTCGTGTATATTTATTTCATCTATGTTGATCTTCTTGATTATGAAATCGTTGTTTATCATCAAGTCTAATTGTTGATCAGTCAGTTTAAAATGATTTTTCCATGCTGACAGGCAATTTATCACGGAAGTATCGATTATTTCATTTACAATGGTATATCTCGGTACTTGCGGTACCAAAAATCTGTCTATAATTACTTCTTTTAATCCGGAAATTTCCCATAATGCATAAGGTAATTTCGTTATTAGATTTTCTTCTATATGTAATCGTTTCAAGTTTTTTAGTCTGAATATCACCACCGGGAAGATTTCGAATCTATTCTCTCCCAAGTATAAATTTTGCAAATTTCTTAAATTAGAGAGTTCCGTCGGAAGAGAAGCTAATTGATTTTTCGCTAAATGCAGTGTACGCAGGTTTTGCAGATTGCCTATTTCCCGAGGGCATCTTATTAACATATTTCTTTCGAGAAATATAGCCCGGAGATTGGGAGTTTTCGACAGTAAATTTGATAATGCGTTTAGTTTCTGCTCATTTTCATCGATATCTCCATATATATCCAGACATTGTAATTTCGGGCATGGTGGGGCTAATTCCTGAGCGTCTGGTAAATTTTCGGCATGGATTCCTATATATTCCATATGAGGAAAGTCCCTATATTCTGCAGAATTTCTGGGAGTTTGTTCAGGGATAGTTATCATAGCGAAAGAGTGCCAAGAGAATATCATTTCCGCGACACAGCATATGCTCAAAAATCTTAATTTCATTTCCTCCTCCTATTTTGTTTTTTAATAAGCCTAAATATTGTCCCACGGCCGTACTGCGATTAGTTCGCGATTGATCATAGCCTCTAGGGACATATCAAACATGTATTCGTTCAACGCTATAGGGAGTGCATCAACAAGATATATTATGCCATCTTTTATTGTGAGTATATCGGCCATAACCCCCAATATGTCGGCGACTCGTTTTATTACAGATTTTTCGCTTGGAGGAGGACTTATCAATTTTACCTTGGTGATTTCCTCTATTTGAAGCATCGCAGGGTACAATTTTGTTACAGGTGCAAAAGTCATTCCGATGAATACCGGCGTTTTGATAGAACAGTTTAGAAGGAATGTCCCAGTTGGTTTTGTTTCTGAATTCTGAGAGGAAACAGATTGAATACGAGAATCTTCATCCAAAAAATCATCGGGAGTAATAGGGCGACCGTCCACTGATATGCCACCGTAAATTGCCGATACTTTGATTACGGATCCACTAAAGTTAAACTTCTTGTCTTCATTATATTTATCAATCACTGTGTCCAGAGGATTTTGTGTTGCCGATACGATATAAGTTCCGCTGTTGTCCACAAAAATTAATTTGTTTTCGTTTTCAACGAGCCCTTTTTTTTTCGCTGATACGTCATAGACGGAAAAACAGTAAGATTCAGTGCTTCGGTCTCTTGTTTCAACTTCCTTACCTTTATTATCTCTTATCGTAGGAATTTTAATGTATATATTTCGACCGTTTTCACCGACTATCCGACATTTGTTTGGATTAAAGTTCGAGACATATATGTCGATACAGCAATTGTTGCGCAAATCTTTAAAAAGATTTACACGGCTTGCTGTATAACTTATTGCTTGTATGTCCCGCATTTGAATTTTACCGGGATCTAATTCTCTGTATGTTTTGATGCGTGTAGGGGTGTTTTGTCCGATAGTTACATTCTCATGTCCCGCAAGGGGTTCGTAACGATATTGAATAAATTCATTGTCTGATAATTTGAAGAATTTATCACCCGTACACATCGAATAACAATTCAGTGAAAAACAAATCCAAGCGATTATTTGTAATTTTTTCATAGAGTATTTCTCTTCATTTGATCCGTTTCTCTCTCGTTAGTATTGCGGATATTTTAGATGCTCAGTTGGGGTTTATAAAGTTAAAAATAAAAAAATATGAAAAATAAAGATACAATTTTTGTTTTTTGAAAAGCGAGAAATCATATCTTTTAAAGATCAATTGATTATTAACAAGTTACGACTGTTGAGCATGTGTACCGTGATATTCATGTTATACGGAACAAATTATTTGGTAAATAGATTACAATAAAGAGGCAAATAGTTATTTAACAAAAATTAACAAAAAATTAACTAATCTCTTGTATTATTACAGAGAGTAATGATTATAGGAGAAAAAGATGAGAATAGGATTGTTGAGTATATGTGCCATGATGTTCCTGCTATACGGAACGGATTGTCGTGCAGATAGGAATGTGAAAGATTTCGAAGTTTCTGGAGCTTCGCAGGTTGTTGATGGAGAAGGATTTACACCAGTGTCAGATATGAACAGGAAAACGCGTAAAAGGGCGAGATTCATCAATAAGAAACAAAGCGATGCTGCTGAAAATAACAAAAATCCGTGGTTCAGAGATAAAAGATCTTTTGCTGATGTAGTTAAAGGTGTTAAAAAAGGGGAAGACGACAATAAGACAGTTGTAGTTAAAGGTGTTAAAAAAGAAGAAGACGACAATAAGACAGTTGTAGGCGATTACGATTATCAAAAGAACATCGATGGATTTGCTAACGTCGCCGAAGGGGTTAAAAAAGATAACGAGTCGCATCAGGTAAAGAAAGCTCATCATGCCGAAATGACCAAAGAGCAACGTGCAGCTCGTTCGAAAAAGGCTTTTGAAGCCAGAAGATCCAGAGAAAAGCAACGTAGGAAATTTACAGACGAAGTTCGCAAAAATTAAAAGCTCGGGTGTACTAATTTGCGGAAGTTGTTAATGATTCTAAATTTTAGGTCTCGGAATGTCTCGAGGCCTTTTTTATGAAATCGGATTTTATGTCGTTCACCAAAATTTTTTCGAGAAGTATGCAGAATTCAGTTGCAGCCGTTTTTCATCGACATCTTTGACTTCCTGCATTCGCGTCGCAAAATATAATCTAGCAAGCAGTCGATAAGTTAAAAAGGGTGTTTTTTTCGGCGTTTTATTGTGCTAACAATGTATTTCTGGAGGGAAATATGAAGTATCTCATAAATCTATGTGCAATTTTCGCGTTGTTTTACGGAGAGTGTGGCGCGATGGCGCGAGGAAGAAGCAATGATATTTGTTGGGTGAAATGGGGTAATTGCTCGGGAAAATCCGAAATTCGCAAAGATGATTTGTTCCGAGACTTAAGTTCCGCAATGGATAATCATCACAATGATCTGGTAAAAGTCCTTGCAAAAGAAGCCTGCCATAATCGTTTCAGAGGCTGGAGCGAAGAGGAAAAATCGGCCTTGTTGTTTTATGCGGTGGAAAATAATTTGGAAGAAATTGTCGAGGATTGCGCAGACAGCAGATTTAACCTTAATGCGAGAGGATGTTTCGGAAAAACTCCGTTGCTTCTGGCTGCGGAACGGAGTTATAACTCAATCGCGGAATATTTGCTGACATCAGGCGCTGATCCCAATGCTACAGACATTCGTACCGGATTTTCAGCTTTGATGTTCGCGTCCTGGAGGGGTAATGAAAGTTTGGTTCGTATCCTGATAAGGAACAAGGCGAACGTCAATGCTCTTTCTTATCTGGGTTGTTCTCCGTTAAGTTTGGCGATGGGAAATAATCATCGGGAAATCATAAAAATACTGAAAAGAGCGGGAGCTGACGTTTGTTTGGAAAATCAAAACGGCGATACGCCGATCTCGATGGCGCAGTATTACGAATGGAAATCAATTGAAAATAGCCGAGAAGCGACCAGATGGAACACCATAATCAGAATATTAAAAAAAGAAGAGAGTGAGCCACAGGAAGAAACAATAGTTATCAGACAATCTTTTCCATCATCCATTCGATCTTTTTTTCGATCGTTTTTCAGGAAATGACAGGCGAAAAAATTCGATGACTGTTTTTTGTTTAAACGGAAAATTTTAACTGGTTGTTTCCATTTTTATGATAGACTTAAAGCCAAGATCGGGAGGATTTTATGTCGCTTGTCAAGATTTTTTCGGGAAGTATGCTTTGTTTAGCTATGGCTGTTTTTTCATTGATATCTCTGACTTCTTGCGATGATTCCAACATTTACGCCGAAACCATCGCAGACTGCACATGGGAAGGAGGAGATGAAGCAGTTTTCTATTTTAAAATCAATTTTATCGCTGAAGAAGGAGAAGGTATATATGGAGAAGGAGAAGACTGGGGCGGAGAGCCTTTCAAAAATCGTCCAATTGAGCTACATACTGTCAATCATGTTAGTGAATTAAAAAAAAGAAAAGGTTACAAGCCTGGAATGAAGCCTCTTAAACATCAGAAAATCAAAATAAAATACGAAAAAAAATATCCATATATGGTCGGCTTTCTCGAATATTTCAAATACCAGGATGAGCAAGGTAACATTGTAGAATTAAAATAGAAACCAGATGGAGTTTTCTCACAATTATTTCGCGTCTTTTCCTTTTTTGTGTTATACTTCGTCGCTTTTCATCGTTAGGAGTATACATTGAGCAAGGAATTAAGAAATTTGGCGATTATCGCCCACGTTGACCATGGTAAGACTACACTGGTGGACGCAATGTTTAAGCAGAGCGGAATTTTTCGCGACAATCAGCAGGTTGATACTTGCGCCATGGACTATAATGACCTCGAAAGAGAGAGAGGTATTACGATTCTGGCGAAATGTACGAGTTTTTTGTGGAAAGATATCAAATTTAACATTATCGACACTCCGGGACACGCGGATTTCGGAGGAGAGGTCGAGCGAATTCTCAGCATGGTGGATGGAGTGCTGCTGCTGGTGGACGCGGCCGAAGGTCCGATGCCTCAGACGAAGTTCGTTCTGACCAAGGCGCTGTCGCTGGGACTGAAACCGATCGTTGTCGTCAACAAAATCGATAAACAGGACGCGCGAGTTAACGAAGTTATTGATGAGGTATTCGATTTGTTCGTCGCGTTGGGGGCGAATGAAGAACAGCTGGATTTCCCGATCATTTACGCGTCAGGAAGAAACGGCTGGGCGGCACTGAGTTTGGAAGACGAGAGGAAAGATCTGTCTCCGCTGCTGGACAAAATCGTTTCGCACATTCCTGCTCCGGCCGTCGACGAAAATGCTCCTTTCAAAATGCTGGTTACGATGTTGGACTACGATCAGTATTTGGGGCGAGTTCTTACGGGAAAGATTCTGTCGGGAACGGCAGATGTAAACGAATCTGTGCATGCGCTGCGCGGAGATAAAGTCGTGGAAAACGCGAAGCTTACGAAGCTGTTGTCGTTCGAGGGATTGAAGAGAATTCCGATCGAGCATGCTCAATGCGGAGATATCGTTGCGATCGCGGGGCTGTCAACGGCAACTGTTGCGGACACGATTTGTTCCGTCAGTGTGACCGAACCGATTAAGGCAATTCCTGTCGATCCGCCGACTTTGTCGATGGTTTTTTCGATTAACGATTCACCTCTCGGCGGGCAGGAAGGCAAGAAACTAACTTCCCGTGTTATTTGGGACAGGTTGCAAAAAGAGGCGGAAGGGAATATTTCCATTTCCATAAAAAAATCTGATGCTCAAGATTGTTTCGAGGTGTCGGGACGAGGCGAATTGCAGTTGGGAATTCTGATCGAAACGATGAGAAGAGAAGGGTTCGAGTTGTCGATCAGCCGTCCGCATGTTTTGTATAAGACGGATGAAAAAACGGGCGAAAAACTGGAGCCGATGGAAGAATTGTACGTTGATGTCGATGATGAATTTACCGGTGCAGTCGTCGAGAAGATCACTCTGCGCAAAGGAAACATGGTCGATATGCGACCTTCGGGATCGGGGAAAACTCGTCTGAAATTTTTGATTCCGACTCGCGGACTGATCGGTTACTACAGTGAATTTTTGACCGATACGAGAGGTTCGGGAATCATGAACAGATCTTTCTGCGGATACGAACCTTACAAAGGTCCGATTGAAGACCGCAACAAAGGTGTTTTGATTTCCAATTCCAACGGATCTGCCGTTCCTTACGCGCTGTTTTTCCTCGAGGAAAGAGGTACTTTGTTTGTAAATCCGGGCGATCCTGTTTATGAAGGGATGATCATCGGAGAAAACAACAAAGGAAACGATTTGGACGTCAATCCGACCAAGACGAAACAGCTTACCAACATGAGAGCGTCGGGAAAAGACGACAATATTAAGCTGTCGCCTCCGAGAATTATTACGCTGGAGCAAGCCTTGTCCTATATTCAAGATGATGAATTGGTCGAGGTAACGCCGACTTGCATCAGGTTGAGGAAAAAGTATCTTGACGCGATTACGCGAAAGAAAATGAGCAGACAAGAAAAATGAAATTAGCGTCACTTTTTGACGACTTTATTGATGTTTATTTTAAAAAAGGATTGAGCTCGAAATTTTTCATCGGGTTTACCTGCGGGGTTCCTTTTTTGCTGCGGTTGGCGATATTGGATTTGTGGCTCAAGGATTACGGCTTGTCCAATTCGCTGATCGGAATCATAACTCTGCTGCAATTTCCGTTTGCTTTCAAATTTTTGTGGGCACCGTTTATTGAGAAATTTAACTTCCCGTTTTTATCCAAGATGTTCGGACAGCGAAAAGGATGGGCGATCGCCAGTCAGCTGTTGCTTTTCGTCGGAGTTATCGGAATGGCGACTTCATCTCCGAGTTCAAGCTTGTTCCGCTTGCTGTTTTTCACATCTCTTGTTGCTTTTGCTGACGGCTGCCAAGACATGTCATTGTATACGTTTCAATTGTCGAAAACCGATTCACAGATGTACGGCCCGACAGCGGGAATTTATGTTTTCGGATATCGCACTGGATTATTTTTCTCCAAAAGCATAACTTTATATCTTGCCCATTGTATCGGATGGAATGCCGCTTATTTCATCATGGCTTTTTCAATTTTTGTCTGCACATTTTTCATTTTAAAAATAGACGAGCCGAAGCCGAACAAAATGGTATCGAATATTGACGGAAAGCAAGGGCCGTTGCAAATTATTTCTTCCACGATGACGCAATGTTTGTTCGATCCTTTCAAGAATTTCATGAAGCAGCCTGACTGGAAAAGCTTCATCGCCGTGGTTGTGCTTTACCGGGCCGGGGATATTCTTGCGCAAAAAATGGCGCGGTTGTTCTATATGGATTTGGGATTTTCTATTTTGGATATCGCAAACGTTGTACAGGTTTTCGGAAGTATCGCGACTTTATTCGGAGGAGTCATCGGTGGATATTTCATCAAAAGATTGGGCATAATCAGGTCGATGATTCGTTTCGGAATAATCCACGCGATATCATGTTTGTGCTACGTCGCGCTGGCGGCTGTCGGGAAAAATCTTCCGATGTTCTACTTTTCGGTTTTTGTTGAAAACATCACAAGCGGAGCTGTTACCACCGCATTTATTGCATTCCTTTATAGTATGAGCAACAAAAACTATGCCGCGACCCAGTACGCATTGCTCTGGGCATTTTATGATCTCGGCGGAACTTTCTATCGTACCGTTTCGGGAATCATTGCCGACGCGTTGGGCTGGATGAATTTCTTCTTAATTATTCCGTTGACTTTTATCCCGTGTTTAATCATCCTATTATCCATTAGAGATTATTCTGGAGAGCCAGAGTGTTGTCGAAATACCTGAGTAAGATTTTCATTGGTATTTGTTACGGAATTTCGTTTCCGCTTACTATTACAATCCTCGATTATTGGCTAAAAGATCTCGGAATTTCCAACACGCTGATCGGATTGTTTTCCTTCATTCATTGGCCTTTTATGCTGAAATTTTTGTGGGGACCGATTATTGAAAATTTTGATATTCCGCTGTTATCAAAAAAAATGAGTCGTTACAAAAGCTGGATGACTTGTTCGTACCTCGTTCTGATTCTCGGAATTGTGATTATGGCGAATTCAAATCCGACCACAAATGTTTTTTGGTTGATTTTCGGAGCATCTCTGGTCGCCATTGCGGACGGCTGTAAAAATATTGTGTTATATCCTTATCAATTGATCGGGAAAAAAGAAGATTCAGTTGGATTTATCGCGAGCTGTGTGAATCTCGGAAATCGTCTTGGCTCGATTTTTATAAAAGTCTCAACGCTTTACGTTGCTCACTTCTTCGATTGGCGAACAGCTTATTTGTCCGCAGCTCTGATGATATTTTTTGTGATGATTATCAATTTTGTTATCGAAGAACCACACAAAAATTTCGAAAATCGAGAAGATTTTTCGTTGAAACGAGAGTATTTGAAGTCTTTTTTCGCTCCGATTAAACAATTTCTCGAAACTCAAGACAGCACAAAAATTTTGGCGATAGTAGGGCTGTATAAATCCGCAGATTTCATGATGCAAAAGATGTCCAGAATATTCTGCATCGAGGTCGGATTTTCGAAAATAGAAATCGCAAACATAATTCAATTTTACGGATCGATCACCGTGATTGTCGGAAGCTTTCTCGGCGGGTACGCGATTAAAAAACTCGGATTGATAAGATCGATGCGCTTCATTTTATCATTGCACGCTATATCGTTTTTTACTTATCTTTTACTTACTGAGTTCGGAAAAGAAAACACGCTTCTTACTATAATTATTACTTTCGAAGCACTCTCCGGCGGTGCCGTAACTTCTTGTTTTATTGCGTTTTTTTACACAATCGCAGCAGATCTTACAATCTACGCGGTACTCTGGGCACTATACGAACTTTCCGGGTTGATCTTCATGTCCGTTTCGGGAATTTTTGCAAATCTTTTGGGCTGGAAATTGTTCTTTTGTTTCGTTCCGATGTTGGTAATTCCAAATTTGATATTACTGAGGAGGGGAAAACTACAGGAATCAGGTTACTGAAAATTCTCTCAAGCACGTTATTCCTTTTTCATACAAAAGAACTTCAAAAAAACTGAGGCGAGACCTTTCCTCCTAGAATTGTCTCATTTTTTCGGAGAATACCTGAGATCTTCTATTTTATCCGCAAACGATGATGTGTATGACGGTTTGTTCGATAAATTTTCTAATCTATTTGTAGCTCCATTCAGGACAACATTAAGAAGGATTATGAGTATATAAAAAACACAAGCCAAAACCCACGATATTTTTACCATCCAATGATTCTTTTTATTCGGATTCAAATAAGCATGTATGGTTTCTGCGTTGACTTCATTTTTATCCAATTTGTCGAGCTGAGTTTCGTGAGAAAAAGCATCCGCAATCCAAAGGATAAAGGAGAAAAAGATAGCCGCAATTGACGTCGGACGATATTTTTCTAACAAATGATATCCCCAGCTTATTCGTTTTTTTACGGTCCAATAATACAGAGCGTTTCCGAAGTATCCCAGGCATATTTTTTTCCCGAGAGATAGAGAAATAAGAAGTGTTAAGAATCCCCACGGAGTAGATTCTGTTTCGTAAGCAGAAGAAACTAAGCCAATCAAAAGAGCTAAGCACAAAATCCAATAAATAAAACAGAAAGCTATTTCAGAGAGATATATTTTCCGATATCTCATCCAGCTGAATCCCCATAAAAATGCCGCCCAGTTCCAGGTATGCTTACCGGTTTTTTCTAAACGATCAAACGCTTTTTCGTAATATTCTGCTCTGCTTTCTCTAGACATGTACCTTTCCTATTCTCACAAGCTTTAAACGGTCGCATCATATCACGAAACGTTTTGTTGTCAATAAAAAAATAAAGCCAAATTAATTTTATTACTTGAGGATAAATTTTTTTTAAGTTTAGCCTTGTCGAAGAATGTTCAGTTTCGGAAAAAAATGCCTGCCCGTTCTCGAGCTTTAACAGTGGGATTGCGAGAATCTTCCGAAAGAGGATTATATTGTTCAAATTCCACTCTGGAGAGAGGCACGGGACAACTTTTGACCGAACTAAAATAATCACGCGAATTTGCGAGTGCGCGTTCATGAGTTGTAATATCACGAGAATTACAGATCTCAACAAGGTCGTCAGCTGTATCTTTCGACTTCGAGGCGACTTTAGGAGGCTGCGGTCCTATATCAACACTCTTTCCGGGATTTTCGCACCCGCTGAGACACAAAATTGTTCCAAAACATAATACTTCAAAAAAAATAAATCTTTGCATTGCCCAATATAATCAATCCATAATGTCAAGCTACACGTCTGGAAAAGAAAAATCAACAAAATTCAGCGGTTACAACTTAAAATTTAGATTTTTGGGCAAAACCTAACCTGAAAACAAAAATCTGCAGTGCCGAGGGAGAACTTTTCTGAAGAGAACAAACACTGGTGGAGCCGAGGGGAGTCGAACCCCTGACCTCGACGATGCGAACGTCGCGCTCTACCAACTGAGCTACGACCCCAATGTTTTTGAAAGTGAAACGGAAGTTTCACAGAGAACTAATAGCCCTCGCGCTCCATACGCTTTCTGAGCAATTTTCTGGTACGGCGAATCGCCTCAGACATTTCTCTCACTCTTCTCTCTGATGGTTTCTCAAAATGCCTGCGTAATTTTATCTCACGAAAAATCCCTTCGCGTTGCATTTTCTTTTTCAAAGCTCTCAAAGCTTGATCGACATTATTGTCACGTACAAATACGAGCACTATTCCTCCACAATTTCTTTTATCTACTTTATACAGTAACAGTTCTCATCTTTAAAGATCTTTTGTAAAAAAAATGTTAAGATCTCTTGTTTTTGAAGAAATTTTTTAGTAACAGCTCCGATTCGGACTCCAAAATGCCCCCGACGACCTTCGGTTTATGAGTGGAATGTTGGAAAATTTGCGCACCGTTGACAACCGCTCCGTATTTTGGGCTGTAGGCTCCGAAGTACAAATTTTTGATATGAGCCAGCGAAATTGCTTGAGCGCACATGGCGCAGGGTTCGAGAGTCACATAAATGTCGCACTGAGCCAAAATCCGTAAATCCAAAATTTTACAAGCGCGCTGAATTGCCAGAATTTCAGCATGGGCGACGGGATCTTTTTTTTTCATGACTTCATTTCCGGCCGCAACTATCAGGTTGTCATTTTGTGCGATAACAGCTCCGATCGGAACGGAGTCCCTATTGAACGCTCTTTCGGCTTCGGACAAAGCAATGCGCATAAAATCAATATTCATGGAATCTTCTGTCAATTCACTGGCTGGGGTGGTAGGACTCGAACCCACGAATGACGGGATCAAAACCCGTTGCCTTACCACTTGGCTACACCCCAAAAGTTGCTCAATGATACACCATGAATTTTGAGCGATCAAGTAAATTAAAGGTAAATATTGAGTCAGAGAAGTTTTTTCCATGTATGATTTTAATCAATTGTTAACGAAGACCCATTAAAATGTCATGGTTAGGCTTTTATGTAATAGGTCGCAATATGAAGTGGTTTGCCAAAATGGGATTTGACGGGGGATCTTCAAAACATAAGCAATACTTTGTAAAAAGCGACGATAATGTTTTTCGCAGAAGCATAATAATCTCTTTTTTTGTCTTGGGTATTCCAGTTTTTGTTGAGCTTTTTCTTATCCTTAATTATCCTGAACCGAATTTTAGATTGTTAGCTTATCCCCCTTATTATACGATTGCAAAAGTAGCAGGTTTGTTGGTAAATTTTTCTTTGTCGTACATTCTGTTTATTTCAGTTCGTTCAAAATTAATGAGGAAGATTTCTATAATACTTTGGTTGTTGATATTGCATATTCCTGCCAATCTTGATTTTATATGTGCTCGAGTGACAGGTACTCTTTTATCGAATGATTTCATGTTTGCCATTTTTAACACACATCTGAGAGAAGCCATCCTGATTATAAAAGAATATTCCGTTTTTATTTGCGTAAATCTTTTGATTATCTTTTGTGCCTTTTGCTTAAAATCCGACAAACGATATATAAATAAAAAGTATTCAATTTATGCCGCGATACTCTTAATATATTCAATTTGCTGCTTAACTATTCAGCCTTTTAACAGAGTAATATTTGCTTTTTCTGCTCACATCGAAGATCTAAAAGACATTGACCGATTCAGTAAAATACAAACACCAATTAAAGGAATTCAAACAAAATCCAAAGAAAAAGAAACCTATGTTTTTGTTATAGGAGAAAGCGTTGATAGAAAACATATGGAAATTTACGGATATAACCGACCGACCACTCCGCATTTTGAAAAAATCAGAGATGAATTATTTGTTTTTAAAAATGTTACAACGGCTCATGTTTTCACGTCAGGAGCTGTTAAGTCAATGTTGTTAATTAAAAATAACATCAATCAAATTTGGTCACTTGTTCAATTTTTTAAAAGTGCAGGATTCAAAACTTTCTGGTTTTCAAATCAGGGTAAAGTGGATAATTTTGATAATTCCGTCATGCGTTTTGGCCGAAGTTGCAATGAATATGCATTTATTCACGGAAAAGATGTAATATATTCATCTGAAAATTACAATTTGACCTTTGAGGACGAACAACGTCGTTTAAAATTGTGGGATGAGAATTTACTGAAATATTTTGAAAAAGCATTAAGTGATTCTTCAGAAAAAAAGTTGATTATTTTACATCTAAAAGGATCACATCCTCCCATCGGTATGCGATATCCTCCTGAATTTGCAAAATTCTCTCTGACTCAGGAATACTATGATAGAACGAAAGCTATCTATGTAAATCTTTTCGACGACAGTATAGTGTATACGGATCATATTCTGAACGAAGTTGTAAAAGACCTGAAAAAAAGCGGAGAAACAAGCGCAATGCTCTATTTATCAGATCATGGACAGGACATAAATGACACGGAAGAATGCATACTGACCGCTCGAACTTGGCCGGACGGATATGAAGTTCCTTTTGTTGTGTGGATATCGGAAAAATATCGAAAAACCAACGCCGAATTCATCAAAGGTTGGAATATAAATCAGAAATACGTAACCGATAAAACAGCCTATTCGTTAATAGACCTTGCGAGGTTGAGTCATCCTGATATTGATTTATCCAACAGCATCTTTTCGAAAAAATGATACTTAAGTTTTTCTCTTGTCCGGATTTAAATAATCCCGAATATTCTTTTTATCAACGATATGCTTTGATTTTGTCCGATATTTTTTCCACAAGTCGCTCTGCTTCGGCATAACTTCTTGAGTCACATTTATAACTCCAAATAACACAGAAGTCCCACGAAGAGGAATAACCAAATGATTATATTTGCTGCCTTAACAATACCGGGATTCTCTCTTGCTGAATTCAAATAAGCACGAATAGTTTCTTCATTAACTTTATATTCTGTTTCAGTTTTGAGCTGCTTTTTGAGAGATATTTGATCTGCCCAACAAACCAAAAATCCTAAAAATGAAGATATACCAGATGTAAAGGATGTCGGGCTATATTTATCCAATAAGTGATAGCCTTTACCTATTCTTGCTTTCACTACATCGTAGTACCAAGCATTCCCAAAGTACCCCCACAGTAATCTTAATCCCAAGAATACAAAAAGTGGAAAAATCATATTGTTGTCACTCATGAAGCGTACGATAAATCTCTCTATCATAAAGATAATGAAACCACAAAGATACATTTTGCGGTAAAACAACCACGAAGATCCAAAGAAAAACGCCGCCCAGTTCCAGGTGTTTTTTTCCGTTTCATCCAGACGTTTGAACGCCTCTGTATAATATTCGACGTTTTTATTTAACGCTTTTTCGTAATACTCTCTGCTTTCTACTTCGCAGAATTCATTGTCTCTCTCAGACATATATCCCTCACATACTCTCATGAAAACGCGTTATGGTATCACAACATATTTTATTGTCAATATTTTTTTGTCGAACAAATTAATTTTTTGAACAATTCTTATTTTCTTCTTTTGTCCCACCAATCGATGCGTTTTTTGATTTCCCGCTCGAAACCGCGCTCGTTGGGTTCGTAGAATTTTTTGCGCGAAAGTTCGTCGGGAAAAAAATTTGTTCCGGCAAATGCATTTTCGGTGTCGTGGTCGTAGACATATCCCTTGTTGTAATCCAGTTCTTTCATCAATTTTGTCGGAGCGTTGCGGATTTTTTTCGGCACGGGAAGCGATCCGTAGAATTTTGCAGCTTTTTGGGATTTGAAAAAAGCGACTTCTGCGGCGTTGGATTTCGGAGCGGTTGCCAGATAAATCACAGCTTGAGCGATGGCAAGCTCTCCTTCGGGCGAACCCAAAATTGTGTAGGCTTTATGCGCCGACAGCGCTTGCACCAATGCGTTCGGATCGGCCATTCCCACATCTTCGCTCGCGAATCGAATCAAGCGGCGCAGAATGTAGAGCGGCTCTTCGCCTCCCTGCAGCATTCGGTGCATCCAATATAGAGCGGCATCGACGTCCGACCCCCGCAGTGACTTATGCAGCGCGCTGATCAGATTGTAATGTTCTTCGTTCCCTTTATCGTAAACAGCAGCGCGTTTCGGTGAAAATTTTTTCAGCTGCTCGACGTCCAATTTTTCGGAGGTGTTCAAATTGAAAAGTTCCTCGGCGCGATTTAGGAGATATCGACCGTCTCCGTCCGACATCAAACACAGATATTGCCGAGCTTCAGGAGTGAGCGGTAGTTCCTTCTTCATGAATTTTTCGGCGCGCTGCAGTATTTTGTCCAGATCATCCAGCTGCAATCGATCGAAAGTTATGACCTTACACCGAGAGAGAAGGGCAGGGCGCAGCTCGAAAGACGGATTTTCTGTTGTTGTTCCGATCAGAATCAATGAACCGTTTTCCAAATGCGGCAAAAATATGTCCTGCTGGCTTTTGTTGAGGTGATGAATTTCGTCCACGAGCAAAATGGTTTTTGATAAAAGATTGGAGTCCAGCTGTTCGAAAATCGACTTGAACTTCGCAGTCGAATGCATTACAGCAGAAGTTTCCTCGAAATGTAACTTGCTTTTCTTCGCGAGAATTTTCGCAAATGAAGTCTTGCCCGATCCCGGCGGTCCCCATAAAATCAGCGACTGAAGATTATCGATCGCGGAAATCTGATTCCCCAACGACTGCCCGATAATTTCATCAAAATCTCCAGGACGAATTCTGTCAGCTAACGGAGACAATGTTTCAAATAACTGCAAGTTCTGCCTTTAACGATTTTCGAATTTTTTCAAACAAACCACTTTATGTTATCCAAAATAAAGCCTAAAATCAATGAGGGCTTTTGTTAGAGGAGTGAATGAGAAATTCAAGAAGGTACAACGTTGCGGTCGTGGGAGCTACCGGAAACGCCGGAAATAATACCCTGAGAATTTTGGCTGAGAGAGATTTTCCCGTCGAGAAGATTTTTGCGGTAGCCTCGGAAAAGTCAGTCGGCAAAAGTGTGTCCTTTAAAAATCAGAGTCTGCAGGTGCAAAGTTTTTCATCGGTGGATTTTTCGAAAGTTGATTTGGCGATATTTTGCGCCGGTTCCAAATTTTCTCAAAAGCATGCGAAAGAAGTGGCAGAGGCCGGGTGTACCATTATCGACAAAGGTTCATATTTCAGGCTGAATCCGAAAGTTCCTCTGATTGTGCCGGAAGTAAACGCGAAATCTTTATCAAAAGGGGCACCGTTGGGGATTATTTCGACTCCTAACTGCGTGGCGGTTCCGTTGGCAATGACCCTAAAAGCTCTGGCCTCTATTGCTCCGATTAAACGAGCCGTGGTCTCGACCTATCAGGCGGTATCTGGCGCCGGCAAAGCAGCGAACGACGAATTATACAACCAAACCAAATCGGTGATCGCTTCGGGAGAAATTGTTAACGACGTATTCTCCAAGCAAATAGCGTTCAACGTAATCCCGTCCATCGGTAATCTTTACGGTTCGGGGGTTTCGGATGAGGAGGATAAAATTTCTTCGGAAATCTGCAAAATTTTGAAAACCGACGTGAAAATCGCGGTCACTTGCGTTCGAGTTCCGGTATTTATCGGTCACGGAATGTCAGTTGTTTGCGAGTTTACGAAGGAGGTTTCCGATGAAATGGCCTACCAGGCTTTCGACGATTTTGACGGAATTCTTACATTGGATCGCAGAGACGAAAATATTGTTGCCACGCCATTGGATGCTCAGGGCGAAGATGCGGTTTTCGTAAGTCGAGTTCGAAAAGATTTTACCACCAAAAACGGGTTAATGTTTTGGGCAGTGACGGATAATCTGCGAAAGGGTGCCGCTCTCAACAGCGTGCAAATCGCGGAGTTGTTGATAGATATCGATCCGAAATTGAGATCGTTTAAATACAAAGCGAAGTAAAAGCGAAAAGAGGAGAAAATGGATAGCTTTAAAGATTTTGAAAAGCCTGATTTGCGGTTGGCTGAATTGATGATAGTTTCTTCCTCTCTGCAAAAGACCAAGCGGGGGGACGATTATCGCCGTTTAAATTTGAAATCCGCAGACGGACAGTTTAACTTTTCGGCAGTGATGTGGTCGAACGACTTGAGAAAATATCCTGATGAAAAAATTTTCAGGAGCGGGAATACAATAAAGCTGATGAAATACGACCTGCCGGCGAACTATTCGGACTACGTCATTCACGATTTTGTTCTGATTAAAGAGGGAAAAATCGGGCTTTCCGAACAGCAGCGGGAAGAAATTTTTGCCGCGGTTTTGGAATATGTTGAGTTGATTCAAGATGACAAGCTAAAAAATTTCGTCTCCGAACTCCTGAAGGAATACGCTGAAGCTTTCAAAATAGCACCGGCGGCAAAGTCCATTCACCACAATTATCTGGGCGGACTTTTGGAACACACTTTCGAGTGCCTCGAGATCGCGAAAGATTTCATGGAAAAGCATCCAAAAATCGACAAAGGCACGGTCTACGCCGCCTGCATTTTGCACGACTTCGGGAAAATTTGGGAATACAACATCGATTTGAATTCTGGGGTAATCGGATTCAATACAGATTTCCAGAAAAAATGGCTGACACACTCGCAGTGGGGATTTTCCACCTGCATGGCGGCGGGATTTGAGATGGTCGCGAAAATGATCGCAGCACATCACAGCCGCACCGAGTGGGGAGCAGTGCTCGACCTGGATCTTCCCGACCTCGACCCGATGTGCTACATCCTGCATCACATCGACGATTTGTCCGCGAAGTTCGGAAAAATCACTGTGATGGATTTGGATTAAAGAAAGAGGACGAGCCTCCTTCTTGTGTTACCTCAATAAAATTCTCGACAGCTTGATTGTTTTTTGTTGTTGTAGAGCGAGTGTTCTTTATCGATTTGCTCTATCTTCCTTTTGCTTCACGTAATTCATAGATTTTTCAGTTTTTTGTAAATTAGTTAAAAAATCTGAGTTTTTAACGAAAATTGCTTTTGGATATTGAATAAAATAAAATCTAAATACCTTGATTTTTTGTGTCAAATACCATAGTTGTAATGCGTTGATTGTATGCATTGCTCGGGAGAGGAAGTTTAAATTTTTCAATTAAGTCAGCCATTGAGTATCATCGGGAATCATTGTTTGATGGGAAAGGAGTAAGGTGTGAAGTTAGTTAGTTGTGTTGTTGGAATTTTATATGGATTCGCGATTATATCAGATGCAAATGCAATGTGTTTCAATAAGACAGATAACTACATAAATTCCCAATATATAGGTATGTCACACAGTAGAATTATGCGTAAATTAAGCCAAGATATCCAATGTATGAAAAAAAATATAATTGACGAAATGGGTGATTTTTGCCAAACCATGCAGTCATTTGAGTCGAAGGTTCTCACGCAAACAACAGAGTTGTGTCAACATTTTTGGCAATTGGAGCTGTTGCTTGAGGAGCAAGTGGCAAGGCAAATCAATATTGAGGAAGAAGAGAGGAATCAATGACATACTGGAAGCGATATTTTGAAATAATGGACGATGAGCAAATGTCGAAACAGTTCAATGTCGCTCCCTTGTTTTGTTTATGCTCAAATGTTAAACGGACTAAAGAATTATTTTATGAAAAAATAGCTAATCCTCTATCTTATTTGCGCTTAAGTATTAAAGATTTCAGGGTTTTATTTCATAATAAAATGGATAAATTGGCCGGGTGTATATATCAATTAAATAGGAGAGTCACTCTGTTAAAAGAAAAATGCACTCTACGTAGATACAAAGCATACGACAAATATATGCTTGAATTGCGTAGTGAAGTTAGACAACTCTATATGGTTGCCGATGAATATTTTTATGGATCTCGTAACTATATTAAGAGGTTGGAATCTGTTGTTGAGGAACAAATTGTTGAATCACAACAGAATGTTGACTCCTTGAAAGTAAAAATTGATGAGTCATTTGCTAAGTTAGGGCAATCTTTGGCATCTCAATCGGATCTTTTGCGATTCTATGCGTATCAGAGGAGTTTGTTGTCGGAGTATGTGAGAGACATCGGTGATACGACATATATCGAAAATAATTCAAAAATGCGTATGGAGATTAGTGAATTCAAAAAAATTCTCTATGAGGACTTATCATCGTTGTACCAAAATGTTATATCATTGCAGTCGAGTATCGGCGGTGAATTTTCGTATGAATGCAACAAATTCCTGAAATGATACAGGCCGCGGAAAGTAAGCAAATTAAGGATATCTTCCTGCCATATGAAATAGTCCCCATTGCTCTGTAGTTCCTGAGTCCAGCACTGCACGGATTTGGTCGTTTATTTCTTTTTTTCCGTACTGCAGGTGGGTTTTCAGCCATTTTGCGGTAAAAGCCTGCAGATACGGCCGTATCTTTGCTTTAAGATTTTTTTCCGAAGCTGTATTGATCATATTATTACTCAGTTTCATACATATACTTATAGTTTTGTACGGCTCCAGGTCCGGATCCTTAATGCCGCATGGAGTATCTTTTGGGTAATGGGACGGATAAATCATCGGGCATATGTAATCTGCTCTTTTGGCGATTTCGATGTAGTCCTGACCTAGAATTTCCGAGCTTTTTTCCGTTTGGTTTTTTTTATCGGGAGTATCTACCGAGCCTTCGATCGTACATCCGAATACACATACGGATAATTTTCCGCCGAGCTTATGTACAGAAGTACCTATTCTGTCTATTAAATTATTTATGGCATCTATTCGTGATCGATTTGGAGCGTGATCTTTAGCTTCATCTTCGTAAAGTCTAAAATACGAGGAAAACCTAACATAATCCAGTTGCACCTCATCGAATCCGATTTTTATGGCAGCGGAGCAAATTTCCTCGAGATATTTTAAAACCCTTTCGTCTTTCGGGTCCATCCAGGACATTTTTTCCTTGTCGATCATAAGGGATCCGTCTTCTTTTTTGATACATAAATCATCTCTTATTGATTCCCTCAACGCAACAATTCTTGCAATTGTATAAATCTTATTTTCTTTTAGTTTTTGAATTAGTGATTTGAAATTGTTGTTGGATATAAATTGATTTTTTTTGTTATAAGTTACCGGCAGATCAGGAAAGAGTTTTCCGAAATCATCTTTGACATCAATTACCACAGCGTTCGCGCCGTATTTTTTAAGCGTATCCAAAATTTCTTGGAAATTCGTGCGCCCTCCGACATAGATGGATTTTACGGGTAAATTTTCTTTGAAATAGAGATGATTTTCGACGGAAATCGATTTTCCTGATTGCTTTTGTGTTATTGGCGAATCTGAATCTTGGCAACCAACAAGAAGGGGTATTGGGATTATAATCAACAATATACTTAAGAATTTAATCAATTGTACAAACACTTTGCTCTCCCGACTATTATAACGATATTGTCAAATTATACATAATTTTTTACAAAAAGAAAACCGCCGAAGATTTCTCCGGCGGGTAGCAAAAACAAAGGGGAAAAATTAAAGTTTAATTTTCGCTCCGACTATGAACAAATTCGCTCTGTTGCTTTCGAATGCGAATCCGTCACCACCATGTTTCGTATCCATCTCCGAATTGTATATACGGTCAGATGTTCTCGCTCTGATGTTGTTGTATTCAACAAAAGCGCTGACCATTTTGTCCATATTATACTGCACGGCTACCGTTGCGATGTTCGAAGTCACCCTGTCGTCGCTAGACCATTTTTTTACAGCGTGGAAGTATCCGGCGGATAATTCCCACTTGTCGCCGAAGTACCCTATGCCGATGTTACAAGCCTTTCCGTTGTCGGCACCCGGTCCCATTCCGACGATGTTACCGGCATCATCCCTTACGTCGTTCGACAACTCTTTCGGAATCATGGAATTTATGTTGTCGGTGTATCCCAAAGCCAACTTGTACTTTCCGTATCCGAAAATAGTTCCGACATTGTAACCCTGAACTCTGCGAGGATTGGATGAACTAGATTTACCTTGTGCTAACCAACCAGCAACAGAGATTTTCATGTTAAATGCGTTTGGGTCTCCGTATTCATAGGAAATACCCGCGGTAAAGCTGTCTTTAATGTAAGAAGTTTCATCCGCAAAGTTCTGTGCGATGCTGTAATCTCTTTCATACTTGTTTTTCTTCTCTTGGAATAGATGAGCATCGCGGCTGTCCGGTGCGTAAGATAATCCTAGGGACCATCCCTTGATTGTCGGCGACAACCAAACAAACTTCAATGATTTTCCGTCGTCTTTATCAAATCCTGTTCCGAGAATCGAGCCGGAAGATTGAGCAAAGAAAACCGGTGTAAATCCGCTGTCAACCAAGTTGTATCCGGTCATAACATCTGCATATGATATGGAAAAAATGTTACCGGCAGATTTAGAATAACCAAATCTGAACTGACCTAATTTGTCTGTCTCAGCAAATAGATAAGAGGTATCAACGATTGCCGAACCGCCCTTAATCATACCTGATCTTGCTTTTGTTCCGATTTGGAAACCAAATCCGATGCCATCAGCTACTTTTTTGTAGTCGATGTAAACATTTCCGTCCAAAGAGAATGACGAAATATCATCTATACGTGACGCAAGAGCCTGATTCGAAGTTATAAAAGCCAACTTCAAATCACCGCTAATGGATAAATCTTTCAACAGAGGAACTCCCTGTGTCTTCTCTTTGATAAGCTCTCCCAGCAGTTTTGAATCTTCGACATTCGCTTGCGCGAAGCAAACGCATGGAAGTAATGAAAAAACCAAAAACTTTTTATACATAAACACACTCCTAACAAAAACTTACTCCATGCTATATAGAAATTTCTTAATGATCAAACCATGCGCATTATAATTATTTAAGTCTGTGATTTTATTGCAACATATTGTATAAAAATCTTAATAAATATAAAGATTTTGTTAACTTTTTGCAGCGATGCTTTCTGTAAAATAGTCTGCACTTCACATAAATCTTTGGTATAATGTCCGAGAAGAGCAGCGTTTGGGATGATAAAAAATACAATAAAATTTCTTCTAATAGTGATTTTCGCGATGCTTTGCGGTTTTCGAGCCGAAGCAGGGGGGCAAAATAGTTTAGATGCGGTGAAATCTGTTTCGTTGATTGAGGAAGACGGTCTTTACAATCTAACAATGGAATTTCACAAAAAAGCCTCTTTTACTCCACGAATTCATACTCTTTCCAATGGAATTCAGATGTTTTTGTCCTTCAAAAGGCCGATAAATCTTCCGAAAATCAGCAAACAAAATCAAGGGATTCTTAAAGGATATTTTTTTGAAAAATTCGGAAATTCGTCGTTGATGTTCATTATGGCCTTAAAGCACAAGGTTAAGTTCATAAAAAAGAAATATACAAAGGACTCAATCAGAATCAGTTTTCGAAAAAAGCCGACGATAATAATTGACGCGGGGCATGGCGGAAAAGATCCCGGTACTCAGTCTCCGTATGAAAAATATCTGGAAAAGAATATCGCACTTATTACGGCGATTGAATTGCGTAGCGCGCTGCTGAAAACCGGCCATTACGATGTTGTTCTGACGCGAGACAGAGATGAATTTATTTCCCTCGACGATCGAATTAAACACGCAAAATCCGTAAACGGCGATATTTTGATTTCACTCCATACCGACTATAATAAAGATAAAAATTTAAGAGGAATTTCCGTATATACTCTGCCGTCGCATGGGTTTAATGAATCCGACAAAAAATTTAACGACACCTTGCGCAAATCCAAACGGTTCTCAAAATCGTTGATGGGATACATTCCCAATCTTTGCAAAATAAAACATCAGGCGTGTCGCAGCAGTGATCTGAAAATTCTGAGGACAAATGTTCCGTCGGTTCTCGTGGAATTGGGCTGCATTTCAAATTCCAAAGACAGTAAGCTTTTGATATCAAAATTATTTCGTAAAAAAGTCATTTATGCTATTTTGTACGCGTTAGATGAATTCTTCAATAAAGAGAAGGAGGCTTCGAGACGCCAGGTCGTTCGGTAAGAGGAAGAATGAGCGAAGAAGATATTTTCAAAAAGGGTAGCAAATTATCTGATGCCAATTCAAGAAAGGAAGAAAAGGAATCAGAAGAAAAAGATTCCTACAAGCCTGTTCGGTACCAAAAAAAGAGAGGTTTTTTCGCGAGATTTTTCGGATTTATTTGCCGATCCATGTTATATCTCTTTTGCTCTTTGCTCGCGATTGTCGGTCTCGGAAGCGTTGCGGCAGTGGCAGTTCTGTATTTTCTTTCCGCTGATCTACCAAACCATACGTCTCTAAAACAATACTCGCCATTACTTTCCAGCCGCGTGTTTTTGCAGGATGGAAGCAAGCTTTGCGAATATTCGGGTGAGAAGAGGTATTTTATTCCTATAGATTTGATTCCGAGTAAGGTCATTAATTCATTTATCGCGGTCGAGGACAAGAATTTCTACCAGCACAAGGGAATTGATTTTTTCGGAATTGCGCGTTCTGTCGTCAACAATCTCAAACATCTCGGGTCGGGAAAACGTCCGCAGGGGGCATCAACGATTACCCAGCAAATCGCGCGTATTTTTCTGATAAAAACCAACGAGGTTTCATATATTCGAAAGTTAAAAGAAGCGATTCTTGCCTACCGAATCGAGCAGGCGTTGACCAAAAATCAGATTCTGGAACTTTATCTGAATCAAATATACATGGGGCTGGGAACATACGGAGTTGCGACCGCTGCGAAAACTTATTTCGATAAGACACTGAATGAATTGACGATCGGAGAGTGTGCCTACCTTGCCAGCCTCGCGAAGGGAGCGAACAACTATCATCCGGTTAAGCACAAGGAGAAGGCGTTAACTCGCCGAAATTGGGCAATTTCTCGACTTTTGGCCAATGGATTTATTTCTCAGGAGGAACACGACGCGGCGGTCAAGGAAGATCTGGTCATGGTGCAGCAAAATTCTGAGGAAAATACGGCTGAATATTTTTCGGAGGAGCTGCGCAAATATCTTATCAACAAATATCCGTTTGAAAGTCTGAACAAGGAAGGAATAGTCGTTCGGGCGACTTTGAATCCTACTTTACAAAAGTGTGCTTATGATGCGCTGCGCCGCGGGTTGGAAGCTGCAGACCGTCGATTCGCGTGGAGAGGTCCTCTTGCCAACATAAATGTCTCGGTGCCGCAAGGTGAAATCCTGAAAAAACTTCACGAGATCGAAAATCCGAAAGGCGGAGAGAATTTTACAAAAGCCATCCTGCTGAACAAAGATGGAAAAATTCTCTTGGAGAACGACCATTTCGGAAAAATTTCCTCTAAAGATTTGAAGTGGGCGAAAAAAATCCAGGTCGGCGATGTCGTGATGGTCGAGAAATCGAAAAATGATTATATCATTAAGCAAATGCCGAAAGTCCAGGGGGCGATAGTCGTGATCGATGTTAACAACGGGCGAATTTTGGCGATGCAAGGTGGGTATTCATTTGCGCAAAGCGAGTTCAACCGCGTGACCCAGGCCAAAAGGCAGGTCGGATCTTCCTTCAAACCTTTCGTTTATCTCGCGGGATTGGAAAACGGGTTTGCCCCGAATTCCATTCTTGACGCCAGCCCTGTCGAAATTGATTTAGGACCGAATCTGGGAGTTTGGAAACCGAAGAATTACAAGGGAGCAATTTTGGACAAAATTACTCTTCGTCAGGCGATAGAGAAGTCGGTAAATACTGCAACAATCCGCATCGCTAAGGAGGTCGGCATGCACAAGATCGCGCAAATCGCACAAAATTTTGGCCTCTTCGAGCACATGCCGGAATATTTTTCCTACGCGATTGGCGCGGGAGAAACGACCCTACTGAATATGACTACCGCCTACGCTATGCTCGCAAACGGCGGAAAGAAAATTTCACCGACCATGGTTGATTATATCCTCGACAAAAACGGAAATCCCCTATTTAAATCTGACGAGCGCGGTGTGCAATACGACGATGAAATTCCTGACGAAGAAGTGCTAGACGGCGAAATTACCGAATATCCGCCGAAGCTGAATGACATACGTCCTCAAGTTTCAGATGCGCAAAGTATTTATCAGATCACGTCTTTGTTGGAGGGGGTCATGCAGCGCGGGTCAGGCGCCTCGGCTCGTTTCTTGAATTTTCCAATGGCCGGAAAGACCGGGACCAGCAATGACAGTCGCGACACTTGGTTTATCGGATATACTCCCGACATTGCCATCGGAGTTTTTGTCGGATTCGATGACCACACAAAATCTCTGGGGAAAAACGCGAGCGGATCAAACACCGCTCTGCCGATTTTTATTGATTTCATGACCCACGCAAAAAAATATCTGATCGCGAAACCGTTTAGAATACCGAAAGGCATAAAATTACGAAAAATCGATGCCAAAACAGGTGGCGCGCCTTGCGGAGATATCACCATCACCGAGGCATTCAAGCAGGACGAAGACATCAACGAAGATGTTCTCGAAAATCCGTTGAAAAAGATGAGCAGCCTCGCAAACGACGGAAACGAATCAGCAGATCGCGAAAATCACTCCCCCCGAAACGAAGCCCAGCAGGTGTTTGGGATATATTAGAAATTTCGGCAAAAGAAAAAGCGCTCCGAAGAGCGCTCCACTGTGATAAAAATTCTATTTTGCCCCAGCTGCCTTTAGCATTTCGACGATTTCGTTGAATCCTTTTCGTTTAGCTATGGATAATGGAGTCTGCCCGGAACTATCCGATTTATTGACATCCGCCTTGTGGTCTATCAGATATTTTGCAATATATTTAAATCCAAGTGATAGGGCTAAATGTAATGGAGTCCACATCCTGCGACTATCCGCTTTATCGATATCCGCACCGCGTTCTACCAGATATTCTACGATTTCGTAGAATCCGGTTAGTACGGCTCTAAATAATGGAGTCTGCCCGGAATCATTCGCTTCATCGATATCCGCACCGTGGTCTATCAGATATTTTGCAATATCTTCATGTCCACTCTCTATGGCTATATGTAATGGAATCCCCCCGTAAGCATTCGCTTTATTGATACCCGCACCGAGACCTATCAGATATTTTGCAATATCTTCATATCCCTTCATTATGGCTCTATGTAATGGAGTCTCCCCGGAATCGTCCGCTTTATTGACATCCGCCTTGTGGTCTATCAGATATTTTGCAATATCTTCATATCCCTTTGTTAGGGCCATATGCAATGGAGTCCTCCCGGAATCATCCGCTTTATTGATATTATTCTACGATTTCTTTGTGTCCGTTCAGTACGGCTATACATAATGGAGTCCTCCCGGAATCATCCGCTTTATTGATATCCGCATCGCGTTCTACCAGATATTCTACGATTTCTTTGTGTCCGTTCAGTACGGCTATACATAATGGAGTCCTCCCGGAATTATCCGCTTTATTGATATCCGCATTGCGTTCTACCAGATATTCTACGATTTCTTTGTGTCCGAATAGTGCAGCCAAGAATAATGGAGTCTCCCCAGAATCGTCCGCTTTTTTGACATCCGCCTTGTGGTCTATCAGATATTTTGCAATATCTTCATATCCATTTATTAAGGCTTTATGTAATGGAGTCTTCCCGGAACTATCCGATTTATTGACATCCGCCTTGTGGTCTATCAGATATTTTGCAATATCTTCATATCCCTTTGTTAGGGCCATATGCAATGGAGTCTTCCCGGAACTATCCGATTTATTGACATCCGCCTTGTGGTCTATCAGATATTTTGCAATATCTTTAAATTTAAGTGATAGGGCTACATGTAATGGAGTCCACATCCTGTAACTATGATATCCGCACCGCGTTCTACCAGATATTCTACGATTTCTTTGTGTCCGTTCAGTACGGCTATACATAATGGAGTCCTCCCGGAATCATCCGCTTTATTGATATTCGCACCGTGTTCTATCAGATATTCTACGATTACATTGCATCCGTTTTGTGCAGCTATGAATAATGGAAAATCTCCGTTTTTATCGGAAAGATTAACTAATTCAGTAACATAGGAATTCTGATAGAGTTCTCTTCGAACTTGTTCTAATTGATCTTTGGACAATCGCGCTTTGTTTTTTCCATATAACAAAAGATCACGAATTTTTGATTTATCCAGATGATTTTCAATTATTTTGCATACTTCATCCAGCTCATTTCTTTTTACGGCATCCATTAATTTGGAAAATTCCTTTTCCATGGGGGCTTTTTTTTGGTTTGGCGCTACTTTATTATTTTGGATTCTTTCTCTTTCAAATTCGGTATTTGGCGCTACTTTATTATTTTTGATTCTTTTTCTTTCAGATTCGGTATTTGGCGCAAAATCCATTCCAAACATATTTGCTGACGCGAACATCAAAGTCGCTAAAAACATCACTTTTTTCATTTTTGTCTCACTTTTCTTAAATGCAATATCTTCATGTTGTTGTGGATGGTATCATACAAAAAGTTAAAATTTTGTTAAATATTGGAAAATAATTTTATGTTCGGAAAATCGACGCCAGAACAGGCGGTGCGCCGTGCAAAAGAGGGGGCACCATGAAGGATGCCCCTGTTAAAACGATTAAGTTACCGATTGCTGAACAAAGTTTGTCCTATGTTTTTCAGGAATCGCCCCAATCTGGAATCTGTAAATCTGGACCACATTGATTTGAAGAATTGTCCAAATTTGGAATAGTATGACTCTCTGGCGATTACCTGAGACGCAGCTTGAGCAGCCTCTCTCTCGGCCTTTTCTTGGGCAATTCTCTGACGTTCGGCTTCTGCTTTTGCGGCCTCCTTCTCAGCTTCTTCAAACATCTGAGTCGCTGATTCTATTGCTTTATCTTCAGCCGCAATTTTTTGACGTTCGGCTTCTGCTTCTGCGGCCTCTTCCTCAGCTTCTTCAAACATCTGAACTGCTGATTCTGCTGATTCTATTGCTTTTTCTCTCTGTAATTTTGCGAGCTCCTCTTTATTCTTCAGTATTCTCTCTTCCTTTATTTCCTTGGCACTTTTCTGTATCGATTCACCATTTACGGATAAAGTAAAATTCAAATTATCTTTTTCCAATAATTCACCAGGAATTTTCTTAAATGAATCAAAATATGGGTTTCCGAAAAGATTAATTTCTTCTAACTTTTCCATATTTTTTAAACTTATGGGGAGCTTTGTTATCTTGTTGTTACTAAGGTTTAATTCAGTAACTTTCAAATTTATTATATCTGCAGGTATCCTTGTTAAATCTTTTTCACTAAGATCTAACTTTTCGGTATATACGAAGCGTTTTTTTTCTTTTTTGTTTTGTTTTAAAAGGTTGTTTACGGAGAACGGTGAGTTGACTAGATGAATAAAATTAGTATCGAGCATGAACATAAAATAATTGTTTATATTTAAATAACTTAGATTTGGTAAGTCTGATATGATGTCAAGGATACTAGGATCTTGAAATGATTCTGTTAATTCGACGTTGTCTCCAAGATCTAAGGTTCTAAGCTTTTTTAAATTTTCAATTTCTGATGGGAGGTTCATCCGTTCGTTAGCAGAAAGATCTAATTTTTGTAAATTTTCGAGCTTTCCTATTTCTGGCGAGATATCTCCTATCTTATTTCTGCGGAGGTTTAAATCTTCTAAATTTATGAGATTTCCTATTTCTGGCGGAATACTTTTTATCTGATTTTCGAGGAGGTCTAAATCTCTTAAATTTATGAGATTTCCTATTTTTGGCGGAATACTTTTTATCTGATTTTTGCGGAGGATTAAACGTTCTAAATTTATGAGATTTCCTATTTCTGTCGGAATACTTTCTATCTGATTTTCGTCTAGGTATAAACATTCTAAACTTCCGAGTTCTCCTATTTCCGGCGAAATATTTTTTATCCGATTTTGGCCGAGGTCCAAATATTTTAATTGTTTTAATACATATACCTCTGACGGAACCTTTTCAAAGCCAACATTGTTCAGAGTTAATATGTTAAGATTCTCTGCTTTTTTTAACAATGTTAACAAGTTATGCATCGAGTGCTGATCATCAATCTTTCCTTTAACACTCAACTTATCTAATTGCGGAGCTAGTTCCTCCAAGTAACTAATCGAACAACCTTTCAGTTCCTCACCTTTAAAACTTATTGACTTCAGTTCTGACTGTGATGTTCTCTTATTGTTGCCTTCTAACGGATTGAAATCCATCGCCAACACACTCTCCGAGCACAACAGCAACGCTCCGATCGAACACAAAGTTTTCATGTTAAGTTTCATTTTTAACTCCTCTTACTAAAAACACCCACATGCCTGCACCGAGCAAACATGTACAACCTAACCAGTGCCGGCGAACTACCGGCAACTATTCCGCAGACACATCTCTCCCGCAAGAATCTCTTCAAATTTTCCTATACAAAACTACAACAACTACCTAATTGAAGGTATCAATACCATGGGGTAAATTGGTTTGCAAGAATAATCGCAAAATTTTTGAAAAATTGGTGTAACTCTTTTGATTTTTTTTGCAAACAAAATATTCTGAAAAATGCTATTTCGGAATTACATCCTTTGTCGATTGATTAGAAGTTACTTCCTCCAAAATTTTGACAATTTCGTGGTGTTTTTTCTCTTCTGCAAACCACTGTGCAGAGTGTCCTTCTTTGTCTGTTAGATTTACGCGCGCTCCTTTTTCCAAGAGCAAATTCACGATCTTGGTATATCCATTGCGTGCGGCGAACATTAAAGCTGTCCGTCCAGCATTATTTTGTAGATTAACCTTTGCTCCCATGTCGATCAGTTTTTTTGCGCATTCCGGATGAAAAGATTCCAGTGAACTCATCAACGGGGTGTATCCATTGTTATTTTGCGTATCAATATCTGAAGATTTCGTAATTAATTCAATTATTTGATCGTCGGTCATGGTTTGTTTGTTTTTGTACGCGTTGGAAAAGGCCCCTACGAGATCCTGCGGTCCGAGTGGTTTTAATAATTCAAAAGCTTTGGACCAATTGCCTTCCGCAGCTAATGCAAAAGCTGTATTTCCGTATCTGTTTCTGGCATGTATATTGGCGCCTTTTTTTATTAATAATCTGATCATTGCTTCGTTTCCGTACATTGCCGCTCGCATCAGGGCAGTGTCTTTGTTATCCCCTGAAGCAATACCGTCCGCTTTTGCTCCCGCTTCCAATAACTTTTTGGTCATATCTATTTGCGAAGCGTCTGCATTTTCCAAATCTATTGCCTGAGAATCCATTTCCATTGCTACGCCCAAAGGAGACAGGCCCCACATCCCCACAGCTTCGAGATCGATATTTTCACAATTCAGCAGCATGTTCAAAATCTGCTCATTCCTTTTGAATATCGCGACCGTCAAAGCAGTTCGTCCGTCACTGCCTTTGCCATTAACATTCGCTCCCAAACCTATCAAAATGCTCGTCAAATCATAATTATTTTTATCTACGGCAAACACCAATGGAGTTGTCTCGTTAATCTGTGTATTGTTGATGTCTGCTCCTTCATCTATCGACTGTACGACCTGTTCGATATCATCTTCATGCAACGCGATTGCCAATTCTTTATTTTTTACAAGCTGTTCCTGAGAAATTTCATTTGGGTTTTGCATACTAAACACACTTGCTGACACAAGCATTAAAGCGGTCAAGAATACTGTCTTTTTCATTTTTCTTCTCCTTTCTCGAATGTATTAACTGCGCGTCGTCCATAACGATATCAGAATTTTAATGTACTATTAAGTGATGTGAGAAAATCTATATCTATGAAAAAAGCAAAACTTGATTCGTTGAAGCAGACAGCGGCGGAAATTTTACGAAAAATCTCTGCTCTGTAAAAGAAAAGCCCCAAAGAATGGGGCCAATAGAAGGAAATGAAAAATAAATTATTAACTGTCTATATGTATATACCCGTATTTCTTTTTTTGCAAGTTATTTTTTAAAAAAAATTAAATTTTTCTTGTCGGGATAATTTTTTAATTGTTAATCGGATAAAATCCGTTTAATTAATTATTGGATTTCAATAGGTTATTTATTTAAATTTTAGTGTTAATTGAATGTAAAAATATTGTTTGCTATCGGACATATATTTAGATTTTGTTTTTCTCGACAACTTGATCTTAAATTCTCCTCGTGGCAGACTAGCTTAAAATCGGTTAGGTTTCGGGAAAGTGTCGTGCGTGGTCTGTCTAATATAGCTGAGTCATTAATAAAGGAAAGCAATTTAAATCCGACTGTCAGCGATGTTTTTGTGAGGTGGGACCGGATTGTCGGAGAGAGGCTTGCCCAATACGTCGAGCCGCATAAAGTGGTTAAGATGAATGGTTCTAATGTTTTAATCGTGAAATCGAAAAACTGCTGTTCCACAGAGATTCAACACGATTCGCTTCAGTTGATCGAGAAACTGAACAATTATTTTCAAAGCGATTTTTTTTCGGTCGTTCGAGTGATTCAGGAATAATTTTTGCTTAAAAATCGTGATAAAAATGACACAATATATTTAAAATTTAAACAAATTTATTTTAATTATTCTTAAATTAGGGTACAAATTAGACACGTCGGAATGGTTTCGACGTTGAAAATGGTTGTTTATTAAGGAGAAAGAAAAATGAAAAAATTAGCATTTTCAGTATTTGCCGCGGCTTTAACTTTTGGAGCCAATGCGGCGGAAAGCGTAGAGACAGCTCCTGCAGCGTCCGAAAGTTGCTGCGGATATGACGGTTTCTACTTTGGTTTGGGTATTGCCGGTGTTAACGGTGGTATAAAGACAGAGACGACAGACGCAGTTGACGATAGAAGAGGATACGTTGCAAGAGATTGCGGTGTTGATGCGAATGATCACTATACAAAATTCGCCGGTACAGTAACATTGGGCTACGGAAGAAGAATTAAAGAAAAAGCATACATCGGTCTCGAAGCAGGGTTGGATGCGTCTCAGAGTTCTGACTTCGTTCATGATGATGTTTCAACAACGGGAAGGCAATATGAAATAAATTCGAAGGTTAACGGATTGGTTCCGTCTGTAGCTTTGAAGTTGGGTTATGTTCATCCGGGAACTAGAAGTATGGTTTACTTGAAAGCAGGTGCTGCTTACTCAAAGGCTAAAGTTGGTTATATTGAAAGTGATAATCTGCTTGGTGCTGGCCCAACAAAATACTGGGATTATGAAGCAAAAATTTCAAAGTGGTCTCCTATAATTGCCTTGGGGGGAGAAAAACTTTGCGGAAAGAACTTAAGAACCCGTTTAGAGGTTGAGTACAGGTTTTCTTCGAATAAAAAGGTTGATTTCAAAAGTAACTTAGCAACAGTTGATAACTACAGAGGAACTATAAAGGCCACCAACAAAGACACTATCACTCTGAGAGCGATGGCGATTTACACTGTAAGGATGTAATCGAAACTATTTTTTGTAGTTTTTGCGAAGGCGGAGGAGAGATCTTCCGCTTTTTTGTTTTTCAGCGAAATCTTTGGTGGATTTTTTTTAATTGTTGTAAAAATGATACAATATATTTAAATTTTATATAAAATTATCTTTTTGTGTTTTCGTCCGTTCCTGATTAGGATATAAATTAACATGTCGGAGTGGTTTCGACATTGAAAATGGTTGTTCATTAAGGAGAAAGAAACATGAAAAAGTTAGCATTTTCAGTATTTGCCGCAGCTTTAACTTTCGGAGCTAATGCTGCAGACAATGTGGAAGCAAACGTAGCTACAGCTACGGCAACCCAAACCGGTGGCGTATTTGATGGCCTTTACTTTGGTCTCGGTATTGCCGCGGTCGACAACGGAGTCAAGTTTGAAGGCCAAATAGAGGTTGAAGGCCAAACAAGAGAAGGTAAGCTATCTGAGCACTGCACCAGACTTGCCGGTACCGTGTCTTTAGGTTACGGAAGAGCCGTAAAGGAAAAAGCTTTTATAGGTTTAGAAGCGGGATTGGATGCCAGTCAGAATTCAGAGTTTATGTTCGGTCAAGCCAGAATTAACGGTTTAACTCCTTCTGCTGCTTTGCGGTTCGGTTATGTTAATCCGGGAACTAAGAGCATGATTTACCTAAAAGGTGGTGCTGCTTATTCAAAGGCTAGATTTGGAGATTTAAAATGTTCAAAATGGGCCCCGATTGTTGCTCTGGGTGTGGAGAAAGTTTGCAAAAATTTGAGAACTCGTTTGGAAGCTGAATACAGATTCAGATCAAACAAGAGCATTGAAGTTGATTCAAAGATTCATAAAGTAACCAACAGGGGTGCTGTCACTCTGAGAGCAATGGCGGTTTACACTGTAAAGATGTAATCGAAACTATTTTTTGTAGTTTTTGCGAAGGCGGAGGAAAGATCTTCCGCCTTTTTTGTTAGGCGGAAACGATTTTGACGGTCGGTCATTGAAGTTTTGTTGCTGAAATGGTACCATTTTACTGAAGGTGAAGGATATCAGGATGATTAGTTTTGCTGTTGCACTGTGCGCGGGTTTCTTTTTTTGTTTGAAATTCAGATCGAAAAGAACTGACCCGATGGAGCGCATGTTTGCGGAAGAACTTCGGAAGATAAAAACTGATTCGGTGGTGAATTTTATCGATGAAGGATTTTGGCGCAAAAATTTCGAACTGTTCGGAGATCTTAGATTCTTCGGCGCTGCGAATGACGAAGGCCATGAAAACTATCCCATCACAAGCTTGCAGGATTTAACCCCACAAGATTTGGCCTAGGCCGGAAGAAAATCAACGAGTGTTCTAGTAAATCTGTCGAAATTCCTTACTCGTTTTGTCCAGAAAAATTATAGTTGGTTGCTTTTGCGGATTTTTGCGCATCTCTTTTTCGCTATTTTCTTGGAGTTTTTCAAAATTATCTGGAAATTTCGAGTTGCTCGTTAAGATAAAGTCTTGCCCGTCAGCTGAGATTTTTACAGAATCGTCGTCCAATCTTTCTACGAATTTTCGGCAGGCTTTGGATTTGAAATTTTCGCGACGAGAACATCCTACGGATTTGGTCCAGGCGGATAGCGTGGCTCTGAAGTATCCGCAGTGGTTGAAGCAGGTCAGGTCGTCGCCGACTCTCGCTCCATAAGCTTTAGCATTCGGCGAGATAATAATTCGTGGGATATCCTGAAAAAAGTACAGCAAAATTCCAGCCAGCAACCCGATAAATCCAGCCCATCTGATTCTGTGGTGAATCAAAGTAAAAATCAGTGCCGAAAAAATCAAAATCATCATTACGATTGGGGAAGGAGAGTGCATAACAAACAGGGATCCGACAAATGTTGAAGAAAATTTCGCCAGTTTTATCATGGAAGAGATTCCGAGGGCCAAAATTTTCAACGGAAAAGTCACATTTATCAGCATGCAGAGCAGACAGACAATTACCATCGGCATGACGAAAAAGCTCATCAGCGGGATCATGAAAATATTGGCGAAAACGCTGTTGAGAGTGAGCTGATTGAAAACAAATACCGAAAAAATCGAAGTTGAGAGAGTTGCCACGACCGTTGTCGCAACGATATTTATCAACATTTTGAAGCGAGATGAAAAATTCCAGAATCGTTCATAAAAGGCGACAATCGCAATCACCGCGCTGAACGACAGCTGAAAGCTCGGAAACATGATTGCTTCGGGGGACAATATCATAATGATGGTGGCGGCTATGGCAATCGATCTCATTGTGACGGCTTCTCGATCCAGAATGATTGCCAAAATCACGAGGGCGTGCATGATCAGAGCTCGCATCGCCGAAACCGAACATCCCGAAATGAAATAAAAAACGATTGCTGCCGCCAAAGAAACGATCGCCGCGATTTTCTTTACGTCGTAAAACATTGAAATTCGAGTAACGCAGCAAAGAAGAAGGCGAATCAATACGAAAATGAACAGTCCAACGATTCCGATGTGAAGTCCTGAAATTGCGAGAATGTGAGCGGTGCCCGATCTGACGAAGTTTTCTCGAAGATCTTTGCTTATGGAAGATTTTGTTCCGGTAATCAACGCCTTTGCGATTGCGGCATCGTCCGAATCAAGTGTTTCATCGATTTTTTGGTTTATCTTGTGTCGAAACTTGTCAATCAACAGCGCCAGAGTAATTTCCTGATAAAGATATTCAACTTTTTTCGGCGGAGACATGACAAACCCGCGGGCAGAAATTCTGTTAAAATACTGTTGTCTTTTGAAATTATACGCCTGCGGAAACGGCTGATCGTTCAATGGAGAAAGTTTTGCGAAAAATGAATTGAAGTAAA
>CACXWU010000003.1 GCA_902771535.1 uncultured Pseudomonadota bacterium | reverse complement strand
TCTCCGCGCTTATCAGCGCTGATCATCGTAAAGGCACGGAGCCTGAATGAAAAGAAGTGATGCTTTCTTAATAACCTATATAGAAATGACCATTTACTATTAGAGGGAAAAATGATTGAACAAGATCTGAAAGAGTTATGGGATATTGACCTATCTGATTCAGTACTGGGTGCGGTTGAAGATGCAAATGGAGTTAATTTCAGAACGCGACTTGATTTGACCAGACGATATTTTAACGCGGGGGTTCTTCTTTTAAATTTAGATAGATTTCGGCAAGTCGGTCTGATAAAGAAAGTTACAAGATATTTGGAAAGTAATAGGGAACGAATACTCTGCCACGACCAAGACATTTTGAACGGATTATTTAATGATCAATATAAAGAAATTCCGCTCAAGTGGAATGTAAACAACATTATGTATAGACCTACTATCGACATGAAACATATTTACAGCGATCAGGACGCCATAGTTGCGAGAAAAAATCCAGGAATAATTCACTTCACGGGGAACAAACCATGGCATTGGGGATGGATTCCTCATCCGCTAGCGGACGAATATTGGAAATATTTAAAATACACCGAGTTTTACTCTTGTGCCAAAAGAGATTTTGCTCTGTCCAAGATAATGCCGGTACATGTCGCATGGATTAAATCCAATTTCAAGGAAGCCATGAATAAGCTTGAAAACTATTTTTCTCTTTAATCATGAAACCAAATTTTCAGAAGAGATTAGTACAAAAAAATGGCTCCTCGGGACGGGCTCGAACCGCCGACCCAGTGGTTAACAGCCACTTGCTCTACCAACTGAGCTACCGAGGAACACTAAGCACATATATATCAAAAAAACTCGGCACAAGCCAGTGGTTTTTTCAGAAATTTAGATAAAAATAAGGTTTAGTTCCTCCTCATTCCATTCTCCGTATTTGTCGAGTCTTCGCGCAAACTTCTTTACACTCGCGTTTTCCGAAAATGCTTTTTCTGTTTCCTCATCAAAAAATCCTTTTCCTAGACTTTGAGCGATTATAAACGGTAAATCCAATAAGTATTTTTTTTCTAAAAGTTCCATTATTACAGCAAAGGACGTCTTATCTCCGTTCCTGGCGTCTCTCAAAACCTCCATCCAGTGTTTTTCCGTTCCAGTTCCTTCAAGAATAATTCGCTCAACATCGTTTCCATGAGTTATCTCATTTAACGCGTCTTGTACTTCTTCATTTTTTAACAAAATTTCCGTCATTGATGCAGACACAAACTTTTTTTCATATATGGCGTTTGCTACGGTGTACGATAATCCGCTGAAATATTTATTGAGTAATTTTTGAATGATCTCAAATGCTTTTTCGTCGCCCTTTTCGGCGGCTTCGAGTACTTTGTGCTGAGTATCAAATTTACATTCTTTTCCTTCCATCCATATTTTCCTGACAACTTCGTCTGTGTTATCAAAATCAGAGACAAAATACGTTTCTTGAAAACGGATGCGTTTATTTGCTTGCCTCGGTTCCATCGAAATAACGTTATCTACACAGAATGAATTTAATAAAGTTAAAATAAATAATACGTATTTTTTCATAAAATTCTCCTCTAAAAAAACACGATCATAAGATATCTTATCGTAATTCTAATGGAAAGCAGTTCTCTCTTTCAGAAGATTATTGGTCAATTTCGCACATAATCGGAGCGTGGTCTGACGGGCGTTCAAGTTCTCGAATATCAAGCAAAACCTCTCCCGATTTAAACAGTTTTTGTGAGTGGCTGTTCATATAAAATTGATCCAGGCGAAATCCGTTATTTTTTTTGAATCCGCGCTGACGGTAGCTCCACCAAGTATATCCGCTATTTTCCAGCATATCCTTGTATCCGGCAGAGCGAATTTCCGCGATCGCGTCTCTTTCGCGCTGGCTTCCTGCAATTCCGTCGTATCCTTTTATATAGATATCCTGCGGGTAGGGTCCGACGTTGAAATCTCCGCCCATAATGAAGACTTCATCGCGAAATTTTTCCAAATAATTCACCAAATTCCTCAGAAATTCCAGCTTATAATAATACTGCGGACAATCGACCTCCTGACCGTTCGGAACGTAGATCGACGTAACGAAAATCCCCCCGGTAAAGGCTTCGATGTAGCGGGCTTCTTCGCAAAAATCCGAATATACCTCTTCGATCGGATATTTTGAGCAAATCGCTACGCCGTTCCGCCCTTTTTGTCCTTTGGTCGCAAGATTATACCCAAGGTCTTCTATCGCCTCACGCGGAAATTGGTGATCTTCAACGCGAGTTTCCTGCAGCAAAATGACGTCCGGGTTGTGAATCTCCGCCAGCTTCGCAAAACTCTCCAATCGTGCCCTTATTGAATTGGCGTTCCAAGAAACTATTTTCATCTGACCCTCATTTACTACGACTCGAATCAAAATACCACACACAAAGGAGGCTTGCCCAGCCGTTTTGTGAAATTTCGAGGATTTGGACGAGAGAACTCTGTCCGAAAAAGATCGAAAAGAAGGAGACGGAGCTCCTTCCAATTAATTATTGATAAATCTTGATATTTGATGAAACAAAATCTTTCTTTGATAATTTATTTAATGGATTATTTCGAATATCAAGTTCTTTCAACTTAGGTAATGCATATATTTCTGCCGGTAATTCGTTTAACTGGTTTCCACGTAGACATAGAAACTTTAGCTTTTTCAAATTTCCTATTTCCTTCGGTAAAGAAGTTAAACTATTAAAATCGACCTTTAGCTCGCGCAAGTTTTTCAAATTACCAACTTCCTTTGGTAAGGAAGTTAGGTCGCATTTAAAAAAGTTTAATGTTTCTGTATTTGAAGCTAGCTGAAACAAGTTTGGTAACTGAGTTGCCGAGAAATACTCATCTTCTTTGTAAATATCTAAATACGTTATCTTTGAAAGGTCTGGCTTATTCCGAAGAATGTCAGGTAATTTATCTAATCTAATTGCTAATGTCTTGAGGTTAGGAAATGAACCATATTTTGATAAATCCATCTTAGGATTTTCTATCATATTCAAAACTTCGCCTTTAAAAACCTTCAAGGTTCGTTGTTTTTTTAGATTGCTTACTTTCTGATTGGCGTCATCTAATTTCCTTTTCAAGTCTTTTTCGTTATTTTGAGAATTCTCGAACTGTTTGGTTATGTCAGCTATTTTTTCATCTTTTACTTGACTTTCAGCTTTCAGTTCTTGAATTTCAGATTCCAAAGATTTCAGCTCTCCCTGATACTCTGTAATTGTCTGGTTTTTGATCTGCAGTGAATTTTCTAAATCTTCTTTTTTTCTTTTTAATTTCTGGTTTTCAGTTTCTAATTGCCGGTTTGAATTTTGAGATTCTCTCAATTTTTTCTTCAGATCTTCATTTTCTTTTTGAAGTTTATTAGTTTGATGTTGTAATATCCTATTTTTGTTATTCGGTTTAGCTTTTGAAAGTTCCGAAACAAAAAGGTTCTTTGAGACTTTTTTTATATCACTTTCTTTTTTCTGAATTATTCTCGCCAATTCAGTATTTTTATTTTCGACGTTTTCTTTTTGGTCTTTTAATTCAGATATTTCTGAAATGTTTTCAGTATGTTCATTGCTGATATCTCGTAAAAAAACCATTATTCTTCGATTATCTTTTTCATTTTTATCATTTCGTGACTTCTCTTCACTTAGCTGTTCTTTTAAATTGAAATTTTCTTTCACTACTCTACGCAAAAAATCCCGAACATCCTGATTATTCGATTTCATTCTTTTTTTATCAGGTTCCTTATTTACAGGAGATAAACTGAATTGCCTTTTGTTTTCAGTTATTTTGTCCGAATCCATTCCGAAAACACTGGCCGTCAACACCGCAAAACTCGCGACTAACAGAGATTTATTCATTTTTTTGCTCCTTTCTAAATATCTCTAACCGCACACTTGCACCATGCAAGCATGTATTCCTCCGCGCCCGACCGCACCACACGACCGCACACAAACACTACCCACTTAAAACTACAAAAACTATCTGAACGGAAAAATCTCTACCATATGTTTAATTTCTTTGCAATATTTTTCAAGTTGGTCGGCGAATTTTCGCTACCTTCAATATGTGTCGTCCCCCTTGATTATCCGTGAAATATGAGTAACAATCTCGATTGTAAGGTGTTGGAGAATGAAATGAAAGTATATCCGTCTATGTTGTCTGCAAATCCTTGTTGTTTGGGGGATGAGTTGCGGGAGCTCGCGGAGGCCGATGGCATTCATTGGGATGTTATGGACGGAAATTTCGTCGACGCAATTACTTTTGGAGCTCAGATAATTAAGGCACACAGAGAAATCACCAGTCAGGTTTTTGATGTTCATTTAATGGTGGCAAATCCGGAAAAACATATCGAAAATTTTGCAAAAGCCGGAGCAGATATTATCACAATACACGCGGAAGCTACTTCGCATCTGCATGCGGCGTTAGATTTTATCAAGTCTTGCGGATGCAGAGCCGGAGTCGCACTGAATCCATCAACATCTCCGGATTTTATACAATATATAATGGACGTCGTGGATGTGATTTTGGTAATGACGGTGAATCCGGGGCGCGCAGGACAATCTTTTCTCTATTCACAATTGGAAAAAATTCGGGACGTTGCCGAGATGATTTCGGATGATATAGAGATTTGTGTTGATGGGGGAATTAATTCCGATACCGCGAAAGCCTGCGAACAAATGGGCGCAGCGTCCTGTGTGGCGGGATCTTATATTTTCGGGAGCGATAATTATTCGGCAGCCATTCGAGAATTGGCAGACAAATAGTATTGAAATGTGTTCACCAGATTAATTTTGTTTTTGGTTCACGGATCTGTAAAAAAGTTATCCACAGATTATTCAAGCAAATCAAGCAACTAAAAATTCGTGTAAATTTGATAGGAAACAACTCCCTGAATTATTTAAAAATTTCATTTTCCAGAAAAATATCGTTGTTTTTCAGTATATTATAAATTTACCTCTGAATGACCTCCAAAAGTGCTGAATTTTTAGGCAGCTCCGAGCGAATACTAAAAAATAAGATAATCCACAGAGTTATCCACAACTTTATCCACAGTTTCGGTGGATAAGTGTTAAGAAATGGTTAACGTTCTAGCGACAGAGTTTATCAAAAAGAAAATTGGCCGGGAACAAACCTTAACTTCGGCAGATAATTTTTGAAATTTTTTTTGTACAACCCTTCGATTTTCAAAACAAATCTCAGATATTTTTGTTCAAGCAAATTGTGCGAAAAACAGGCCTTTTCCTCCATAGAGCTATGTAGCAGTTTGTGCCCTCTCGGGCTCAACGGAGTGATGTTCCACCAATGGTTGACGCCCCCGGCATTTATTGGAATTATGTGGTGTGCTTCAAAAGCGAAACTTTTTGTGGTTCCTTTTTTCGTGATGGTTAGCTTCGGCCAAACCATATTGTACTGCGCCTCCCATTTTTGTTTTAATTCGGATTTTTTCTTATTGAATTCGTGACGTGTCAGGTGTCGATGCTCTTTGGGCGGATGTCTATCGTTATTGTGTAAATAAAAATTCCTTACGGACGTAATTTGGTTTGCGTGAATTTTATGCTCCGACAGTGACTGCAACTTTTGAATGTACAGATCTATAGCCTCGCCATCATCGATTCCTGCGAAAAAACAGATTGTTATTCCGAGAATCGTCAAAAATATCGACGAAAGAGAATTTTTTCTAATATATTTACGAAAAACAGAAAATAATACCTTATTTAAATGCTTCATCTTAACGATATATCAACTAACCGCCGATATAATATTACAGTTGAGAGTCTATATGCTATCGGAATATTTACTTTTTTGTAATGAAAGTAAACAAAAAGTTAAAATTTCTTTAAAAATCAATGGGTTACTTGACATGACTATTATTTTGTGATAACATTAGTCAGAATAGGTGAGGAAAAGGAAATGAAAAAGAAAGTGTTTTTGTGTTTGGCTGTTTCTCTTATAGTTTTTGAGTCTATAGCGAAAAAGGAACAACCTATCAAAGAGCAAAATGAGAGAAAAATTATTGATATACGAGGCGACAGGCGTTCCACAAATGCGAAGAAAAACCTCGGTCTTATGGATTTTTTAAAGAGCGGTTCGGAAACGCAAAAAGGTAAAGATGGAAGAATTTATGAAGTAAGAGTTACCAACCCTAAATCTGATATTGCATATAAAAATACCTCCGCTGAAACACAGATCGCTCCGGTCGATCAAGTTTCAGTAATTTCTGATAATATCGTGGAATCTCCTTCGGTTACTGGACAAAGCCGGACAAAAGATCTGACTTCATCGGAGGTATCGATGGAAAATAAAATCGACGAGGTGTTTGTAAATTCTTTTCCAGGGGTTACAAATCTGACCGATCTTTTGAAAAATATACAGTCCAATGTCGAAAAATTGACTTTAGGAAGGATGTCCAACGCTGATTATAATAAATTGATTCAAAAAAAGCGAAATATTTCGATAGCGAAGGATCAATATACGAATTCAGCTTTGGCGTATGATAAAATTTGTGCGATGGAACAAATTTTAATAAATTATAATTCCATCAGCGAAATTTTCGTTTATTTCCTTACCGATATACATAAGCACGAATTAAATAAAGTTCAGGAAGCTTTGTTTTTATCAAAGGTTGACTCACTGGAGGATGTATTAACTTATACTTTTAAAACGCCAATCAGTAATAATTTGAAAAATTCTATAGCAAATATTCATGAGGAAATTGGTGGATATGAAATTAAAGAATTCTTAAACAACTTATTGAAAGAAGTTGAAAAAATTCCGAATGAATTGCTTGACCCGGAGCAGTATAAAATAGTTGAGAAGATTTTAAAAGATCTTCATAGTGAGGTAGCGGGGGATTTTAAATCTAAATGTGCGACCTTGAAATATCTGTTAGATTCTTACAATAATTTAAAGGACGTTCGGTTTAAGCTGAAAAAGATTTCTTCCGAGAGTGTGAAAAAACTGGCGTTGAAAGTTATTGAGGATATTTTCTTCGAAAAAATGTTGAAAACTCTGCGAACTATGGATGAAGAGCATTATTCGGCGACATCAGAAAATGACTCCGAAGCATTGGCCGCCTTAAATATAAAGAAGGCGATGTGCAAAATGTTGGGAGGAACTTCTTATTCCGGAAAAGAATATAAAAGTAATATTGAACTTTTCAGGACTGCAGAGTCGTTGGCGGAGAAGCAAGGTCTGTTAAAAGATTCGATATCTCAGTTTAATAAAGCCGTAGATCTTTTCAAGATTGCTGTAGATTCCTTAAAATCTGAAGGTCGTCATCCGAAATTAAAAAATATTGACGAGATAAATACGATAAATGAAGATATTGATAAAATCTTTGAAAAGATTGCTATTTACGATAAAAATTCGAAAAAGGAAAATAGCGAAAATTTTCAGAAAGTCGTTGTAGAGAAGGATGTGTTAAGTCCCGCACAAACTCGAAACCGGGAAATTCCGAACAATTCTTATAATGAGAAAAAGTTGGACAATGAATCGGAAAGCACTCCGTTAGAGGATACAGAAGAGATCTCATTTGATAAATCAAATCAATGGACAGACTCATCCGTAGACCTGACAGGGGACACAGAAGCTGATATTCAGACGCCTGAAAGATAATTTTGCACTAGCTCACGATATGTGAAATTACAACCGGCTTTTTCCCCCTGTGATCCAGGAATACTGTTTTCACGATCTTTTTTATTAAGTCTTTTGCTTTTCCTTCATCCAAAGATTTTTCTCGGACGATGTTTTCTAAAGATAACTTTATTTCCGACTTAATATCCGCCTCAATGTCTTTCATTTCTTGCTTTTCGGAGTCTTCAAAAATTCCGACATAATCAATAGCGACCAATTTAAAAATGCTTTTTGAATGCTTTACGCACAGGCTTACAACTCCGTCCGTGGAAAGTTTTTCACGGGATTTATAAATATTTCCGTCCATAGGAATTAACTGAGTTCCGTCAACAGCCAAAACCTTACTTTCCTTTTCTTGGATAACTTTTGCTCCATCCTTGCCGATATTTATTACGTAACCGTCGTGAGGAACCAAAATATTCTTAATGCCGATTTTGGTCGCGATTTCAGCCTGCTTATGAAGATGCATCCTTTCGCCGTGAATCGGTATCAAAATTTTCGGTTTAATTAATTTATATAAATGTTCTAACTCTTCTCGACTTGGATGTCCCGACGCATGAATATCGTAGTCGAGATCCGTAACAATCTGAACGCCTCTTTCGACCATCAAATTTTGGATTTCGGAAACCGCTTTTTCGTTTCCCGGAATTGTTCGGGATGAAAAAATCACGACATCATCACGATCGAGCTTTATGTATCGATGTGCGTCGTTGGCGATTTTGTTCAGGGCGGAACTCATTTCTCCCTGGCTTCCTGTGCATACTATTAATACTTCTGCCGGATCAAAATCTTTTATCGATTTGTCTCCGTAAAAAGCAGGAATATCCGAAAAATACCCGGCCGCTTTCGCTACCCTTTCTATTTTTTTCAGAGAACGTCCGGCGACAACTAATTTTCTGCCACTTTCTTTTGCAGCATAGTAACAAGATTCCAAGCGCGCCAGATTTGAAGCGAAACAGGTAATCAAAATTCGATGTCCCTTGTGCTGCTTCACCAAATCTATCAGATTGTTACGTACCTCTTTTTCCGTCTTATAACTTTCTTCCTTGAATACATTGGTCGAATCGCAAATTAAAGCCAAAACGCCTTTTTCTCCATAAGTCTTCAGCTTCTTTTCATCTGTTTTTGTTCCCAGTACAGGATCATTATCGATTCGCCAATCTCCTGAGTGAATAACAGTTCCTTCCGGAGTCTTAATCGCGAAAGCACAGGATTCCGGAGTGGAGTGGGCGACTGAAATGAATTCAACACCAAACGGCCCGACCTTTATTTCTTTTTGATGTAGAGAAACTTTGATAAGCGGAACTTCTTGCGCAAGATTGAATTCTTCCAATTTCGATCGGATCATTTCAATTGCAAAAGGGCGCGCATAAATAGGACACTCAATCATCGGCCACAAATAAGGAATGGCTCCGATATGATCTTCATGAGAATGAGTAATAAAAAGCGCCTTTATTTTGGACTTATTTTTAATCAGCTCATCTGGGGAGGGGACAATCAATTCACGTCCGAGATTGCTGTCGAATCCCATTCCCATGTCGACCAAAATCCACTGATCATTGTAAATGTAAGCGTATAAGTTCATTCCGATTTCCGAGCATCCTCCGATCGAAATAAAATTTAACCCCGTAAGGCCTTTACTCTTTTTTGTCATAATTCACCACTATTTTCTTTTCATTTTCAAACATATCTCCGCTCGAGATGTACAATTTTTTTTCATCGCGTTCCAAAACTAATCTTCCGAGCTCATCAATTCCTCTGACTATTCCCGAAAGACGGTCATTACCGTTTTTTATGGTCACTTCGGAGTTCATTCCGACTATATTCTGAAGCCAATATTCTCTTATGTCAGAAAATCTGCCAGTCTGTATTAAACTCAGTTCATTGTTTAGATTATCCAAAATAAAACGAAACGTCTTCTCCGTAGAAACAGTCGAAACGCCGATAATCTTTTCTAAACTGATGGCCGTAGGTACCGAAACCGAACGGATATTCAGACCAACGCTAATTACGATCCAGCCTTCAATGACCGCAAGTAATATACCACTTAATTTTTTGTTTTTGTAGTATATATCGTTGGGCCAATGCAAATACAAATAGTCTTTTTTCTCGGGATCGATCAAATTTCTCACGGTTTTGTGAACGGCGCACGCTGTCGCCAATGAGATTTTGCACATGTCTTTATTTTTCGGCAGTTTTTTTATTATGGATGAGTACAAATTTCCGGGAGCCGATACCCATTTTCTTTCGCAGCGACCTATTCCGTTCGTTTGCATTTCTGCTATAATTCCGCACTCAAAAGCAGAATTATTTTCGATCATTCTGACAGCGAGTTTGTGAGTACTATCAATTTCTTTCAACTTTATAATTTTCAATTTTTCTTCTCTATCTTATTTAATAAATCTTCTAAATTTTTCATATCGTCGGGCATATCACATTCGAATCGCATGATTTTTTTAGTACGAGGATGGATGAATTCCAAAAAATACGCGTGAAGAGCCTGCCGCGGAAATTCGTTTATCTCTTTTACATACTCTTTCGGTAACGAATAATTTTTTACCTTGTAAGTTCGATCTCCGATTAGTGAATTTCCGAGGTTGGACATATGTACCCTGATTTGATGAGTTCTGCCTGTAAGTAATTCGCATTCAACTTTTGAGGCGTAGTTTGAAAAATTTTTTATGGTTCTGTAAATCGTAACAGCTTTTTTCCCTTTCGACTGCGAAACGGACATTTTTAATCTGTTTTTTTCGCTTCTCGAAATCAAAGTTTCGATTTTCCCGTTCAATGGACGCAAAACCGAGTATAGAAAACAAATATATTTTCTTTTTATGGAGTGAACTTCAAATTGTTTAGCTAACTGCATATGGGAGAAATCGTTTTTCGCAACTACCAAAATTCCGCTGGTGTCCTTGTCGATGCGATGGACAATTCCGGGACGAATTTCTGAGTTGATCGTGGATAAATTTTTTCCGCAGTGATGGGCTAATCCGTTTACCAAAGTATGATCTCGATTGCCTGCTCCGGGATGAACCACAACTCCGGCGGGCTTGTTTATTACCAACAAATCGTCATCTTCAAAAAGGATCTCAAAAGAAACTTTTTCATCCGGATGAATCTCGATTTTATCCGAGGGAACGTTTTCCTCAACCGAAATGTTATCATCAAATTTAAGTGAAAAATTCGGATCAGCAACCTCTCTCGAATTTACGTAAACAAAACCACCTTTTATCCAAGATTGGATTTTTGTTCGCGATACGTCCGAAATTTTCTTCGACAAAAATTTATCGAGGCGTTCTTTCTCGACATCGACAGTTAATTTGATGAATCTTCTCCTTTTTTCTTTCGAGGTTTCCTTTTGGAAGGAGAAGTAGGCATTTTCGACCGTTTTGTAGGTTTCACGATCACAGGTTTTTGTTTTTTCTCGATTTTTTGCCCTTCGAGAATTTTTTTGATTTCTTCTCCGGACAGAGTTTCATGTTCAAGCAATCCTTGTGCCAGAACTTCCAACGCTTCGGTATTTTCTTCCAGGATCTTCTTGGCTCGGGCATAGGTTCTGTCCACGATCGCTCGAATTTCCTCGTCGATTACCTGAGCGGTTTTTGCTGAAATATTAGTAGCAGCTGATGTGGAATGTCCCAAGAAAACTTCCTGAGCTCCGTCTCCTTCGTAGGATAAAAATCCGAGTTTGTCGCTCATTCCCCATTCGATAACCATTCTTTTCGCAATCCTGGTTGCCTGCTCTATGTCGGAAGATGCTCCCGTCGTCACTTTATCGTATCCGAAGATCATTTCTTCCGCGATTCGGCCTCCTGCCGCGACCGACAAGTCCGCCTCCAACTTCACGCGAGACACCGAAATTCTGTCGTTTTCCGGAAGGCGCATGACCATACCTAAGGCCCGTCCTCTCGGAATAATTGTTGCCTTATGAATAGGATCCGATTCCGGAATATTGAGCGCGACGATAGCATGCCCTGCTTCATGGTATGCAGTGAGTTTTCTTTCGTTTTCAGTCATAACCATAGAGCGTCTTTCGCTTCCCATCATGACCTTATCTTTCGCATCTTCCAATTCTTCCATGCTTACGTTCTTTTTGCCGTAGCGAGCGGCCAGTAACGCCGCTTCATTTACGAGGCTTGCCAAATCCGCTCCAGAAAATCCCGGAGTACCTCTTGCAATCACCAACGGATCGACGTCAGCGGAAAGTGGAATTTTTTTTAAATGGACTCGTAAAATCTTTTCTCTGCCTTTTATGTCCGGAGATGGAACAACGACTTGGCGATCGAAACGTCCCGGTCGCAACAGGGCAGGGTCAAGAACGTCCGGACGGTTTGTTGACGAAATTACAATGACGCCGTTGTTTTCTTCGAATCCATCCATCTCAACTAAAAGCTGATTCAAGGTTTGCTCTCTTTCATCGTTACCTCCGCCAAGTCCGAATCCTCGGTGGCGCCCAACTGCATCAATCTCATCAATAAAAATGATACAAGGAGCATTTTTTTTCCCCTGTTCAAACATATCTCGAACGCGGCTTGCTCCGACTCCGACGAACATCTCAACAAATTCCGATCCCGAAATGCTAAAGAAAGGGACATTCGCTTCTCCTGCTATAGCCTTCGCTAACAGAGTTTTCCCGGTTCCCGGAGGTCCAACTAATAAAACACCTTTCGGAATTTTTCCACCCAATCTTTTGAATTTGCGAGGATCTTTTAGGAAATCCACAATTTCCTCTAACTCACTTTTGGCCTCATCTATTCCTGCGACATCATCGAAAGTAACTTTTGTTTTTTGACCGTTTAGCTTTGCTTTTGATTTTCCGAAACTGAGAGCTCGATTCCCTCCGGATTGCACTTGTCTGAAAACAAAAAACCAAATTCCGAAGAACAGCAAAATAGGAAGGAATAAATTGATGAATATTTTCAGAAGCATTCCGTCATTCGGATCGGACGATAATTTTACCTTTTTATCGACGAGTTTTTTTACCAAGTCGGGATCTTGCGGATCGTAGGTATTAAAAGTCCTTCCGTCGGAAAAAACTCCCTCTACATTTAATCCTTTTATTGTGACAGAAGAAACCCTTCCGGCATCTAATTCACTCAAAAAGTCAGAATAAGGTATGGCGTTCTGCTTTCCGGAAAATGACTCCGCAAACAAAAACAGAACAAAACCTGCCGCTAGCCAAATTAACAAATTTTTGTAATTCTTATTCAAAGTTCACTCCGCAATAAACATCAAACAAATCAGGTTTCCTTATAAATTTTACAAATTTCGCCCATTCACCAAAATCATATTTTGCTTTACCGCCTTCATACAAACAGGGAAACCCGACCAAAATATCATAGGGTATTGTAACATTAAATTCCCTTTCTGATGAATATATATACTGATTTTTTGTTAATTTAAGTTTAATCAGAAAGCGATTATCCCAAATGTTTGTATTTGATCTGGAAAAGTTTCGTTTTTCTCTGAAGATAAATATTTTTTCTTTCTTGATCTTTATAAAGCATTTTCCCAAGGTATTTATCTTGGAGCACAAAATATTCGACAGAATTTTCTCCTCAATAGAACAGGGATATTTTTTCATGCCGATATTCCAAATAAGTCTTTTTAGAACTTCAATTTGAATTTTGGGGTTTTGATTTAGAAACTCTCTTTTGTCGATTTCAGCAAATCCGAGATCTGAAATCGCACAGTTGGATTTCAAAAAATCGACGGCGTGCCGTTCAATTTCATATCGAATTTCTCCGTATTTACAGATGATTTTTGAGATTTTTTTTATTTTTTGCGGAGAATATGTTTGGATTTTTTTTCTCGCGATAACTCTCTGAAAGGTATCTTGAAAATTCATCGGATCGACTTTCCACTCGATGCTATGGCTTTTTAAAAAATCTTCCAGGAATTTTTTGGAGAAATGGAGTAGAGGGCGAACGATTTTCAGGTGTTTTGTCAGCGTTTTAATTTGGCTCATTCCCGCCAAACCGAATTCGGAACTTCCTGCATTTTTTCTGAGCTCGTAAGTTTCAATTTGATCATTCCAATTATGTCCGGTTGCAACAAAAGGAATACTTCTTTCTTCGCAAAATTTTCGGATTAAATCATAACGAGCTTCCCGTGCGAGATTTTCTAATTTTCCTTCGTCATCTATGGAATCGTGTTCCCAATGTAAAACAGTGTGTTCGATATTAAACTTTTCGCATATATCTTTTACATATAAAGCTTCGTCCAACGATTCTTTTCGGAGTCCGTGGTCGACGGTGCAACAGTATAATTTCCAGTCGTGTTGTTCGCTCCATTTTTTCAGGAGAATTAAAAGCGATAAACTGTCAGATCCTCCGGAAACTGCTGCACATATTGCTCGATTTTTTAACGTTAGTTATTTAAGTTTTTTGGCTGCTTTTTGCCCGTACTTAAGTTGAGGGAAGGTGGACGCCAACTTTTCTAGAGTTATCATTCTCTGGCTTTGTTTACCCAACTTCAAAAAGCAATCCGATAACCTAAATAATGCCTTGGGAGTTTTATCTCCTCCGGAATTAATTTCGAAACATTTCATATAAGCCTTTGCGGCGTTTTGATAATCTTTCTCTTCGAAATAGCTTTTCCCAATATAGAAATACATCTTTCCGCAATGAATACTTTTCGGATGATCTTCTATAAACGTGTTCAAAATATCTCGGGCATCTTGTCCTTTATCTAATTTGATTAAATCGTTTGCCATTTCAACGATTTCTCCCGGAGATTTTCCTTTAATTTCGTCCGCAATTTGCTCGGGAGTTTTTGAGGAAACTTTCTCTGAGTGAGATATTCCCAGATTTTGTTCGATCATTTTAACGCGATGTTCCAACTCTTCGATTTTTCCGTTGTGACTTCGGATTAATTCTTCAAAATCCGATCCGGTTGAACTTGATTTTATGTCGACTAAATTTTCTGCCTCAACGGACGATAAACTAATCAAGACAAAACCGCATAAAAAAACTCTTTTCATTTTTTTCTCTATCACTTTTCCTGGAGTCATCGTAGCACAATTAAGAACAACAAGCGAGTTTTAAAGTATTATGCATTATGTAAGATGCGCTCATCGGTGCAATTCCGTGTGGGGCAGGAGTAATGGCGCCGGCCACTCCCAATACATCGTCGAAATCCACGTCACCGACTATTTGAGATACTCCTTTTTCATCAATTATATGATTAATTCCGATGTCGATTACGGTAGCACCATTTTTTACAAACTCTTTTGTCACGAATCTTGGATTTCCCATTGCGCTGACTAAAATATCTGCGGTTTTACAAACGCTTTCGATATCTTTCGAATAAGAATGCAGGGAAGTCACGGTACAGTTCGCATTCAACAGCAGTTGAGTCAGAGGACGTCCTACCGAAGAAGATCTTCCTAACACCACTGCATGTTTTCCGGTGAGATCTTCATGAACTGATCGCAGTAAATGCAAAACAGCAAGCGGAGTGCATGGAATCATTCCAGGCTCTCCCAAAAATAACCTTCCTTGGTTAATAGTCGTTGCTCCGTTGACGTCTTTTTCCGGAGAAATCAGATTTATAACATCTCTGAAACTGAGATATTTGAGTTTGGAGGATCGAAAAAAAATCGCGTGAACGGACTTATCTTCGTTCAATTCTCGAATAAATTTTCCGAGCTCTGCTAACTTTGCTTCTGCTTTAAAATGATAATTTTTTGTGCTGATATCAACAAATCTTGCTAATTCATCCCATTTGGATAAAAGTAAACTGTCCTTGCTATCTTCTCCCAACGAAATGATTATTAGCCTCGGAGTAACTCCGTTTTTTTTCAGGTTTTTTACTCGGCTACGTATGGCCAAGTTAAACTCATCGGCTATTCTAGATCCGTCGATAATTATAGCCATGCAATTGCCTCAAGCTAACTTTTCAAAATAATAAACAAGCCTAATAATGATATTTTCTAAAAAGGTAAGAGCTAAAATTAACACGACAGGAGATAGGTCCAGCGACCCCATCATACAGGGAAGGACTTTTCTTATGGGGGACAACATCGCGTTGGTCAAACGTTCCAAGGTATCAAAAAGCATAATTAAAAAGCGATTGTTTGCGTTAAAAACATTCGCAATAAACAGCCAATTTATGACAACATCGGCAATCACCACCCAAATGGCAAGAACCAAAATTGTTTTTATCAAAAAAAGAAATGGTACCAAAAGTATGTTGATCACAGTTCTATCTCCCCAAGTTTCCTATCTGATATGCTAACAGATCCGTCACCATTTGGCGATACTTGATTTAATTTTAGTTCAATTTCTTCCAGAATTTTTTTGCAATGATTTCTTAACAAAATTCCCTTTGTGTATAAATCCGAGGCCTCTTTGAGCGATAAATTTCCTTCTCCCAGAGCGGATACGATTTTCTCTAACTCATTGACGGATTCTTCAAACTCCATCTTTTCGATTTTTTTCTTCATTACAGCCTCCTTATGGATTAAAGCATTAGACAAGCGTTATCGATCATTCGATTAGAAAATCCCCATTCATTGTCGTACCAAGACACGATATTTACAAAGTTGCCGTCGATGACTTTTACCAGGGATAAATCCACGATGGAACTGTACGGGGAATGATTAAAGTCTGACGAAACAAGACCTTCACAAGTGTATCCCAAAACATCTGGTTTGAACTTGAAGTCTGCCCATTTGATAATTATTTCTTTCAACTGTTCCAAAGTAGTGCTTTTTTTCAAAGAAAAATTGCAATCTACCAGGGATACGTTCGGGGTAGGGACGCGATAGGCCGCTCCCTGCAGCTTTCCTTTCAGTTTCGGAAATATTTTTTCTATGGATTTTGCTGCTCCGGTTGTTGTCGGGATGATATTAACAGCGGCCGCTCGGGCACGACGTAAATCTCTGTGTCCCTTATCTACGATGTTTTGATCTCCCGTGTACGAATGTATGGTCGAAGCAAATCCCTTGTCGATTCCGAACTCCGAATCCAAAATTTTTACTATTGGTGCTAGGCAATTGGTTGTGCAAGACCCGCTCGATACGATTTTATCTTCCTTGTTCAGGGTGTCATCATTGACTCCGAAGATGACTATTTTTTTCAAATCTTTTCCCGGACATGAGAGCAGTACCTTTTTGGCTCCCGCTTTCAGATGAAGAGAGCAAGCTTCTTCCGTTTTAAAGACACCGGTACATTCCATGACCAAATCAACGCCGAGATTTTCCCAAGGTAAATCTTGAGGGTTTCTTTTCGAATAATAATTTACCTCCTGATTTCCGATTCTGATTTTATCTTCGGAAATTTTCTTTACCGCTTTATTGAAAAAACCGTGAACGGAATCATATTTTAAAAGATGGATCGAAGTGTCGATATTTTCCAAATCATTTACGGCAACGACTTCCAACTCACTTTCTCTGTCGTTTTCAAAAATCGCTCGCAGAACCAATCTACCGATTCTTCCGAAACCGTTTATGGCTACTTTCATACCAGTCCTTTCAATTTTTATAATTCAATACCGCCAAAAGATATCACATTCCAATTAAGACTAAAACAGGTTTGTAATTTTATCGAAAATATTATTCGCGGTGAGTCCAAAATACTTGAATGCTTCTTTTCCCGGACATGAAACGCCGAAAGAATTTACTCCGAAAAACAACCCGTTAGAGCCAAGATATTTTTCCCATCCGAAACCGTTCGACGCCTCAATTCCTATACGGATTCCACTTCCCAAAATGTGATTTTTATATTCGTCGGATTGCTGATCAAACAGCTCCCAACATGGAATACTTGCAACATTGGTACAAATATTTTTATCATTGAGCATTTTCTTCAATTCCAGCGCAATGCCAACCTCAGACCCCGACGCAATGATAGTAAATTTTACGTTATTCGTGCTATCATCATTCAATAGATAGGCTCCGTTTTCGCAGAGGTTTTGCCTGTCACTGAACCTCGCGCTCAGAACCCCTTGGCGAGTGAGAATTATTGCCGATGGATGATTACTACTCAGCGCAATATCCCAACATTCTGCGGTTTCGCTAGCATCTGCCGGACGAAATACTTGTAAATTTGGAATAGATCTCAGCATTGCCAATTGTTCAACAGGCTGATGAGTAGGTCCGTCTTCGCCGACTCCGATTGAATCATGAGAAAAAACGAAAATAGAAGGGATATCCATCAGCGCACTCATGCGGATAGCGGGTTTCATATAATCGCTGAATGAAAGAAAAGTTCCTCCGCAACATTTTATTTTTTTGCCGGCGCTTATTCCGTTCATGATTGCACCCATCGCATGTTCGCGGATGCCGTAGTGAATGTAATTTCCAGAAAAATCGTTTGCCGAAATCGGAGTCATATTGCTGCCTTTGCAGCCAGTAGATGATCCTAAATCGCAAGATCCGGAAATCAGCAACGGATTAACTTTAATCAACTTATCCAAAATTTCCTTCGACAAAGCTCTTGTTGCCTCAAATGGTCTTGAAATGAAGTATTCTTTCTTCAATGCTCTGAAAACCTTGTTCATTTTGTCATTTATATCGGAGTCCAGACTTAAATATTTCTTTTCTTGATTTTCGTACCAATCTTTGCAAATTTCGTGACTCCTTTTTCCGATGATTTTCCATGCGCGGTCGACATATTCCGGAATTTCAAAAGCCCCATGATTCCAATCAAAATATTTACAGGCGAATTCTCTTTCGGATGGAGATAACGCGCCACCGTGGGCTTTCGGAAGATTTTCTCGCGGAGTTCCGTAACCGATTTTTGTATTGCAAATAACGATAGACGGCTTTGGGGAATTTTTCGCATTCTGGATTGCTTTCGTAATTTGGTCTTCGTCATACCCGCCAGTTTCCTGGATATCCCAATTGTAAGATTCGAACCGTTTTCTGACATCGTCGCTGTAAGTGATGCTTGTGTCGCCGTCGATCGTAATATTATTTTTATCAAAAAGAACAATCAGGTGACCAAGTGATAAATTTCCGGCCAAAGAACAAGCTTCATGAGAAATTCCTTCCATTAGGTCACCTTCGCCGGCAACCACATAAGTGTAATAATCGATACAATCGCTTCCGAGGCGGGAATTCAAAAGTCTTTCTTCTATAGCCATTCCCACAGCATTTGCGATTCCTTGTCCCAGCGGTCCGGTAGTAATTTCGATTCCCGACTCAGGACAATACTCAGGATGTCCGCTTGTCTTGGATCCCAGTTTTCTGAAATTCTTTAACTCTTTTATTGTAAAATCTTTATATCCTGTGAGATGTAAAAGAGAGTAAAGTGCAGCAGAACCGTGCCCTCCCGATAAAACAAAACGATCTCGATTGGGCCAGGTAGGATTTTCCGGGTCGAATTTCAGGATATTTCTAAACAATGCCGTTAAACAGTCCGACATTCCCAGAGGCATTCCGAGATGGCCACTATTCGCCGTTGCAACCTGATCTATAGAAAGAAATCGAACCGCATTTGCCAGACTTTTAAACATTACTTCCCCATTATATTTTTACAAACATATATAAAATATTCAGTGGCTCGTTTTCAATACTCCAACACTGATACGCCGCCACAAAAACCCTCAACCATTATACTTTATATGTATTTTTAATAAACACTTTTCAACTATTTCGTCGGATTTTTATGGGATAATTTTTTAATGAAAGACTTTAATCTTGGTTTCTTTTTGGATTTCGAATGATCAATTAAAACTTCGTCAGAAGGTGCCTCTAGTCCGAAGGCGGATGACATAAAATGCTTCCAAACGGTCGCGGGAATTTTTCCGCCCGTCATAGATGTATTCATCGGGCTATTATCATCGTTTCCTATCCAAACTCCGGTAACAAGAGGGGGAGAGAATCCTATGAAACTTGCATCACGACTATCGTTGCTGGTTCCTGTTTTCCCGTAGCAAGCAACGGGTATTTTCGCTCTCTTTCCCGTCCCGTTTTCAATAATTTCTTTCAACATAATTTTCATTTTTTCGCAAACTTCAGAGGAAATGACTTTTTTAGATTGTACTTTCTTCGCTCTGTACAAAATTTTTCCACGCGGAGTTTTTATACTGATAATTCCAAACGGTGTGATTTTCTTCCCGTCGGCCATTGTTGCTCCATAGGCGGCGGTCATTTCGAGAAGATTTGTTCCGCTGCCTCCCAAAGCTGTGGCGAAGTTGTTGTTCAGCTCGGAACTAATTCCCAAATCATGAGCCTTTTGGATAACAGCGGGCATTCCGACTTTTTGAGCTAGGCGAATAGAGCAAGTATTTACAGACTGCGCGAAAGCTCGCATCATTGAGATCTGTCCGATGCTTTTATATTTGTAATTTTTCGGAGACCAATTTCCGATGCGAAGCGGCATGTCGCTCACCATATCATAAATGTCCATGCCGCGTTCCAAGGCCGTAAGATATACAAAATATTTGAATGCGGAACCGAAAGACCTTGTCGCTAATGTTCGATTAAATTGACTTTCGTTGTAAGTATGTCCTCCGACCATAGCACGTACGGCTCCGATTTTATCAATTGCGACCAGCGCCATTTGGTTTGCATTATTTTTGAACCCCTCTTCGTTCAGTGCTTTTCGAATGATGTAAATTGCATTTTTTTGCAGATTGGAATCCAGTGTCGTGCGAACAACTAAATCTTCGTCATCCACCTGTATAAACTCCTCCAGATGCTCCATTAGCCAATCGGTGAAATATCTGTTTTCATTCATTGATGTTGGCATTACATGAGGTTTTTCAATTTCTTGAAGAGCTTCTTGTTCAGCTTCCGACGAAATAAATTTTTCTTCCCTCATACACGACAGTACCAAAATGGTTCTTTGATTCGATTGTTCTTTGTTGTAAAAGGGAGAATACCTCGTAGGAGATTTTAAAATACCGGCCAATTTCGCAGCTTCAAACAAGGTGAGTTGCTTTGCCCTCTTTCCGAAAAAACGATACGCCGCCGCGTCTATTCCATACGCTCCCGAGCCGAAATAAACTCTGTTTAAATAAATCGACAGAATTTGTTTTTTTGTAAATTTTTTTTCAAGCCAAAGAGCTAAAACTAACTCCTGAACTTTTCTTTTTATCGATCGATTAGGGGATAAGAATAAATTTTTTGCTAATTGTTGAGTTAGAGTTGACCCTCCTTGAACAATTCGTCCGGACGTTAAGTTTTTGACCATCGCCCTAAGGATTCCTAAGAAATCTATACCACTATGTTTATAAAAGCGGTGATCCTCAATAGCGATGACGGCGTCGCTGACATATTTCGGAAGTCCGTCAACGGTAACGACTTCTTTGAATAAATCTCCATAGGTCGCGATATTCTTTCCGTCATAGGATTCGAAAACTATACTGGCACGACGTCCTTTGGATTCAAGATTATCCAAATCCGGCATGTCATGGATCAAAAATAAAAATAAAAAAAAGAAAAACAAGGATGAAAAAATTACCGTCGAGAGAGTGAAATTTTTCAGTTTCTTTCGGAGGAAAATTTTTCTCCTTGCCATTTACGCATCCAGATTTATAACACTCAATGCGTTTTCCTGGATAAACTCACGACGAGGCTCGACTACCTCTCCCATGAGGGTAGTAAATACTTCATCCAGGTCTTCCAGGTGAGACATTTTTACTTGCATCAGCACACGGGCGTTTGGATCAATTGTTGTTTCCCAAAGTTGCTCTGCGTTCATTTCTCCCAACCCTTTATAGCGGTTTATGGTAATTCCTTTTCTTGCGCTGGACATGAATTTATCGAAGAAATCTATAGGCGATTTCACGTGAATAGAAGTATCTTTCATGGTCAACACCGCGGGACCATCAATAAATGACGAGAATAAACTTAACTGTTCAGACAATTTCATTATTTCCGAAGATATCAGCAAATTTTTCAGGACCTCGAAATGCTCAACAACTTCTCGGTACTCCTTGCTGAATATATATTTATCTTCGGTTTCGGAGATCTTCCAATTTCCTCTGTCGATTTTTCCGAGAAAGGAACAAACGTCTTCGTTGGATATTTCTTTGCGTCCCAATCCCAACAAAATCAACGCTTCCATCAACTGGGAATTGTTCACCTTATTATTTATATGGTTTACCGCAATTTTTAGTTTCTCAGCTTGTTCGACGAAATGTCGGATATCGTTCGATGCAATCGTTTCACCCGAAGATAACTTTAAACAAGAAACAGGAATGGCAGCATCCAATAAATAATCCTCAAGCGCTTTTTCATCTCGAATAAAAACCTGAGAATTTCCCTTTTTTATTCTGTAAAGAGGAGGGCGTGCAATGTAAAGATATCCTCTCTCGATTATCGGACGCATTTGTCTGAAGAAGAAAGTCAACAAAAGCGTTCGAATGTGACTTCCATCGACATCAGCATCTGTCATGATGATAATTTTATGGTAACGAATTTTATCAATGTTAAAATCGTCTCCGATTCCTGTGCCAAATGCGGAAATCATTGTTCCGATCTCCGCAGAGGTCAACATTTTGTCCAGACGAGCTCTTTCGACGTTCAAAATTTTACCCCGCAACGGAAGTATAGCTTGAGTCCTTCTGTCTCGACCTTGTTTTGCGGTTCCTCCTGCGCTGTCTCCCTCAACGAGAAATACCTCGCTGAGTGCGGGATCTTTTTCCTGACAGTCTGCCAGCTTCCCTGGAAGAGTCGAGATTTCCAGAGAATTTTTTCGTCGGGTTAATTCTCTCGCTTTTCGAGCAGCCTCTCTTGCCGCTGCCGCTTCTATAATTTTCAGAGTAACCTTTTTTCCTTCGACGGGATTTTCCTCGAACCACGTCGATAAAACTTCATTGACGACACTTTCTACTACTCCGCGAACCTCTGAGGATACTAATTTGTCCTTCGTTTGCGAAGAAAATTTTGGATTCGGAACCTTTACCGACAAGATGCAGGACAATCCTTCACGAGCGTCATCCCCGGAAGGAGAAGCCTTCTCTTTCTTCATGTTTTGAGCGAGGTATGAGTTTACGGTACGTGTCAATGCATTTCGGAATCCTGCTAAGTGAGTTCCTCCATCTGATTGCGGAATGTTGTTAGTGTAACAAAACATACTTTCATTATAGCTTTCAGTCCATTCCATGACTAACTCTACGCCGATACCATCCTTTTCTGCCGAAGCGTATATCGGTTTCGAAATTAAAGGAGTCTTATTTTTATCCAGGTTTTTTATGAACTCTTTCAAACCGCCTTCATAAAGCAAATCAGAGACACGCGGCTTTTCATCGTCATTTTCTACCCGCTCATCAATAAGTGTGATATGTACTCCCGAATTTAAGTATGCCAATTCCTTAAGACGGTGCTCCAGCGTGTTAAAATCAAAAGTCGTAATTTTAAATGTTGTCGCGGACGGCCAAAATCTCACAAGAGTTCCGCTGAATGACTCTTCGCAAGTTCCGACCTGTTTTAGCGGAGCGTCGGCGACACCATCATGAAACTGTATGAAATATTCTTTACCACCTCTCCAAATGGAAAGGTCCAATCTGTCGGACAGCGCGTTTACAACGGAAACACCTACTCCGTGAAGACCACCGGATATTTTGTATGCGTTCTGATCAAATTTCCCACCGGCGTGCAAGTGAGTCATGATAACCTCAGCCGCGGAAACGCCTTCCTCCGGGTGGATATCGACAGGGATACCCCGACCGTCATCCAGAACAGACACTGAACCATCTTTGTGAATGGTAACTTTTATCAAATCACAATAACCCGCCAAGGATTCATCGATAGCGTTATCCACTACCTCGAAAACCATATGATGCAATCCCGTGCCGTCATCTGTATCTCCGATATACATACCCGGACGCTTTTTTACCGCTTCCAATCCACGTAACACCGTAATTGATTCGGCATTATATTTTTTCTTATTTTCCGCCATCACAAAATTTCCTGAACCCAAAACACAATTATTACACAGGCATTATACAAAACTTCGTTCCAAACCTGAAGTCATATTTTTTGGACGAAATCAACCATGCAACCAAACTTTCAACACAACATAATCTACAACATGGAGAAAGCGATTTCTTTACGTCCTGACAATTCTAAGCGACTTTCAACGCCTCTTCCAAAATGCCCAAAGCTTTATCTTCGGTAACATCCTCGACTATGGCATACTCCTTGGACAGACGAGAAAGTGCCTCTTTATAAATCTGCCTTTCACTGTATGAATGCTCCGGTTGATTAGGATTTCTGTGCAGATCTCTGATAACCTGAGCTATCGAAACGGGATCTCCCGAGTTAATTTTATTTTCATATTCCTGAGCGCGACGACTCCAAATCATTTTTCTCGATTTGGACGGAGTTTTTAAACAATTTAAAGCCTCCTGCATAACATCTTTTGAACACAAATTGCGAACTTTTTGCCGTATGGATTTGTTTACCGGTAACCTTACAACCATCTTGTCTTTTGAAAATGATATAACCAGGACCTGAACTTTTTCTCCTGCGATTTCTTGAACTTCAATACCTTTTATTACACCGACACCATGCGCAGGGTAAACAACATACTGCCCTTCAAAAAATTCAGCCATAACTTCCACCTAATGATAAATATCCCAAAAACATTTTCATTCTAACATTTTTTTCTGAATTTTTAAAGACAAAAGAGGGAATTTCTAATTTTCCCTCTTTATTTCTGTTTGATATTGTTATATCTTCATCATTTTATTAATTATTAGACATCTCCGAATCGTTGGAAGCATCTTCACTGACTTCCGAAATCAGATCGCCGCTATTACGAATTTTTTTCTCAATTTTATCAGCGATTTCCGGATGTTCTTTCAGATAATTGCGAGCGGCTTCTTTTCCCTGACCGATTTTTTCACCGTTGAATGAATACCATGCGCCTGACTTTTCAACTACTCCGATTTTTACTCCCATATCCAAAAGCTCTCCGACTTTGGAAATACCCTCACCGTATATGATGTCGAATTCCACAACCTTGAACGGAGGCGCAACTTTGTTTTTTACGACTTTCACGCGGACTTGGTTTCCAACAACTTCATCTTTGTCCTTCAAAGATCCTATTCTGCGAATATCCAACCTTACCGACGCATAGAACTTTAAAGCATTTCCTCCGGTAGTTGTTTCCGGATTTCCGAAAAATACTCCGATTTTCATACGAATTTGGTTTATGAAAATCATAATACAATTCGATTTCGCGACTGTCGCCGTCAATTTTCGAAGAGCCTGACTCATTAGGCGAGCCTGCAGTCCCATGTGAGAGTCGCCCATGTCTCCTTCGATTTCAGCTTTCGGAACAAGTGCCGCGACACTGTCCACAACCAAAATATCAATAGCGCCCGAACGAACCAAGGTGTCGGCGATTTCCAAAGCTTGCTCTCCCGTGTCCGGTTGGGACAATATCAATTCGTCTACATTTACTCCAAGATGACGAGCGTACACTGGATCTAATGCGTGCTCCGCGTCAACATAAGCACACTTTCCGCCTGCTTTCTGAGCTTCCGCGACCGCATGCAACGCCAAAGTTGTTTTACCGGAACTTTCCGGACCGAAAACCTCAATAATTCTTCCTTTTGGAAAACCTCCGACCCCGAGAGCCATGTCCAATCCGATTGATCCGGTGGAAATGGATTCGATATCTATTACACCACCGTGCTGCCCGAGCTTCATTACAGAACCCTTACCAAAGGCTTTTTCTATTTGAGCGAGAGCCGCTTCAAGAGCTTTTTCTTTATCCATGTTCGTTCCTTATATCTAATGGTGATAATGATATATTGCAGGAGTCATTTTATCAAGTAACATTGGCTAGGGAAAAATTTTACAATATCTAATTGTTACTTACTTTTTTAAAAAGATCTCGTTATTTTTGTAGATTGATTTATTGAGTTGGCGTATAATGGCTTCGGTGTAGCAAAAATCAGAGGGCGAGATGTCAGAGAATATTTTGGTTCAGATAAAAGAGGTCGTCGACAAGTATATCAGACCGGCGTTGCAGGCTGACGGCGGGGATATAGAGGTCGTTGATTTTCAGGATAATGTTTTGTCGGTCAGATTGCAGGGGGCGTGTTCTTGCTGTCCTCATGCACGGATGACTTTGGAAAATGCAGTCGGAAATACGATTCGGCAGGCTGTGGCTCAGGATATTGAGATAAAGTCCGTATAATTTTTGTTTGAAATTAACGTCGATTTAACTAATTAGTTCTACATTGTTTATTGTTGAATTTATTTCAACGGGTTTGCTCTAAGTTATTTAACAAGTGGGAGTAAGTTTTGAGCAATGTAGTAAGAGTGTTACTGTTTTTAGGAATTTTTTTTGTTAATGATCTGCGAGCAGATGTGGTCATGAACAAAGATGATTCTGATTTGTCGCGACTGAAGTCCGCGGTTAATTCGGGAATCGATCCGGCTAAATTGATAACAGGTAAATCCCTGGATGCAAATAAGCTATTGTTATCCTTCAAAAAAGAAAAGATTCCCTCTGTAGGCAGTGAACAAAATGAGGCTACAGAAGATGAGGAAGAGTTGTCCGAGGAGCCGGCATTGTCCGCCTCGACTCTTCCGAATGACGCAAAAAAGATGGACGAAAGAGACAGATATTTCGGCCAACACGAACTGTGCGAGAGTGAGATAATCAAAGCTGAGAGAAAATACGGTGTGCCAAATCGTTTGTTGTTGGCGATATCTACGGTGGAATCAGGGAGAACGGTCGGACAGTCAAAGAGACCGTGGCCTTGGACCATTTGCGCGAACGGACGAGGATATTATTGTTCGACGAAGAGCGCAGCTATCGCCACCACAAAAAGATTGATGGCCAGAGGAATTCGCAATATTGATGTCGGATGTATGCAGGTAAATCTTTTGCATCACAGTACTGCATTTAAAAATTTGGAAGAAGCCTTTACTCCGAAAGCGAACGTAGATTACGCTGCAAAATTTTTTTTGAGTTTGAGAGATACGTATAACTCGTGGACTCATGCTGTCGGATATTATCATTCGAAGGCCGCAAGGCACTACAAGCCATACTGTTCCTTGGTTTATAATGCGTGGAACAAAGTCAGAAAATTTCAGGTGCGCGACACTCCGGTTATAGCCAGAGCCGCCAGCAAAATAAAATCGGATATTTCTTTTCTGCCTTCATATTATTCGTTGGTTGATAATAGTATTTCTGCTAAACTGCATCAGCTGGGTAGGAGAACTTTGGTTCGTTCTGCTCCTAAATTTTTCGCAAAGAAGAAAAAAGTAGAAGAATAGGTGGATACCGAATGAAATTTTTGATGTGCGGGGACGTCGTTGGACGTTCGGGGAGAGATGTCGCTGAGAAATATGTAAGGCAATATCGCAAGGAGGTCGATTTCGTTGTAGTAAATGTCGATAATGCTGCTCACGGTTTCGGGATAATTCCAAAGATAGCAAATCATTTTTTTGAAATAGGAGCAGATGTCCTCACCGGAGGAAATCATTTGGTGGACCAGAAAGAAATTTTCCCAATGTTGTCCGCTGATAAACGTTTACTGAAGCCAGCCAATACGTCAGATAAATTGCCGGGCAGGGGCGTCGGAGAATATTCTCTGCAAGACGGTCGCAAAATAGTTGTTGTTCATCTTTTGGGACAGAAAGATATGTCTATGATTGGGGATAATCCATTCGTATACATGGAGAAATTTTTTCGCAAATATCAATTGGGGGTGAATGTTTCGGCGATTATTGTTGATTTTCATGCAGAGGTTTCCTCGGAAAAACTCGCGATGGGACATTTTTTGGATGGAAAAGTTTCGGTGGTGTTTGGAACACATATTCATATACCGACAGCGGATTACCGAATTTTGGAGAACGGCACAGCATATCAAACTGATCTTGGTATGTGCGGAGATTACAATTCCGTCTTGGGATTTCAAAAATCGGTAAGTATCGAAAGATTTTTGAAGGGATTCGGTACAGGTCGATTAACTCCAGCGACGGGAGAAGGGACTTTCTCGGGACTTTTGGTTGAAATAGACGATAAGACGGGATTGGCTCTCAGTGTGAGTCATATTTTGCAGAAATAGTCTTAAAAAAGAATCGTATTATCAATGAATTTAAATAATTTTTCACAAATTGTGTTTTTTGTGATAGCATTACGAGGTTTTTGTGTTAGGAAGGTTGTATGTGTAAAAAAACAGGTTTGTTTGTTGTTTCGAGTTTTGTGTGTAGCTCGTTGTTAGCTCATGCCGAAAATTCAGGGTCAGCGGGGATATTTGAGGGAAGTTTTCTTAATGTGAAAGCTGCTCACATGAGAGTGAATAATACTTATCCTTTCGGACCGAAAAATACTTCGATGGTTTGTTTCAACCCGTTTCTCGATTTGGGGAACTTGGTAATTGATGCGGATTTTTCCTACGGGCGTTCCGCCAAGTACGCGGGATTTCTGAAAGGTGTGAAAGGTATGAGCAGGATTACGGGAAATATTCCTGACTTTTTTGATAATTACTCCATTGCTGGTATCAGGGATGCCGCTTTGAAAGGATTTGAAAATACGATAGATAAGCCTCACTTTTACAGAAATTATGCTCGAGCAATTTACAATGACAAGGCACATAATATACAGATTGTTGTAGGTGACGTTGCGACCAGAAATACGATTGGGTTTCAACAGCCGTTTTCGGGTGGTGGTATTAACATCGCTAGACAGGGTGATAATGGAAAAATCAAAAATCCAGGGTTGCCTATCGTTATCACAAAATTAAGTAAGGCGGAGGTCAGACTTGGCGACGAAATTTTACGAGTTACGATTTTGCCTCCGGGAACTTACACCGTAGATGATTTAGGGGAAGAAGCTAAATTGCCGGGGGTGACAGTGAAGATTTCAGATCAGTTAAGCAGATCGGAAACTTTCACGGTTGATTACTTTAGCGGGTACGATATGCCTGATTTGGGAACAGATGACTTCGATTTGACCGTGGCATTTACTCATTACTGGAATGTAGACGATCCGTACAAGATTCGGTATCGCAGCAAGCCGCGTTTTAACGGAAATTACAGGTTCACACCGATCGAGAATGTGACTTTTGCTTTCGGTGTCCAGGGACATAACAATTCTTACGGATTGGATTTCAATGTAATTTTCAAGACTCCGTACGGAAAGATTGCTCCGAATGTCGGATTTACTGATACATATCACGGAAAGAGGGCTGCCGGCGCGGGAATATTCTATGCTTTGCCAGAAAATTCTTACGGAATTCACTTGGAGGCTTATCTCAGTGCGAAGGGTAGGGGGTACGGTGATCTGAAAGTTTCCGAGGAGAAAGCTGAAGATTATGATGATTACATGGATGAATATTTCTCGGATTTGGCCAACAAATTCCAGTTGAAAAATGGTCCTTTTAGTCCCGAGAATTCCAGATCAGCGATGGTTAGGTTGTATACTGATCCTATTCACGGATACACTCCGGGGTTCACTTTCATGGGAGCTTGGTCAAACAATCACGAGGGAAATACCAACAATTACAGAGATTACTCGGTTAGTTTGACAAAATCTCCATTTGAAGGTTGCATTGTAACCGCGGTTGCAGGATTAACCTATGACGACCCGACAAAAGGCAGAAACCGCAAATCTCCGGACAAAAGATTGACTCTTGCTTGTAACATCAACCTGAATTCCGAAGTTTCGATCAAGGGAACTTATTCCCACTTGGATCAGGAGAGGATGAAAAAATACGGTTCGATTACCTATACTCCTGAGGCAATTAAGGGACTTGAAGTTCAGGCTGAATACTTCAGAATGCCGGGAAAGAGCTGTCCGGTGTTCTCTGTTAAATATGACAATGAATACTTTGGCATAAAAGTTGAAGAAAATATTTCCGACAGTTATGAGGACAAGACAGCCGGTACAAGGGATGAACATAAAAACGACCAGACGGTTATATTTGGTACAAGCTTGACGCCGAAAGGCTTCAGAGCAGTACGGAAAAATGACTTCAACATTATTCGTACGGCCGAAGATTTCAGGAAATAATTCAAAGTTCCGTTATCGAGATTTATTCAGAAATTCTCCGAGAGATCGGAGAATTTTTTTTGTTTGATTATGTCTTCGAGATACTTCGATAAGTGTAGGAGTTCTTTTTTTTTTATGGCCTTTTTGGTATTATCAATGTTATAAGGAAGGAGTTTTTTCATGTCCAAAAAGAATCCTTGGGATGACGATGGAGATAATTCCTGGGGGAGCGATACTCCGAGAGAATTCGTCGAAGATATAAAGCAAAATTTTGGAAAAGTCTTTAATAAAAGTCCTATAAAAGGGAATTTCGCGGGAGTCTGTTTGGCGTTAATTATTCTGTACTTTGGTTCCGGATTTTTACAGGTACAGCATGATCAATGTGGAGTTGTATTAAGATTTGGTGAGTGGGTTAGGACGGTCGGTCCGGGGTTGCGATATGTTTTGCCTTATCCTTTCGAACAAGTGATTTTGCCGGAGGTTACTAAGGTAAATCAGATAGATATTTCTAGTGATAATCAACAGGAAGAAAGTTTGATGCTTACGGGAGACTCAAATTTGGCGAACATATCTTTCAGTGTTCTTTGGAAAATCAAGGACAACGGCGTCGAAGATTATCTTTTTAATGCAAAGAAGCCTGAACTTACGGTAAGAGCATTCGCTGAAAGTGTGATGAGAGATATTGTCGGGCAAACTCCGTTTACCTATGTACAGACCGAAGGTCGTGGAGACGTTCAAAATAAAGCGAAAGCGGGGCTTCAGGCGATTATGGATGAGTACAAAATGGGTATAGAAATTATCCGAATTGAACTGCAAAAGGTCGAACCACCTGCTTCGGTTATTGATTCTTTCCGAGATGTGGAAAGAGCTCAGGCGGAACAGCAAAGTGAGAAAAACAGAGCGGAAGCTTACGACAGAGATACAAGGGCACGAACGAGAGGTTTGATTGCCGAGAAGATAAACAACGGAGAAGCCCAGAAAGCGTCCATAATTGAAAAAGCAAAAGGAAGTGTCGCCAGATTTCTCTCGGCCTATTCTCAATACAAGTTGTCGCCGGATATTGTGTCTAAGAGGTTATATCTCGAAGCCATGCACGATATCTATAAAAACACGCAAAAAATAGTGGTTGATAACAACTTGAAGGCGGTTTCTTATTTGCCGCTCACCGAATTAAATAAAAGCAAGGCGGAGGATGTGAAATGAAAAAAATAATATTTGCTGCTGTAGTTTTTTTTGTTTTGGTGGATGGATTGTTTACGGTAAATCAGATCGAAAGCGTCGTGGTGACTCGTTTGGGAGAGCCTGTCAGAGTCGTTAAGACACCGGGATTGCACTTTAAGATTCCGTTCATGGAAACGGTTGCATTCTTTGATAAGAGATTGTTGAGTGTGGAGCTTTCTGCTCTCGAGGTTACGTTGGGAGACAAAAGGCGTATTATGGTCGATGCTTTTGGTCGCTACAGGATTACCGATCCGTTGAAATTTTATCAAGCGGTCGGTAGTGAGCAAGGAGTTCTGACCAGATTACATCCCGTCGTTCTCGGTAGTCTCAGCAGCGTGTTGGGTGGGGTCAGTTTGTCTTCCCTTTTATCCGATACGAGAATTTCTGCTATGAATAAAATTCGCGACGAAGTAAACTCCGCCGTCAAAGGGTTCGGCATAGACGTGGTTGATGTTCGTATTCGCAAGACGGATTTGCCTTCCCAAAACAGTGAAGCCATTTGCAAAAGAATGATCAGCGAGCGCGAAAGGGAAGCGAAGGAGCTGCGAGCGAAAGGTGTCGAGCTTTCCAAAATAATAAAGTCAACTGCAGATAAGGAAAACGCCATTGCAATAGCTCAGGCTGATGCCAAGGTTCAGACCTTGATCGCGGAAGGGGAGCTTGAGGCAAATAAAATTTACACGGAAGCTTTTTCGAAAGATAAAAGGTTTTTCGAGTTTTTCCAAACATTGGAGACTTACAAAAAGTCGTTTTTGAAGAAGAATACATCTTTTGTTATTGCGACAGATGGGCCATTCTTTAATGTGATGAAGGGGAAGAATTAGTCATGATCAGTCTATTCATAGTTGTGGTTAGTTTCTGTTTATCTGTAAATGATGTTCAAGCTAAAGATTATGGAGATCCGGCTGTTGACGTAAACACTCAGATTTATGACGATCGTACGGTCGATGCCATCATTCAAAAGGACGTTTATCAGTTGATGAATACGGTAGTCGATGTGATAGTTGCGGATGAAGATGGGACAGAAGATAAAACCTCCACGGGTTCCGGGTTTATCATATCTGAAGATGGATATATAGTAACAAATTGGCATGTTATAGATTCAAGTGACAGTGTTCGGATTGCCACTTCTGATGGTAAAAAATATATCGCCCAAGTGGTTGGTAAAGACGAATATGACGATGTAGCCTTGTTGAAAATAGATTTGAGTAAAAGTGCTAGATTATTACCTGTAAAATTCGGAGATTCGGATAAAGTTAAAGTTTTCGATAGAGTAATTGCCGTAGGGAACCCTTTCGGATTAGGAAAAACAGCTACACCGGGTAATATTTTGCGTAAGGATGGAAATTTTGATCAAGTTCCCGCATTTGGAGAAAATAAACAGTTTTCATCTTATATTCAAGCAAATGTTAATATAAATTACGGTAACTCTGGAGGACCTTTGTTTTTGGAAAAAGGAGAAAAAGTAATCGGTATGATTACCGCTTTTATTCCGGGGAGCGGAATATGTTTTGCTATCCCTTCTAATCTTCTCCAGAAAATTATCGATCAATTGAAGGTTTTTGGAAAAATAAGGCGAAGCTGGCTCGGAATTTCTGCTTGTAAGATGCCTTCGGATGCTTCAAGTATATTGTTGGGGAGAAGTGATGGTTATTATGTGGCAAATGTTAGTGAAGAATCTCCGGCAATGTCTGCAGGAATTCAGGACGGAGACATAATTCTACAAGTGAATAATAAAGATATTAATAAAAAAATAAACGTAGAATACCTTCTAAATAATTTACCGATCGATAAAGTTATACCTATTCAGATTATGCGAGACGGAAAAAAAAGGATGATGAGTATCAGAGTTAAGGATTACAATGACGAGGATATATCGTTTCTCGACGAAACAGATAATCTGATTAAAGATATACCTTATGAGCAGATAGAGATATCTGGTCTGGTTTTAAGGTTGGCAGATATTTGTAATCTTACGAAAAAAGTGAAAAAAAAGTTTAGAATATCATCCGATGACAGCGGGGTTTTCATTCTATTTGTGGGCTCTTCTTCGTCGGATAATTCCGGTGTCAGAGTCGGGAGTTTGATATCACAAGTGAATGGGAAACGTATTAGTAATTTGATCGATCTGAAAGCTGCTTTAGAATCTACAAAAGGAAAAAATGGTGTTGTTTTGTACGTGAAAGATCCTCTGATGATAAAAAATCCGGAGTTTGTTGTCATAAATTGTGGGAATGAGAAGAGTCAGAAGAAAGAATTTTCTCGCTGAGTTGAAAACTATGAATTTATTTCCTGTTTTTATCATCGCGGGACCGACTGCTTCGGGTAAGACCGGTTTAGCAATCGAGTTGTCCGAAAATTTTAAAGAAAAAGGAATTTGCTGCGAAATTATAAATGCTGATAGTATTCAATTGTATAACGATCTGAAAATATTGTCGGCTTTCCCTAGTCCAGATGAAATGAGTCGCGTACCTCATCATTTGTTCGGAATACTTAAACCTTTTGAAACATATTCTGTTGGTAAGTGGAGAGAGGTCGCGGAAGCAAAAATTGATGAGCTGCATGCGCAAGGAAAGGTGCCGATTCTTTGTGGTGGAACGGGTTTTTATTTGAATGCTATTGTCCGCGGGATTGCGAAAATTCCTGATGTTCCCGCAAGTTATCGAAAAGAAGTTTGGGAAAGATTTCAAAAAATCGGCCGAGAGAAATTTATGGAGGAGTTGCTGAAATTAGATCCGGACAACAAGTTGAATCCGAATAATACGCAGAGAATATTGCGAGCTTACGAAGTGGTATCTTTTACTGGAAAGTCTCTCTCTTATTGGTGGAGTCAGGGGAATAATTCCAAGTACAAAAATATAAAGACCTTGATACTGTTACCTCCAAAAGAAAAATTGCGAGAAAATATCTTGAAAAGAGCTGTTCAAATGGTAAATAACGGCGCAATGGAGGAGGTTCAAGAATTTCTTTCGCGGTATCCAAATTATAAAGGACCTTTGGATAGGGTTATAGGCTTCACCGAACTTCGAGAATTTTTGAATAAGAAAGTTTCCTTGGAGGAGCTGATCGATCAAATGGTTATTCGAACGCGACAATATGCTAAACGCCAATCGACTTGGTTCAGAAACCAAATGCCCGATGCGAAATTCGTGGAGGGTGGTTCTTTTGATCTTGTTGATGAGTTTGCTGCCTAAAAAAGATAGCTTGAGCCGACGCTTAAGGCGAGAGTTTATATTTGTCTTTCGTAGATGTCTTTATGACAGCCTCTTTTAAATCCAAGGTATTTTCTATTGTTATGCCTGTATAATATTTTCCTTGCAGTTCGATTACCTGTTCATTTAACTCAATTTTCTTCTGACTCTTTCCGTTTTTGTAGAAAAAAATCAAACCGTTGCGGATTGGATCCGCGCTTTCCAGTATAACGGTGCTTTCTGGAACTAACAGAGATTTTGATTGGAAATAGATTTTTACGTTTTTTAGGTCAGTTTGATTGTCGACCGGAAAGTTTTTCCCAGTTCTTAAAATAGCATAGTCGTACTTAACGGGAATATGATTTAACTCGTCTACTCCGTTCCAGGTCGCTTCCATCAAATATGGAATAAATTCGAAAGCAAAACTGACATTGTATCGTCTAAGATCAGGATTAACGTAATGTTGAGGAATATCTACGGTGATATGTCCGCCTTTTCTTTCTCTCATATATTTGATGTGATCGATGCGTATGGCATCCTGAATCATAATTGCTTTATGCCCAACATACATCACTGTGAAAAATTTGATGAATAAACATAAAATATGCGTAATGGCTCCTGCGAGAAGGACTTTAAAAACCGTATAACGTAGTAAGGACAAATTCATCAGAAAGGAAGTAGCCAATAGCAGAAAACACAAAGAAGGAAACAGAGAACGTCCCGGGAAATAAGGCGAAGCAATCATCACAACATGAGATACTACAGAGACAGAAAAAAACAACAGTGACCAAGAAACAGCTTTTCGATTTTTCTTGAAAGAAATTCCTGCAATTATCAACATAAAAAGATAAAACCAAAAAGCGTTCCGCATGTCCTCAAGCCCCCAACGAGAACGATCAGCGAATTTCTTTATTTTTTCGGAAAGCTGCAAATTGCACCAATCCTGACACACCCCAGCATGAAGTCTTTCAAAATTTCCCGGAGCTATCATTAAAATTAGAGCTCCGATCGTAAATAGTGTCATATAAAGCAGAAAGATTTTCTTATTTAGTGTGATATCCAAGGTTAGAGAATTTAATTTTTTGCAATAAGAAACGAAAATCAGAGCAAGCAATAAATAAATTACAGCAAGGCAGGTGTTTTCGTTAGAACACCCTGCGACTACAGGAAGAATCGCCATCCACCACACAAACGAATTTCTATTTTTCAGCGCAAAATACAAAAACAATAGCACAAAAAATGTCGTAACAACGTAATTACAAGCGCCTACCACCCAAAATGTCGAATCTTCGATTTGCGGATTCGCAATCCAATAGAGAGCGGCAACAGTAAGCAATTTCCACCAGTTTATTATATAAGAGGAATCAATTGCGGTCGGAATTTTTACGATTAAATAACAAATCCCCGTAGCGAAAAATGCAATAATGGATGAAGTTATAGCGTGACTCGGAATTTGCAGCAAAGCGCACGAAAAGTAATCGGCAACGATTCTGCCAGACCAATGTAAATAATGATTAATATGTTTATCCAGACTCAGTCCGATATTGTAATACCAAAAATCATCGCACTGCATTGGCGTGAGATAGGTAATATGAAAGAAACACAGAAATATCACCAAAACCGCAATCGAAGTCATCAAATCTTTTTGCAGATACTTCTTCATTCGCTCCATTTTTTTTCCTCATTTTTTATTTTAAAAACATAATTATTCAAGCTTTTCAACTTATTATCTTTTGAACATTTCTTGGAAAACACCTTTTTTATCATCATTTCTCGCCAGATGCCTTTCAGTAAACAGTTCTGCCAAACGCATTTTGAGTCCACACCCCGATATTGTTACAACTAATAGTTAATAATTTGTAAAAAATATCCGTTTTGCTGATAACGCCCCATCAGATGTTGCTCAGCAGCAAATCATCTTCAAAAATTTCTGTTCCAAAATAGTCTTCACTTAAAAATTCAAATTTTTTACAAAAATTTTTTAAAATTACTTGTGATCAAAAAAATTGCCCTTATATCTATTTTAGGTAAATATAGGAGAAAAAAATGAGTATACTTTGGACACTGATAACATGGTTTCCGCAAATTTTGGTAGCTTACTTGGTTCTTAAATTTATACCAATGATTATGAATGCGTACCGGGCAATATCTAAAAAATAAATATTGGAGATGGCTATGTTGAAAGAAACATCTTTTATGATTTCAGATTTTATCAGAAAGATAATATCAGAGATTTTGCGGGTGGCACCTACGATAATTGCAATATTGAAAAAGACGGTAATCTTAATTTCAAAAATTGTTTGTGCGATTGCTCCGATAGTTTGGAAAATGATAAAAGGAATGGCGCTGAGTATGATTCAAATTGTGCAAACGATAAAGGGGGTCGTGAATCAACAGTGCAAAATTCAGTAAATTGGAAATAGTTCGGAAGGGGGTAAGCTGTTTTTCAGGTTTTACCCTTCCTGAATCATTTCCAAAAACTCCTGTTCCGAAATGATTTTCACGCCGAGATTTTTCGCTTTTTCGAGCTTCGAGCCAGCATTTTTCCCGGCTACGACGAGATAGGTTTTCGCCGACACCGAGGAGGATGCTTTTCCTCCCAATTTTTCGACGATTTCTTTCGCTTCGTCTCTGCTCAATGTGCTGAGAGTGCCTGTAAATACGATGCTCTTGCCTGTCCACTCGGATTCTTCGGTTGTTTGGGCGTCCTGAATACTGACCACTGCTGACAGCTTTCTCATGACCTCCAGATTGTTGGATATTTTGAAGAAGTTTTTCAAATCCTGAATCATTGAGTCTCCGATGCCGTTGATAGTGATCAGTTCGCTAACGGTATCTTGTTCGACAGCATTCATGAAATTTGAAAAAGTTCCGTAAAATCTCGCGATTAGCACAGAAGCCGCCCGCCCGATTTGAGGAATTCCCAGTGCGTTGATGAACTTTTCCAACCCGATATTTTTAGCGATTTCGATGGATTGGAACAGATTTTCCACCGACTGCTTGCCCCATCCGTCCTCGTTTTCCAGATGGTATTGCTGATTTTTTTCTTGAAGATGGAAAATATCAACGGGACTTTTCACAATGCCTTTGTTAAAGAGAAATTTGATGTTTTGTTCGCCGAGTCCTTCGATATTGAATGCCTGGCGCGAAACAAAATGTATGAGTTTTTCCACGAGCTGGGCGGAGCAATCGAGGTTTTCGCATTTGATAGCGACTTCTTCTTCCTCACTCACCAATTCCGACCCGCAGCATGGACAGATGGTGGGAAATATAAAAGGAACAGAATCTGACGGTCGCTGTTCGATTATCGGGTGGAGAATCTGCGGAATCACATCACCTGCGCGCTGCACCACTACTCGATCTCCGACGCGAATATCTTTTTTTTCGATTTCGTCTTTGTTGTGCAGAGTTGCTCGAGAAACAATCACTCCTCCCACATTGACAGGAGCCAACTCTGCCACGGGGGTAATATTTCCCGTTCGTCCTACTTGTACGACTATATCCAAAATGGTGGTTTGCGCTTTTTGAGCCGGAAATTTGTAAGCTATCGAATGGCGAGGATATTTTGTCGCATTTCCCATCTGTTTTTGCAGCGAGAGATCATTAGTTTTGTAAACGACTCCGTCGATGTCATACTCCAAATCCGAACGCTGCTGCTCCATCGTTTTATAAAAATCAAAGGCTTCTTCTTGATTGCGGCATAATTTTATTTTGTCCGAAACCGTGAAGCCTAGATCACGCAGGATTTGCAAAATCTCCTGTTGGCTGGTCAGATTCAAACTTTCTCCGATAATCGAATAAGCGAAAAATGTTAGTTTGCGTTGAGCTGTGATGTGTGAATCAAGCTGTCGCAAAGAACCTGCCGCCGCGTTGCGAGGGTTTGAAAACAACTTTTCTCCGTTGAGTCGACGCTGCTCATTCAGTTGTTCAAAATCTTTCTTCAGCATTACGACTTCGCCTCGGATTTCGATATTCCCCGACAGATTTATTCTTTTCGGAACATTATTCAATGTTTTTACATTTTCGGTAACATCCTCTCCGATTGCTCCATCTCCTCGGGTGGAGGCCTGAACCAAAATACCGTCGCGATACATAATCGATGCGGAAAGACCGTCCAATTTCGGCTCCAACATGAATTCAATTTCGGACTTTCCCGTCAATTTTTTTACTTTGTCGATGAAATCTTGAATGTCCTCCTCATTAAACGCATTTTCCAGAGATAACATTTTTTGCTTATGAAAAACTTTTTGAAAATCTTTGGAAACTTTTGCTCCTACTTTTTGGGATGGGCTGGATTTTGTCGCTAGCTGCGGGTACTCATCTTCGATAGCCAGAAGTTCTTGATAAAGCGCGTCATATTCAGCATCGCTTACGCTCGGATCGTCAAATATATAGTACTGTCGCGAATAATTCGACAACAATTTCGATAGCTCCGCATGTCTTTTTTTCTTTTCCGCTAACATATAATCTCCTGAGTCCACGCGCCAATTATAATATAAAATTTGAGTTAGTATTTGATTTTTTTGAATATTATATTGCGAGATTTTATCTGTTGTACCTTGAAAAATTTCTGATTTTTCGGTAAATAGAACAGTGTTAAAAAAATTTAGTTAGGAGATTAACATGGCAGTACCTACGAAAAAGGTTTCTAAATCAAAGAGAAATATGCGCAGGTCGCACTTGGCTCTTACACCTGTCAATGTTGTAGCATGTCCGAATTGCGGAGAATCCAAGCTTCCGCATCACCTATGCAAAATGTGCGGTATGTACAACGGTCGTCAGATTTTGAAAGACAGGCGTCAAGAAGCGTAATGACTACTTCCGGTCGACAGATTATCGCTATAGATGGTATGGGCGGAGATAACGCCCCGGAAGCAGTTCTGAAGGGGGTGTCTCAGTTCAAAGGGACGGATTCCCATTTTTTGATTTTCGGTGATAGCGAAACCCTGAGGAAGTACGAACAGGATTTTCTCGAGGGAGTATCTTATGAGATTCGCCATGCTGATGCTGTTATAACGTCTGACATGGATGTTATGTCCTCTTTGCGTACTGGAAAAAATACCAGTATGGGAATGGCTATACAAGCGGTGCAGTCGGGAGAGGCTTCCGCGGTCATTTCTGCGGGAAATACAGGTCTTTACATGGCTTTGTCCAAAATCATTTTAAGAACAATTGAAGGTATAGAGAGGCCGGCCATCGGAACTGTTATTCCCGGGAAAAAAGCTAACACGGTGTGTTTAGATCTCGGAGCTAATGCTGAATGTTCCGTGAAGAATATGGTGGATTTTGCGATTATGGGAGAAGCCCTGGCTCGTTCGGTTTTTGAAAAGGAAGACGTATCAGTCGCTTTGCTGAATATCGGTTCTGAGGAATGCAAAGGCAACAAGTTAGTCAAGCAAACTTCGGAAATTCTCAGGAAGTTGTTTGATAACTATATCGGATTTGTCGAAGGTGACGACATAAACAAAGGAATTGTGGATGTCATTGTAACCGATGGTTTTACCGGAAATGTTTTTCTTAAAACCATGGAAGGGACGGCGAAATTTATAGTTTCTGAATTGAAAGAGGCTTTGGCTGGTTCGTTTCTTTCCAAGATCGGAGCGTTGCTGGCATTACCGTCTCTCAGTGAGTTAAAGAAGAAATTGGACCCGCGTCTGTACAACGGAGCAGTTCTTTTGGGACTCAACGGGGTTGTGGTAAAAAGCCATGGGGGGACGGACGATGTTGGTTTTGCGAATGCCGTAAGATTTACCACGAATGTCCTAAAGCGGAATATTTTTGATCGCATTCGGGATCAGTTGGAAAAGTCGAAGCTACATTATGAGACAGAGGCGGAAGTACAAAAAGAGGTAAAAGGGAAGAAATGAAATCGGTTGTTGTTGGATTTGGCGGAGCTTTGCCTCAAAAATGTATTAAAAATGATGAGCTACCGGCGAGTTTGAATACTTCCGATGAGTGGATTTCTCAAAGAACGGGAATTAAGCAGAGGTATGTAATAGGCGAAGGCGAGAGTACTTCTACTCTGGCAACGAAGGCCGCGAAAGAGGCGTTAGATTTCGCAAAAGTTTCTCCAAACGATATAGATCTGATCGTGGTCGGAACGACTACCGGAGATTATACTTTTCCGGCAACTGCGTGTGTGGTTCAGAAAAATCTAAACATTACCAATGGATGTCCTTCATTTGATGTGAGCGCAGCCTGTAGCGGGTTTATTTACGCTCTGGATGTTGCGGACTCTTTCATAAGAACAAGAAAGGCGAAGCACGCTCTGGTAATAGGTGCAGACAGTTTTTCAAAAATTTTAGATTGGAATGACAGGGCAAGCTGCGTATTGTTCGGTGATGGGGCGGGGGCAGTAGTTCTCAAGGCAGAGGAAAATACCGATAAAGGAGTTCAGTATTGTAAGATCTATTCCGACGGCAGTTACACGGATTTTTTGATAACCAGCGGGGGTGTAGCTACGACTCAGGCGTCAGGTGTGGTTACCATGAAAGGTCGCGAAGTTTTTAAGTTTGCCGTTGAAAAATTTTGTGATTCTTTTCATGAACTTCTCGAGCAAAATAACTTAACTATCGACGATATTGATTTGGTTGTTCCTCATCAGGCGAATGTCAGAATCATTAACAAACTGATAGATGTGCTGAAAATAGATTCGAAAAAAGTAGTGGTGACCATAGACAAGCATTCCAATACCTCTGCGGCAACTATTCCATTGGCGTTGAATGAGATAAAGGATACGATTAGCACGAATAAAAATATTGTGTTACTGTCTATGGGGGCAGGATTTACTTGGGGAGCCGCTCTGATAAGAATGTAATATATAAATTTTGTAAGATGTGAAGAATGGAAATGACTGGAATGAAAATGTTGACTCGTTCTGATAAGGGTGTAAGGGAAAAAGATGACTAAAGTGAAAACGTTAACGCGCTCGGATATAGCCGATGCTATAACTGCGGAGTTTCAGGTTACAAAATTTGAGGCTTTGGAGTTTATTCATGAGGTTCTTTCGGAAATTTCCGAGGCTCTTGTTGATGGTGAAGATGTGAAGCTTACGGGATTCGGAACTTTTAAGGTTCACAACAAAAAAGAGCGTATGGGAAGGAATCCGAAAACAAAAGAGCCGGCTGTTATTTCGGCCAGAAGGACGGTTTCTTTTCGAGCTTCCCCGATTTTAAAGAGAAAAGTTAATGAAGATTTGTAGTAATGTTGTTAAAAAGTTTTGTAGCGTGTTTAAGGTGGAGTTTTGTTAATGAAATTAATGGAAGGTAAGAAGGGCATCGTAATGGGCGTTGCCAATGATCATTCTTTGGCTTGGGGAATTGCAAAGGAGCTTGCAAACCAGGGAGCAGAAATGGTGTTCAGCTATCAGTCGGAAGTTCTATACAAGAGAGTTAAGCCTTTGGCGGATTCTCTGGGGGGAGTTGAGATGATAGAGTGTGATGTTACCGATGATTCCAGTTTGATTTCTCTTTTCGAAAAAGTCGGGCAGAAATTTGGCAAGATCGACTTCATAGTCCATGCGATTGCTTTTTCAGACAGAAATGAGTTAATGGGTAAGTATGTAAAGACGACTCGTGCGAATTTTTTGAAAACCATGGACATTTCTTGTTATTCGCTGACGGCCGTGTGTCAGTATGCGGATAAATATCTGGCGGATAATGCGTCGATTCTGACTTTGACCTATATCGGATCCGAAAGGGTTCTTCCGAATTACAATGTTATGGGTGTCGCTAAGGCGGCTTTGGAAGCCAGTATTCGCTATTTGGCGGTGGATTTCGGAGACAGAGGAATTCGAGTTAACGGACTTTCCGCTGGTCCCGTGAAAACTTTGGCAGCGAATGGAATTGATGACTTCAGATATATTTTGAAATGGAATCAATATAACTCTCCTTTAAAGAGAAATACAACCCTGGAAGATGTTGGTGGTACAGGAGTGTATTTACTTAGCCGATTGTCCAGCGGGGTTACAGGTGAGGTAGTGCATGCCGATTCTGGTTATCACGTGGTGGGTATGAAAGCGGTAGACGCTCCGGATATTTCAAAGGCTTAATTTATAAATAAACGATTTCAGCATAATGTTCCCCTGGCTCTGAATTGAGTCGGGGGTTTTTTATTTTTTACACAAAGTTTTTCAAGTGATTAGTTGTTTTCGTAGTCAAGCAAGATTTTTGATAATTATTTATGCAATTTTAGGGTGATTTTTATTAAAAATATTATAATTTTTTAGTAAACTGTTCCGATTTTAGTTTTTATGAGAAGGAGAAAATTTTGAAAGTGCAAAAAAACAGAAGGATATGCGGAATATTATGCGCATCGTTATTTATCAGTTCTGTAAGTATGTCAGCATTGGGGATGTCAGAAATTAGCGAGCAACAAAATAAAACATTTGAGATAAATCAACCTTTATCAGAATGGCCGAAAGTATCTGCGTTATCAAAGGAAGAAGAGCTTTGTTATAAACTAACATGGGATGAAAATAAGAGATTAGAAGAAAACCAGAGGGAATTAATTGAAAATTTTATATCAAGCTGTTGTGATTTTTCTTTCAGAATAAAAGAAAAAAGGTTAACAGGAATATATTCAGGTAAGTTTGATGATGGAGAAAACTTAGTTTTTATAGACAAGGAAACACGAACATCTATAAACCACGGTTCAGGTGGGATAATGTTTTTCAATGAAAAGGACGGAAACAATGGATTGGAGGTGCATCCGAGAACAGGTCTATTGCGTAACATAAAACCTTTGGATTTTGAAGAATGGATGAAGTGCGAGTTTGAGAGATATATACAGAGAATTGTTGAAGATCCGGTGGGATGCGAAATATTACGGGTGTCGATAGCAAAATACGAAGCAGGTCAGAGAGGACTGCCGAGAATAAAGTTTATACCGCAAGATGATCCGAAGATAAATCTGGCTTATACCCCTGGAAGTTATGTGTGGAAACAAGCAAGAAGAATAGGGCGATCGGAATTTAATGGATATTCAGAATGTTGCAGAGAAAATAGATTTATAATGTTTTCACCGGAGTGGTTTAATACGGACCAAACGGGATTAATTATGAAATTGCATAAAACAAAGTCCGGGGCTAAAGATTTTATATTGAAAAAGGGGATTATTCCCAAAGAAGCGAGCCTAATATATCAAATAATATACGCAATGCATGTTGAAGGAACGGATACTGATGGTACTCAGGTAATCGAAAAAAGAGATGATCAAAATTATTTTGAAGGTAATGTGGACGGAGTGGGTCCTTTTTCGATATTGAGGAAACGATTAAGTATCTTGATTTTCAAAAATGATAAAATACTTCGAACGATGTATGGATTAACAAAACAAGGATTAGATCCTTTTGTAAATGAGTCATCCTATACGTCAAGCCGATACAATTACATAAGACCGGCATATGCAATGCCGAAATCAGGTATCATCGTGAACGGAAAAAGATTAGATAAAAAAGAATCTACAAAAATTTCGAAGAAATTTTTAAAAACAAATCGTGATTTATATGGACTCTTTTTATTCAAATTATTCGAAAAATTATTTCCTCTAGATTGTCCGAAATTCGGAAGAGGAAACTACAGATGCTCTGATGTTGATTTCGAGAAGAAAAGAGATAAAGGAAGACGGTTTTTTATGTAGCTCATCCCTCGCTTGAGCTGCTCCGTATGCCGATTTCATCAGCTTCATTCAAAAAACCATGGTACAGCTTGCTCACTGAACAAAAAACCCGGCTAACGGCCGGGCTTATACAAATCCTGAAAGAAAAACTTATTTTATTTTTGCTTCTTTGAAGAGGACGTGCTTACGTACCACCGGATCGTATTTTCTCATTTCCATTTTCTCCGGCTGTTTTCTCGGATTTCTCTTCTTTACATAAAAAAAGCCCGTATCCGCAGTGCTAAGCATCTTCACAAGCATCGTTGCTGATTTAGCCATATTAAACTCCAATAAAACGGGGAAATTATACCATGCGTTACGAAAAACTCAAGTGGCAAACTGCTCTTCGAGAATCTTCTTCTTCAGAGTGTTGTCGGGATCCAACAAAAGAGAAAAAGTTAGCGATTTATCTCTTACAATTTTTACACTTACGGCATTTCGGAATTCCACGTAGTCGGCGACTGCGCAGACCGGCCTGGAGTCGGGGTGTAAAACTTTCAGTTCGACGCAAGTTTCTTCCGGAAGTAATGCGCCTCGCCAGCACCTCGGACGAAATGAACTAATTGGTGTCAGAGTCATCAATGCTGCCCCCGAAGGAATAATAGGCCCACCAGCTGAATAATTATACGCGGTGCTACCCAGGGCAGAGGACGTTATCAGTCCATCACATACCAATTCTTCCAATCGAACTACTTCGTCGATTTTTACTTGCAATTTAGCCGACTGATGGGTTTCTCTGAGCATGTATACCTCGTTGACGGCAATCGCGGAGTGTGTTTCTCCGTTTTTCTTTTTCACCAATGCTCGAAGAGGGTGAAATTTTAACGGCACAGCATTTTTTATTCTTTGAACCAAATTCTCTTTTTGGTATTTGTTTGTAAGAAATCCTAACTCACCACGATTCATTCCGTAAATCGGTAAGTTATGCTGATAATTTTCATGAAACGCTCTGAGGATCATTCCATCTCCGGACAGAACAACAACACAATCTGCTTCGTAGATCGGACACTGCCCGTAGATTTCCATCATCGCCTCATAGGCGCTCCGGGATTTTGCGTTAGAAGAATAGACAAAATGTATTTTCACGAACCACTCCGAAGATCATACTATCACACAATTTTTGGGCTGGTAAAGCTAATTATTTTCCGAAAGGGACGCTATTTTCTCGACCAAGTCCAAAATCTGCCTTCTTAAGTCAGGATCTTCAATTTTTGAAAAATAATTGAGCAACAAAATCGATTCTCTATCGTCGTGAACTTGGTACGATACATCTTCATTGTCACGCAACGCGGCCCCTTTGGCGTAACCGTTCACGAAGTATGAAAAACTTACACCCAAAATTGTTGAAATTTGGAATAAAGTGCTGGCACTGATTCTGTTTTTACCGTTTTCATACTTCTGAATTTGCTGAAACGATACCCCTAACTTTTCACCGAGTTCTACCTGGGTTATGCCCAATGAAGAACGCCGTAGTTTAACTTTTTGTCCGATAAAAGAATCTAAGTTTATAACTCCCGGACCATATTCCATAACAACACCCCCATGCAGTCTTAGTTCTAGCATGAAATGGAATTTTTTTAAAGAATATGATGGGGGAATTTCTTTTTCAATCTGGTATAAATGCATTGATAAATAAAGAATTACAACCATAAATTGTAGGGCAATTTTTAATGATAAGTCTCGAAAATTATACTAACAATTAGATTTTATTTAAGATAAATAATGGGTTACTGAATAATTTTGGGCCGCTTTAAATCGGTGTAGATATATACTAAAAGTTGTGCGATTTCAATAAGTTTATCAATAAAAAATGTTAAAAATCGAAATACGAAAACAAGCATAAATAATATTGCAAGTCACTATAGTGTTGTCATACAATATAAAAGAAAGGTGTTAGTATGAATATTTACATGGATTATCAGGCGACAACTCCCTGTGATAAGAGGGTTGTCGAGGAGATGCTTCCATATTTTACGGAAAAGTTCGGGAATCCTCATTCGGGACATGGTATGGGGCTTGAGGCGAACGGTGCCGTGGATGTTGCTCGAAAAAAAATAGCCGATCTCATAAAAGCAAATGATCTTCGTGAAATTATTTTTACTTCAGGTGCGACTGAGTCCAACAATTTGGCGATCAAAGGCGCCGTACATTATTATAAAAGCGATAGAAAGAAAGTTATAACTTCGACGATCGAGCATAAGTGCGTTTTGGAAACTTGTCGTTCACTTCAGTCGGAGGGTTATCAGGTGGTGTTTGCTCCCGTTCTGGGCAACGGTATTGTCGATATGGATTTTTTGAAGAAAGAGATTGATGACAATACGATTTTGGTTTCGATTATGTCAGTCAACAACGAGATTGGGACGATTCAGCCGATAAAGGAGATCAGTAAGCTTTGTCGAGAGCATGGAATTTTGTTCCACACGGATGCTGCCCAGGCGGTGGGAAAGGTTGAAGTCGATGCGGGCGACGTTGATTTGATGAGTATTTCCGGGCATAAAATTTACGGACCGAAAGGAGTCGGGGCGTTGTATGTTCGTATCAAACCAAGAATTCGTTTGACTCCGCTGTTTTCCGGAGGTGGGCAGGAAAGAGGAATCCGTTCGGGAACTTTGCCCGTTCCACTGTGCGTCGGTCTCGGGAAGGCCTGCGAAATTGCAAAAAACGAAATGGTTCAGGAATCGCGGCGACTGACCGAGATGAAAAATTATTTCATTGACAAGATTTTGTCGCGTCTTGAGAAGGTCTATCTGAACGGAGATCGTGAAAGAAGAATTCCGGGCTGTTTGAATTTTAGTTTTGAAGGAGTTGAGGGCGAAAGTATAATGTTAGGTATGCCCGAGGTTTGCGTTTCTTCGGGTTCTGCGTGTACTTCGGCATCTCTTGAGCCGTCCTATGTTTTGAAGGCAATTTCAATTCGTGAAGATTTGGCTCATTGCTCTTTGCGAATTGGCTTGGGGCGGTTTACGACTTTTGACGAAGTCGAGTATGTGTCCGATAAAATCATAGAGACAGTTACTCGATTGCGCAGCATGAGCCCACTTTGGTAAAGGGAGAAAATTGTGAAGTATTCAGAGAAATTGATGGAGCTTTATTCGAATCCGAAAAATGTCGGAAGTTTGGATGAGAAAGATGAAAATGTCGGAACTTCGGTCGTGGGCGCGCCGAGTTGCGGTGACGTCATAAAGCTGCAGATAAAAGTCGATGACGAAGGAAAGATTGCCGACGCGAAGTTTAAAACTTTTGGGTGCGGTGCGGCGATCGCGTCGAGTGCATTGATTACCGATTGGGTTCAGGGTAAAACTCTGGATGAGGCGAAAAAAATAAAAAATCAGGACGTCGCGGAATATTTGTCGCTGCCTCCGGTAAAGGCTCACTGCTCAGTTTTGGCGGAGGAAGCAATTGAAAAGGCGATTGAAAATTACTTATCCAAAAAAGGAGAGAAGATATGCAAAAAATAATAAGTTTCACGAAAAGCGCATTGGATTTTTTGAAAAAGTCGATTGCTGAAGAAAAGTGTTTAGGCATGAGAATTAACATTGTTTCAGGTGGATGCAGCGGCATGACATATGAGTTGAACTTCGTGAATGAAAAAAAAGATGAAGATCTTTTGGTTGAAGAAAACGGCGTAAAGATTTTTGTAGCGCCGAAAGCCGTGATGTTTATTTCCGGGATGACTATGGACTACGTGAAAAGTCCGATGGGCGGAAGTTTGGTTTTTCAAAATCCGAATGCCAAAACAAAATGCGGTTGCGGAAAATCTTTCAGCGTCGATTCATCACCATGTTGTAGCGGAAATTGTTGTTCATGATATGAATTATTTTGAAATTTTGAGACTTCCGATTGCGTACAATATCGATGTCGATTTGATGACGCGGAATTATTTTTCTCTGCAGCGGAGTTCGGAAAATTCAGTTGATTCAGGGGTATTGAACGAGGCTTACAATGTCCTGAAAAACGATGTCAGAAGGGCGGAATATTTTTTGAATTTGAAAAATGTTTCCACGGAAACGATGTCAGCGGAGCTGTCCGTAAAGATGTTCGAAATGCGAGAAAAGTATGCGGCGTTGGAAAATGACGAGGATAAGATCGCGTTTCAAAATCAGATCAAAAAGAAGATAAAAGAACAGGTTTCGATGCTGAAAGAAAATGAGGATGATTTGGAAAAATTTTCCGAAATCTTCAGTGAGTTAAAATTTTTGAATTCATTTTTAGAAAAAGAAAGAGCAAATGTTTACGGTAGGAATTGATTTGGGGACGACCGCTTCGGTGATATCGTATTTGAAGGACGGTACACCGGAAGCGATTCAAATAGACGGTGGCGTAACGGTTCCGTCGGTGGTAAATTATTCGGAAAATCGCCCGATTGTCGGTAGTGAAGCGATTTACAGGGCGGACAGCGCGAATACGATTTTTTCCGTAAAACGTCGTATGGGAAGTAATGAGAAAATTTTCGGTCGCAGTCCGGCGGAGATTTCTTCTGACATTCTCTCTTATATAAAATTATCTGCAGAGATGAAATTGGGAAGGAAAATCGACGCGGCAGTGATTACCGTTCCCGCTCATTTTTCCGATGCGCAAAGAACAGCAACCAAACAGGCTGCGTCGATTGCAGGGATAAAAGTTTTGCGTTTAATTAACGAGCCGACGGCGGCGGCAATCGCTTTCGGTTTGGACAAAAGGAAAAATGGAATTTTCGCAGTTTATGATTTGGGCGGTGGGACTTTCGATTTTTCCGTGTTGAGGTTATCTGATGGAATTTTTCAGGTTTTGGCGACAGGCGGGGATAATAATCTGGGCGGCGACGATGCAGATGAAAAAATTCTCGAGGACAATTTTCGAAGAAATGGTATTGCGGATCCGACACTTAATGAAAAAATGTTGGGAAAGCGAGTTGCAAAATTTTTGAAAGAAAATTTAGGCGATCAAGAATTGGTGAAAAAAGATTTTGCGGTTCGGGATAAAATTTACAAGTTTGAATTGACTCGCGAGAATGCAAAAAAATATCTGAAGGAAATATTTGAGAAAACTTTTTTGATTTCTTCTCAGGTTTTGGAAGATGCGGAAATTTCTTCGGAAGATCTCGACGGAATTGTTTTGGTTGGAGGAATGACCAAACTCGATTTTATAAAAAGTTTTGTTGCGGAAAATTTCAAAACAAAGATTTTCGATGATATCAGTCCCGAAAAAGCGGTTTCTTTTGGCGCGGCGATCCAAGCAAATTCGATTGTCGAAAAAGACGGAATGTTGCTGATTGATGTCGTGCCACTAACCCTTGGAATCGAGACTTTCGGTGGTGGTGTCGACAAAGTTATTCATCGCAATACGCCTATTCCGATAACCGAACGGAGGGAATATACCACCTATCAAGATAATCAAACGGGAATGAAGTTTCGCGTTTTGCAGGGAGAGCGTCCGCTGGCGAATGAATGCCGAACTCTTGCAGATTTTGAGCTGAAAGGTATTCCCGCATTGCCTGCCGGACTCGCTCGCGTTATTGTCGAATTTTCGATAGATGTGAATGGCCTTTTGGATGTGAAGGCTTATGAAAAAAGCACGGGTGTCAGTCAGGAAGTTATCGTTGAATCTTCGGCCGGATTATCTGATGAAGATATGATGGAAATTTTGGAAAAAGCTTTCAGTGAAAAAGAGAGTGATCAAATTAAAGCGAACAATATCGCAATAAAAATTGAAACCGAAAGGTCGATCAGATTTTGGAAATCGATAATTAAAGAAATTCCTGAAGATTTCCAAAAAATCGCGTCAGAAAAAATTTTGGAGCTGGAAGAAATTTTGGCTAGAGAAAAATTTCAGGAGGTCATTCCGTTGAAAAATGAGTTGGAAAATATTTTCGGAAGATTTTTGGATGAAATTATCAACAATCATCTCAGCGGAAAAAAGTTGCAGGACATTCGGGGGGCATAGCTATGAATATTACGTTTTTATTGAAAGACGGAACAAAAAAAAGCGTTTCTTTTGAAGAAGGTCAAACGGTTTTGCAAGTCGCAGAAAAAAATGGAATAAAACTTAACAGCAATTGCGAAGGGTTTGGCGTGTGTGGCGGATGCCATGTAAAAATCGAAAATTTATCGGATAAATTGCCGGAAATTTCCGAAAAAGAAGACGATACGCTGGACAGGGTTTCCGGAGTTAGCATGGATTCTCGTTTGGCATGTCAGGTGGTTTTGAATTCAAGTTTAGATGGGTTGATTGTAAAATTAATTTGAGTAGATTTATCTGAATGTTTGATTTACCGAAGGATATTTTATTCCGTCTTGATGAGTTGTCCGAAACTTATGGGGTGAATAGAAATGAGGTCCGGGCATATTCTGAACTTTCCAAAAATTATCGAAATCAAAATTTTAAAGAAATGAATTTTTCTCATGCAATTGCTTATGCTCTGGGAAGAATGCCTGCAACCTACGGTGTAATAAAATATGTTCTGGAAAGATTCAAAAATACTGGGAAAAATTTTTCGAATATCTTGGATATAGGCGCTGGAGTTGGGGCTTTAAAAATCGCTCTTCGGGATTATGAAATAAGTTACAAGGCGTTGGAAAAGTCCGAAGCAATGCGAAAAGTTTTCAGAAAATTGAGCGGCGACGATTCGAAAATTTATTCTGAAGATTTCTTAAAATTTCAGATAGAAACCCGTTATCAAGCCGTTTTTGCTTCCTATTTTATAAACGAAATAAAAAATAAAAAATCCGCTCTGAAAAAAATATTCGACTTATCCGAAAAATATGTTTTTATTTTGGAGCCGGGGACGCCGAATGGCTTTAAAAATATTCTCGAGGCTAAAAAAATTGCGATGGAATTGAATTGGTATCCGCTTCTGCCTTGTGCAACTCGAGGTTGTCAATTGTCGGACGAAGATTGGTGCCATTTTTCAATTCGATTACCGAGAACAAAGCACCATGCGAAGTTAAAAAATGCCGCTTTGCCTTACGAGGATGAAAAGTTTTGTTACGTAATTTTTTCAAAAAAAGAAACAAGTTTTTTTAAAAATAATACCATTATAAAAAGACCGATGAAAAAGTCCGGGCATACGATTTTTGATGTTTGCACCGGCAATGGAATTCGGCGAATTGTGCGGACGGATAAATCGAGCAGAAAATTGCAATGGGGAGATCAATTGTGAAATGTTGGTCGAGATGTAAATCAAAAATTATTAAAAATTCCGACCAATTTGTTGTAGAATTGTTCGAAGATGGGTATCGCGTTGCCAAGGGGCAGCACGGTGTTCAGCATTTGAATGATTGGCTACTAATGGGAACAATCATTCTTTGAGAGTCTTTGTTATGGAGAGTTAATTTGCGTAGGCTGAAGTTAATTGAAGAACGGTTTAAAAGTTTGGGAGGTGCGGTTCTTCGGATAGCCGGCGTAACTTTGTTTGCTGTTTCCCTTTCTTATTTTCTTGATTCATTTTGCCGATATATTGATAAAACTCTGACTCCAAATGAAGAAGTTCCTGTTTTTGTAATTAATTTGGATAGCGCGAAAGATCGATTGAGTTTTTTTGATTCTCAGTTGGATAATTATTCGAGATTTAGCGCAGTTGATTGGCGAGAAATTTCGGTTGGCGAAGATGAACCCGTTTTGGATAGTGAGCCAGAAAGGATGACGGTTTCTTCATTTATTGAAGATCAAAGTGATATGAAAAAATATGTAGCTGAGTGTCTTCGTTATCCGGATACCAAGTTGCGATTGTACAAAAAATATTTTCGGGAAAATGATATCGGGTGTTTTTTCAGCCATCTTGCACTATGGAATCAGTGCTATAAAAATGCTTATGACAAAGTTTTGGTTTTTGAAGATGACGTTGTGCTGAAGCCCTTTTTCCGAACGAAATTAAAAATGTTTTTACGAAAGATTCCTCAAGATTTTGATATCGCGTTTTTAGGATGTCGCGATAGTTTTCGTAAAGCTCGACCGTTTCGTATCGGTATGCATGCTTATGTTATAAATTTGCGAAAAACCAATTTGAGAAAATTTTTCGCAGATTTTTATAGCATGTTTCCGATTGATTATATGATGGGGATGACTTTTAGAAAGCTGAAATGTTGTTTCAACAGGAAACAAATCCTTGCGGTGAACGAGGAATTCAAATCTCAAGATGAATTTGACGCCGATGTCGTCGATCCCGAAGATTTAGCAAGTTTCCGAAGCGAGATCGGAAATTTTTTTGAAAATCATTTTAAATGATCGTCGAATTTTGATTCAACAATTAACGGTACCGATAAACGGTATGCGTCTTCCATAATTTCTTTTATTACAGGAATGCTTTTTTCCACAAATTCATTCGGCGTTTCGAAAACCAGTTCGTCGTGAATTTGAATTATCATAGAAGATTGGAAATCCACGAGACGTTTTGAAACTTTTATCATCGCAATTTTTACAATGTCTGCAGCGGTTCCCTGAATAATGGCGTTGAACGCTTGCCTTTCTCCAAACTGTCTCAACATAGGATTTTTTGAGTTGATTTCTTTCGAAAAACATCGGCGCCCGATCAAGGTTTCGACATATCCGTTTTTCCGAGCAAAGTTCAGAACATCATCACGAAATTCTGTGAATTCAGGAAACCTTTGAAAATAATTTTTTATATAATTTCTCGCTTCGGAATTCGAAATATTTAAATTTTTCGCCAATCTAAAATGCGACATGCCGTAGATAATTCCGAAGTTAACTGTCTTTGCTCGAGCGCGCATTTCTGGCGTTACGTTTTCCAAATTCACATCGAAAATTTGTGACGCGGTTGCTTGGTGGATGTCCAAATTTTTCAAAAATGCGTCTTTCAAAAATTTTATATCCGCCATATGCGCCAGTACTCGCAATTCGATTTGAGAATAATCAAACGAAACCAACTTGCTTCCCTGCGGGCTGATAAAAGCAGATCGAATTCTTTTTCCCAACTCTGTTCGATGAGGAATATTTTGCAGATTCGGATTCGATGAAGAAAGTCGACCCGTCGAAGTTGCCGTTACATTAAATCGAGAGTGAAGTCTATTGTCTTTTTTGTTCAACAAATCACAAAGGGAATAAGTGTAAGTGGAAAGCAGCTTGGACAACTTTCTCCATTGAACCACCAATTTCGGGATCGGGCTGTAATCGTACAACTCTTCCAAACTTTCAATATCCAACGAATTTTTTTTTGATGGTTTCGGAATTTTTAGTTCATCGAACAGCAATTTTGATAATTGTTTTCCCGATGCCGGATTAAATTCTTGTCCAGCGATCGAAAATAATTCCGTTTCGATATTTCTAATTTTTTCTTTTAATTCCTCTGCAAAATTTTGGAGTTTTTCCTTCGAAACCAAAATTCCTTTTTCCTCCATTTTATTCAGGATAGGAATTAAAGGCATATCAATTTTCTGATATATATCCATTAAATTATTTCGGATTAATTCCGTTCGAAAATTTTCGAATTCATCAAACATGAGAGACGCCAACAGGCAGCACTGTTCCACGTTACAGATTTCGGAGAAATTAAACTTACAGATATAGGAATCATTATCCGGAAACAGGTCGGAAATTTTGTTTCCAATGACCCCATGAAGCAAATATCCCATCGCGCCGACATCATTAAATGACCTCATGTTTGGGAATAATCTGAGAGCGCCCCGCAACCCAATTTTTTCTATCGATTCGTTTTTCAAATACGGATCTAAAACTTTTTGGATATCACCATAACTAAGAATATTTTTTTCGGTGAACAGATTTTCTTCACCGTCATCTCGAACGAAAAAACAACTGACAACATGAGATTCTGTGCAGACGACCAGAATCTCGCTTTGATTAAAACAAGTGGTGGAAAAAATACTGAATTTTTTCGCTCGACTCATCTCAAAAAAATTTTTCAGTTCGTTCAGTTTTGAAAAGTTGAGATAACGACGCTGCCTTTTTTCGATTTGATTAATTTGTTTCTCGAACCTTTTCACCAGCGAATTGAACTTATATTTATCCAAAAAGTTTTTTGTTTCTTCCGGATCAAGATTTATTTTGAAATTCGAAAAGTCTTCATCAATAGGTACATTCCTGCAAAGGGTGACTAATTTTTCAGAAATTTCCACCATATCTTTTTGGTTGATCAATTTTTCTTTGAGTTTTTGCGGAGTTACTTTTTCGATTTCGTTATATATATTTTCCAGCAACTGAAATTGGTTGAGCAACTTCGCCGCAGTTTTCGGGCCGACGCCTTGGACTCCCGGAATATTATCGGTGGAGTCTCCCATCAACGCCTGCAGCGACACCATTTGATGCGGCCCTACTCCGTATTTTTCCAAGACTTCTTTTTCTTTTATGACCTTTGATTTTATAGGATCGAATAAATAAATATTTTCGTCGATCAGCTGCATCAAATCTTTGTCGGAAGCTATGATCCGGACTTCATAATTTTGCCGAGATAACTTTGTCGCGATTGTTGCAATGATGTCGTCAGCTTCATATCCGACTGTCTCGATTACGGGAACTCCGAAAGCACGACACGCTTCGATCAAAATCGGAAATTGCGACTTTAAATCGGCCGGTGTTTCGTCCCTGTTGTTTTTATATTCGTGATAAATTTCTTTACGAAAGGTATCGCGTCCGGCGTCGAGCGCAACGCAAAACAAATCAGATTCGTGCTTTCCCAGAAGAGAAATAAGCATTGAACAAAATCCATATACCGCTCCAACAGGGTTTCCGTCGGGAGCGGTTAGTTGCGGCAACGCATAAAATGCTCGATAGATAAAATTCGATCCGTCCACCAAAATCGCCAATTTCTTTTTCTCAGAATTTTTTTCGCAGTTTGATTTTGCTTCAACAGAATTTGGCTCGGCAGTTTTTTCAACCGAAACCCCTTCCGATTCGAATTTTTCGTTGATGGATTCCTTCTCCAATGAAATTTTTTTTAAATCAGAAGAGTTTTTTTTTGATTGAAAACTTGAAGCAACGTCATCACTGAAATCACAATCCAATAGTGAAAGCTGGTCTTCAGATTTGATGACGTTTTTCTTCAAATTCAATTCCTTTAATTTATTGTTTTACCTGATTTTGAGATTCCATCTGCTGCTGATACAAGCTCGCAAAATCAACAGGAGCCAAGAACAACGGAGGGAAACCACCTTCATTTACCGCGTTGGAAATTATGCTCCGAGCAAACGGGAACAACAAACGAGGGCACTCGATATACAGAATCGGGTTTATCAATTCCTTATCGAATCCCTTTATCAAAAACTCACCGCAGTAGGTTAATTCTAATACAAATAAAGTCGTATTCTTTACCTTTGTAGTGATTTCGGTGATTAGTTCAACGCTATAAATGTCTTTCTGCTTTGTTTTGTTTGTATTAACTTTTAATTGAACATCGATATTCGGCTGTTCGTTGGAAGCAGTGATTTGCGAAATCGGATTTATATTCTCAAAAGACAAATCCTTAGTATATTGAGCAACCACTCCCAAAACTTGTTCTTGCTGTTCTTCTGCCATAATTCCTCTCTAAAAAATAACCTCGTAAATGATACAAAACGAGCAAAAAGAACTCAATGCGAAAGAAAAATAAATTTGGTACCGAAAAGGCTGATTTTTTCTGATTTATCAAAATTTATCAAGCGTGAGACCTATCTTTTTTCGATTTTGATTTATCGCCAAATTAACGGTATTGCTCATTAGATAGGCCACCGTCATAGGGCCGACACCGTTAGGTACGGGAGTGATTGCTTCCACAGAATTCCAAACATCATCGAGATCGACGTCTCCGACAACTTTTTTCTTGCCTTCTGGAGTTATGATTCGATTTATTCCGACATCTATGACTATTGCTCCCGGTTTGATAAAATCTTTGGTGATAAATTTCGGCTTTCCAATCGCACTCACGATGATATCGGCATTCGAGCAAATTCCCAGAACATTTTTCGATTTCGAGTGTAACGCGGTAACCGTGCAATCATTATTTAACAGTAACGAGATCATTGGACGTCCGACAATAACTGACCGTCCCAAAACGACCGCATGCATACCTGAAATATTCTTTTTTACCGAGTGAATTAAATGCATAACACCTTGAGGAGTGCATGGGAGAACGCAATCTTCTCCGGCGAACAATTTCCCCTGATTGACGGAGGTAAGCCCGTCCACATCTTTCTCCGGCGAGATAAAATTTATCAACTTTTTGAAGCTCAAACCCTCAGCGAGCGGAGACTGAAGCAGTATTGCGTGAACGGTCGGATCCTGATTCAGATCATTAATCAAATTTTTCAAAAAATCTTCTTTTACCCCCGGAAGAAATTTGTAAGTCTGTGATCTTATTCCCAAAACTTTTGCTAAATTTTCTTTTTTGGAGACATATATTTCGCTGGCCGGATCATTATTCGCTTTTATCAAAGCTATGCACGGAGTAATCCCGTGGTCTTTCAGTTTTTCGACTTTCTTTTTCAGAGTTTCGCAAAATTTTTCGGCGATTGCTTTTCCGTTAATAAGTCTTTCCATGAACCTCCTTTTTCAGGTGTATTTTTTTCAATTGTCGTTATAATATCAGATGAAGAAGGGAATCGAAACATAGGAGATAAAAAATGTGTGATGCTGTGAAAAACGAAACCGGAAGAGTTGTTTCCGCGGAACTGGAGAAAATTTTAAGCAAAACGATTCCCGTTTTGGATCACGGGTTTATTCGTGTTGTAGATTATATGGGAAATGATTCGTCGATTGTGCAGGCGGCGAGGGTTTCTTACGGCGCGGGAACAAAACAGGTAAATGAAGATCGCGGGCTTATCAATTATTTGATGAGGCATGGACACACAACTCCGTTTGAAATGTGCGAAATAAAGTTGCATGTAAAGCTTCCTATTTTCGTGATGAGGCATTGGGTTCGACATCGTACGGCAAATATTAACGAGTATTCCGCGAGATATTCAGTATTGAGTGATGAATTTTATATTCCGGAGCTGTCGAAAATCGCGGGGCAGTCCAAAACCAATAAACAGGGTAGAACAGATGATGCAATGCCTCAGAAGGATAAGCTGGAAATCGCGAAAACTTTGGCGGAATTCAGCGAACAGGCCTACGAAAAATATTCCCACATGCTCAATGATTTGGGGCTGACTCGAGAGCTCGCCAGGACTATTTTGCCCGTAAATGTTTACACCGAAATGTATTGGAAAATCGACTTACATAATCTGTTTCATTTCTTGAGATTGCGTGCTGATTCTCATGCTCAATATGAAATTCAGTGTTACGCCAACGCGATTTTGGATATTGTTAAAGCCTGGGTTCCGTTTGCGTATGACGCTTTCATGAATTATCGGAAAAATTCGGTGAGCATTTCGAAAAAATGTATCGATCTCAATAAAAAAATGTTGCAAGGAGAAAAAATTTCTCAGGAAACCAGCGGACTGAGCAAGGGCGAATGGCGAGAATTTATAGAGGCCTTTGATTTGCGAGATATTGTTTCTTAGACAGATCAATATAGCTGGCGATTGTTGCGGGACAGGAATTCTCAATACAGATAGCCGCTTCAGTTTGGCAGCAATACGTTCAAAATTTTTTTTGAGATGGTGCCGCCGGTGAGAATCGGACTCACGACCCCATCCTTACCAAGGATGTGCTCTACCACTGAGCCACGGCGGCTTTTGAAACCATTTGAAATCTATCATAATACTTGGAAAAACAAAAGTAGCATTTTGAATTTTCCCGAGCACCTACGCTAATTTTTTCTTTTGTTTAATTGTCGTTCGCGATTTTTGCGCTTTCTATAGTCTTGAGAGCTCCGTTTTTTAAAAGCTTCAATCGATCATTTTTTTCAATGAAATTTTTTGTTATTTTTTCTGATTTTGCAGACTTGTTATCACGAAATGTCTTTACAATATTTTCACTATTCATTGAATTCTCCTCTCCATGACTTGGTTTGGCAGTTCGATACAGTCAGGAGTTCTCTCATGGTCCAAACCAAGCGTTACTTTTTCCATAATGTATATCTCTCTTTCTCGCTATTAGGCTTTTTTCAGATTCGCAGAATACAGCCTTCTGTAACGATCGAGTTCCTCGCGGAATTTACTTACTTGAATATTATTCTTAAGTTTTTTATTCGGAGTTCTGATCAGATTGTAACTTTTTCGGCTGTTATTCACCTGGAGTAATTTCTCCTTGATTTCTTTTTTGGAATCATCGAAATTTGCTGCCAGTTTTAGATCTTTTGCTGAATCATTTTGAGCCAAAACTTCCTTTTTATCTAATGGAGACAGCTCTATCGGAGAAATCTTTTTCTCGACGTTTTTGGATTCATCCTTGTTCGCCAATTTTATGTCTTTTTCCACAACTACAGATGATTTTTGGAGTTTAGCTCCATCGATAATTGGTTCATTGAGAGCGAACTCATTTTGATAGTTTTTGTTCGTCACATTATTCCGATTTGATCGATTCCTGTTTTTATTTTTTCTATTTCTGTTATTTTTCCTCTTTCTGTTATTTTTCCTCTTTTTTATTTTTTTGGAAGTTTGTTCGGAATCAGAAGATTCATTATCCGCATCGTAGCCGAAATTGTTCGATTCATCCCTTGAGTTTGAGTCTATGTTGCTATATCTTCTTTTCCTGTTTGAAATTTGTTCGGAATCAGAAGATCCATTATCCGCATCGTAGCCGAAATTGTTCGATTCATCCCTTGAGTTTGAGTCTATGTTGCTGTTTCTTTTTCGATTGATATATTTATTAATATATTCTTTAACTTTCGAATCTCTTCTTATTTCGAAATATTTCTTAACGTTCTTATTTTTTATTATTTTGAGATATTTCTTAACATCGGGGTCTTCTTCCCTCATTCTGAGAAATTCCCTAACATTGGAATTCATTTCTAAGTTGCTTTCTGCTTCCACATTTAACACAATACCTACATTCAACGCCATACAACAAAATGCTGCGAGACCTACTACTCTTTTCATTACTACCTCCACTAACATGAAACAAAGGTAGCAAATAGAAGTTAATCAAAAGTGAAAATCCTGAAATTTTTTAGAAAAAGTGATATAATTCCCTGTGTCGCGGAATGGAGGGGTTATGAATCAGAATATGACTCAGTCTGTTATTATGGTGTTTCAGTCCGCTCAGGAATATGCCAAGGCGAAGCAGCAGCAAGTACTTACGCCTTTTCATGTTTTGAAATCTGTATTGCAACAGAACGATTATCTTACGGATAAAGTTCTGCAGGGAATAAATAAAAGTCAGTTGGAGAATTTTTGCGACAAGGAAATCGATAAAATTCCGCAGGTTTACGGAAACGCACAACTCAGTTTATCCGGCGAATTATATCAGGTTCTGAATGATGCGGACAAAAGAGCACAAAAGTTTGGGGATAAATACATCGGGTTGGATAATCTGATTTTTTGTGTACTGTCGAGCGAGAAAATTAAACCATTTTTTATCCAATGCGGAGGCAATCTGGATAAGTTAGAAAAAACAATCGGAGGTATTAGGATGAATAATAAGGTAAATTCAGAAAATGCCGAGTCGGAATTCGATGCGCTGAATCGCTACGCAAAAGATATCACTGATGCGGCAAGCAAAGGGAAATTGGACCCTGTTATCGGGCGAGATGAAGAAATTCGTCGAACAATTCAGGTGCTGTCTCGTCGAACGAAAAATAATCCTATTCTGATCGGGGAGCCTGGTGTAGGAAAAACGGCAATTGTTGAAGGGCTGGCCAATCGTATCATTAAAAATGACGTTCCGGATTCTGTAAAAAATAAAAAAATTATGTCGCTGGATGTCGGGCAGCTGATCGCCGGAGCTAAATTTCGCGGAGAGTTTGAAGAGCGTCTGAAAGCTGTGCTCAAAGAGGTTTCTAACAACGAAAATATAGTTTTGTTTATTGATGAAATCCACACGTTAATGGGAGCGGGGCAGGACGGTGCGATGGATGCGTCCAATATGCTGAAACCTGCTTTAGCGCGAGGCGAATTGCGTTGCATCGGGTCGACTACTCTCGATGAATATCGAAAATATATCGAAAAAGATTCGGCTTTCGCGCGGAGGTTTCAGCCGGTATTCGTTACGGAGCCGACAGTTGAGGATTCAATTTCGATTTTGCGCGGTCTGAAGGAAAAATATGAATTGCATCACGGTGTTCGTATCAGCGATTCGGCGATTATTTCGGCTTGCAATTATTCCAACAGATATATCAGCGACAGATTTCTTCCGGACAAGGCGATTGACCTCATGGATGAAGCCGCCAGTCGTTTGAAAATGGTTTTGGATTCTAAGCCGGAAGAAATCGACGAGCTTGATCGCAAAATCATGCAGCTGAAAATTGAGCAGGAGGTTTTGAGAAAGGAGTCGGATGACGCATCCAAGGAACGGCTCCAGAAATTACAGAAAGAATTGGCAGAACTGGAGAAAAAGTCGGCTGATCTCAACGCAAAATGGAATCTCGAGAAGAAAAATATCGACGAGATTAAAATTCTCAAGGAAAAAATCGACGAGACGAAAAATTTGGCAGAGGTTGCTCAACGAAATGCTGATTTCGCGAGGGCAGGTGAGTTGCTTTACAGCAAGCTTCCTGATTTGGAGAAAAAATTAGCTGAATGCCAAAAATTAGAATCGAAAAATCAGAAACGCAATGAGGTGACTTCCGATGATATCGCTGTGGTGGTATCTCGCTGGACGGGAATTCCCGTGGAAAAAATGCTGATGGGGGAAAAAGAGAAACTCTTGTCAATTGAATCAAAACTGAAAGAGAGTGTTGTCGGGCAAGACGATGCGGTTGACGCCATCGCCGATTGTATTCGTCGGTCGCGCGCGGGAATTTCCGACCCGAACAAACCACTGGGATCTTTTCTTTTCCTCGGGCCGACGGGGGTTGGAAAGACCGAGTTGTCCAAGGCTCTCGCGCAGTTTTTATTCGACGACAAAACCAATATGGTCCGCATCGATATGTCCGAGTATATGGAAAAGCATTCGGTGTCGCGATTGATTGGAGCGCCTCCGGGATATGTTGGGTATGAGCAAGGCGGAGAGCTGACCGAGGCGGTGCGACGTCGTCCTTATTCTGTCGTTCTGTTCGATGAAGTCGAAAAAGCTCATAACGACGTTTTCAATATTCTGCTGCAGGTGTTGGATGAAGGACATCTAACTGACGGATTGGGACGCAATGTGAATTTCAAAAATACAATTATCATTCTGACTTCGAATTTGGGGTCGGAATATTTTTCGCAGGGGTTGGGGGAAAAAATCGATAAGAAAACTGTGAAAGATAAAGTCATGAATGTTGTGAGAATGAGTTTCCGACCAGAATTGCTGAATCGTTTGGATGAGATTTTAGTGTTCAATAGTTTGTCGAAGCAAAATATGCGAGGCATCGTGGACATTCAACTTCGTGAACTGAACAGGCGATTGGGCGAAAAGCACATAGATCTCAAAATCGATGATTCGTTTAAAGATTGGCTGTGCGAGATTGGATACGACCCGACCTATGGAGCGCGTCCGCTGAAGAGAGCGCTGCAGAAAAATTTGTACGATTTGATCGCGAAAAAAATCATCAGCGGAGAGATCGTTGAGGGTTCGAAATATACGGTGAAATATTCGAACAATGAAATTTCTCTGAGTTAGTCCATGCTGACTCTCGAGCTGGAGGATTTTGATATTGCGCAGATCGCCGAGTCGGGGCAATGTTTCCGAATGTATCGTGTTACTGACGATACGTGGGAACTGTTTGCCCTGAATCGCTTTCTGAAAGTTCGGAAAAAGGAAGGAACTCATATTTTTTATTGCGATCAAAAAGAATTCAATGATTTTTGGTTCAATTATTTCGATTTGCAAACTGATTATGGAGAAATCAAAAAAAGAATTCTTGCGACAAATGACGAATATTTGATCGAGGCGGTGAAATTCGGTTCTGGATTACGCATTCTCCGCCAAGATCTTTGGGAAGTGATGGTTTCATTCATCATTTCGCAGCAAAATAATATTCCGCGAATCAAAAACTGTCTCAAAAAATTGTGCGACATAAACGAAGGGAAATTTCCGACTCCCGACGATTTTTTGAATTTCCGCGAAGCAGATTTAGATTCCGTAAAATTGGGGTATCGCAAAAATTATCTGCTGAAAATTTCAGAAGCCATATCTGACGGAAATTTTGATTTGGAAAAACTGAGAAAAATGAATTATTCCGAAGCGATGAAATATCTGAAAATTTTGTACGGAGTCGGTGACAAAGTTGCAAACTGTATCGCGCTGTTCGGAATGCATCAAATCGAGGCGTTTCCAATCGACGTTTGGATAAAAAGAATTCTCGAAACGCGCTATTGCAATGATTTTTCGCTCGAGCGTTGGGGGCTGCAAGACGTCGGCGGAATCGTTCAGCAGTATATGTTTTTTTATGAGAGAAGGTTGAAATTACAGTGATTTAGTTTTTATTATTTTCACGAATTACGGAATATTCTTCAGTTCCTGATAGCAGTTTTATCTTTGAGATATATAATTTTAATCCTGAAAATATAATTGAATTATCAATAGGAATGTTTATAAATTTCGTTTTTTCCAAAAGTTTTTTGGCAGAATCGCAAGTTGTTATATAACCGTGCGATCCCCACAAATTCGCATTGTTAGGTTTTACTTTTGCATAATAAGAGGACGATGTATTTGAAAATTTGCTTAACCAAAAATCAGGAGAAACGAAGTTAATATCTTTCGAAACAAATGACGCTATATCCAAAAAAAACACATCGAAATTATCTGGCAGATTATTCATAATTAGGGCCAGTTTTTGCAAAAAATCATCTTCCAACGTAATATCATCCTCGAAAACAATTACTCGCTTGTAATGATGCTTTACAACATCACTCCACACAGCCCTGTGACTCATTGCACATCCGAACTCTCCCAAATTCGGAGTATATCGATCGTGTTTATAAAGGAATTCCGCATCTTTATACTGCTGTTTCTGACTTATTTTGAGTATAGCTCCATAGCGATACCCTCTGCGATATGTCGTCTCCCAAGGAATTGTAAAATTTTTTTCTGTATCTGTTACGGTTATTAATTTACCGTCAACTGCTGAGAATTTTTCATGTTTTAAATTAAATCGATCTAACTGCTTTTTTACGTGAGCATATCGTTTCGGAGTGCGATCTAAGGATATTACATATATTTTATCATACAAATTCTCAACAGTAGCCGAATGGGTTTCGCACAAAGAAATTGGGGGCACTAGTAACGAAAAAGTTAAGAATAAAGCATTGTTACTTATTTTCGTAAATATTGTTTTACACCACCGTTTCACGGCGTATTCCTTATCATAAAAACCCGTACGAAGATATTCTGATAAAGATTAGTTAATTATTGGTAAAGAAAATGCGACTCTTACTTTTCTTTCGAATGTTAAGATTTCGAGGAATTGTTCTTAAGTTAGCAGACAATCATACTTCGCGAGCCAATTTCCTCAATTTTTCGGAATCATTTGAAATTAGCACGTCGACATTTTCTTCAATTTTTTCGATATCCCAGTTCCATCACTGAATTTTTAGCAACAACTCAATGATTTCTTCGGAAAACCTTTTACGGATCAATTTTGCAGGATTGCCTCCCCAGATTTCGTATGGTCCGACGTCTTTAGTTACAAGAGAGTTTGCTCCGATAATCGCACCGTCTCCGACCTTTACTCCAGGCATAAACGCAGTGTTGTAACCTATCCAGACATCGTTTCCGACTATGGTATTTCCTTTGAACGGAAATTTCGCATCCGTCGGATATTTATCTTGGCATTTCTTCGAAAAAATCATAAACGGATATGTGCTGAACGAATCAATCATGTGAAACATTCCATTCATGAAAAATTTTACGTCGCTTGCAATCTGACAGAATTTTCCAATGAGTAGCTTGTCGTTTAAAAATTCGTAGTGATATAGGACATTTTTCTCGAAATTCTTTACGTCAACTTCGTCATCATAGTAAGTATAATCTCCGACTATAATGTTTGGTTTTGTGATGATATTTTTCAAAAAACAAGTGCGAGTCATTCCGGAAATTAACGGATGTAAAGTGTTCGGAGAAGGAAACATTTTTAACCTCGAAAATCCTTATATAGTTTGTATATCTGATTGTCAGTTGAAAAAAAAGTAGCGCAGGATAAAAATTACGAACAGAATTGATGCTCGTTTGCAGTTGTTCGATAGGGAGATAATTTTGCTACCGAAGCAACCGTGTAAAAAATTAGAAAATTGAGAATTATTGGTTCAAAATTCGTGCAGCAAAAGTTTATGTCCATATCGTAAATCTCAAAAAGGTCTAAGTGCTGAAACCACAATCAATATAACGTTAAAAATACATGTAGATTCTAATAGAGGAAAGCTTGACACACCACTTTTTAAATGTTAAAAGTTGCAAGGTTTGGGCGCCTAGCTCAGTTGGTAGAGCAGCTGACTCTTAATCAGCGGGTCAGAGGTTCGAGTCCTCTGGCGCCCACCAAATCGAGTACTGTTAGTCGATTCCCAGAAGTGCTATAATCATGATCAACACGAGCAGCAGCATTCTTTTTAGCCACTCTTCGTCGTTTTTCGCGAGTGCTTTTTCGATTTCTGTGTTTTTCATGTTATCATCCTTTTCCTGGGCTTTTGGGGCCGCCTTCTTCGATTTAGCTTCGTTCATTATTATCACCATGTTTTTCTAGTTATATTTATGGCAGATAAAAGTTAATTTTTTACAAAGATTTTGATAAATTTTTATATTTTTTGTGAATTTCATAATGAAGAAGAAAACGATGATAATTTCAAAATTGAGGAATTATCAAGGAGTTGAGTAAAAATTTTGCGATTTTGCAATAAAGAAGAGAGCAGATATTCGATTAATAATTGATTACAACTAGAGGTTTGTATCCGGTTAAAAATAGATTCGATTTAGTTGATAAAGGAGGAATGTGAAATGAAGATTTTTAATAAAATTATGATATTGGCTAGTTTGCCGGAAATGCTCAAGCTGGTGAGTTCGTTAGCCGATAGATTACTTAGATTTTTAGACATTGAAGGCGGAGATGAATTATGATGAGCGATGTGTTTCGAACATTGATGAAAAAGTCCAATTCGCTGAAGCGTTCGGATCTCATGCATCTGTTAAAAATATCTGTGACGGTAAATTCCATGTTAAACAAAGTTATTGATGGACAGAAAAATCGATGTAATAAAAAAGGGATACTTTCAGGGGTTTTTTCAGATGGTGGAGAAAATGCTGATAAGGCTGTTGAATATTTAGTCGATTGGGAGCAAATAGCCAGAAAAAATCAATTGATGCCTGAGGGCGATTGGCGTATCTGGATGATTTTGGCGGGACGCGGATTCGGGAAGACTCGTGCGGCAGCGGAGGCGATCCGCAAACTTGCTCTGTCGGGTAAATACAAGCGCATTGCGCTGATCGCCAACACAATTGAGGAGGCCAAGCAAGTTATGGTCGAGGGAGTCAGCGGACTGCAGAATATTTCGCATGATTCCGATGGACTGAGTTACACCCCGTCGCGGAGGGAGTTGTGCTGGAAAAACGGAGCTATCGCCACTTTATACGGAGCGGAAAATTATCAGCAGCTACGTGGGCCGCAATTCGATTTGGCATGGATTGATGAATTTGCGAAATTTCTCCATCCGCGCGAGACTTTCGAACAGCTGTCTTTCGCTCTGCGCATGGGAGATGATCCGAAGCTAATTCTGACAACAACTCCGCGTCCGATTCCATTTATAAAAGAGCTGATGGCGCGCGAGGATGTCGTCACGGTGCGTGGTTCGTCTCTGGAAAATGAGAAAAATCTCTCGCCGACATTTCTGAAGCATCTTGAATATCTAAAAGGTACCAGGTTGGAAGCACAGGAAATTTATGCCGAGATTGTCGAAGATAATCCGAACGCTCTGTGGTCGTGGCGCGATATTGAAAATTGTTATGGCGATCCGCCGCATTTCATAGATAATATTGTGATCGGAGTTGATCCGGCAACGACAGGCGGAGAAAACAGCGACGAGACAGGCATAATTGTTGTGGGAAAAGACTTCAACGACAGAGCTTTCGTCCTGGAAGACGCCAGCATGCGCGCAGCTCCTGACATTTGGGCGAAAAAAGTCGCAGATCTTTACAAGAAATATCGCGCGAAAAAAATCGTGATCGAGACCAACGCCGGCGGAGATTTGCTGGACCACGTGTTGCTCAGGGAAGACCCTTCTCTCAAAATCAAGAAGGTAAGGGCGAAGGAATCCAAAATCTGCCGCGCGCAGCCCGTTGTGATTCTGTATCAGAAAAATCTGGTTTTCCACGCAAAACAATTTCGCGAACTGGAAATGGAGATGGCGACCTACGAGCTGGGGCAAAAATCGCCCGACCGCATGGACGCGCTGGTTTGGGCTCTGACGGATTTGTTCGAAATCGAAGCAAACAACTACGTTCCGCGTGCGTTTTTGATATAGCCAAGATGATCTTGAAGCCTGCGTTATAAGTACATCTGTTCCACGGTGTCTCAGTATCTGATATGATTTTACGGGTACTTTTAGAGAATTTTAAGCCACATCCGCTGCAGATGTGGCTTGATAGTTATTGATTAAGAACTATTTTCGGATCCGTACTCTTTAACTTCCCAGTTCTTGAAAATTCAAGAAATTCCTTCACAGGCTCTTCCTTCAAATTTAAAGGTTCCGCTGGTTTAGTGAGTTGTTCCATAGCTTCTTCGATCGACAGCGATTGTCCGTTTTCCAACATACCGAAATATCCTTTTTCTTTTATCAAACGGAACGCGTTGTACGCTCCTTCGGTGTGATTGTCTAAGTTTGAGATGTTTAAGAGAGGAAGAAGACAATCGGCCGACATTCTAACTATATATGTCCAAAATTCCAAATCTATTTTTCTGTTAAAAAAGCCATTTAATTTCCCTAAATATGGAATGACTTTTTGAAAAACTCCGATGAATTTCAATTTGGTAGAGCTTCCTATAAAATTCCATAATCTCCATGAATTTAAATTCTCCTGATATACAGACATACAACCAGCTGTCATTATCATTTTTTCAAAATTATCTGCAAATTTTTGTGCTTTATTCCTTGCAAACCCAAAAATCTCATTCCAATCGATTCCTTTTAATTCGTTCGGTAATTCAAATCTTTTTATTTCTGAATCATATGAAAATAAACTATAATGACCATCTTGATCAGGGCTCGTTTTATTGAACCAAATTCCCTTTCCAATATCTGCATCGTGTAAGAATTGTTTTAGATCGTCATAACCTTGTATAGTACCCAAACGTTGTAAACATTCTCGCCATTTAATCTCTTTTTCTTGATCATTCTCGTTATTATAATTTGGGTTAAAAATTATTCCTCTTTTATTTAAATCATAAATTACATCCATAAAAAGTTTTGTTTTCGGATTATGTTCTAAATCATCTAATACTTTGTTTAACTCAATATTTTTCTCCCCCTCAGATATTTCTGTGAAAGAAAAATTGCCAAATACTTGATAAAATTTAAACAAAGTATCTTTATCGTATAATGACATCAGTTCGTTGATAAGATTCTTTTTCAGAAGGTCCAAATAGATTTCTCCTATTCTCAAACCATATAAAGAAGAATCTGAAAAATAGAGATTTCCTCTAAAATTTGGAGATGCCAATAGGGTTTCAAAAAAAGTTGAAACATATTCCCGTTGTTGAGGAATTGATTCCGGTAATCCCTTATTGCTTCTGTAAAAAGAATCCAGAGCATGTCCCGTTTCGTGTATTAATGTTAGAAGAAAATCATCTGCATTGTAATATCGAACAGTGATTTTCTCTCCCGGTTTGAAAAAAGAATTTCTAATTTGCATCGGATTCGAACACTGGATGTATTTTCCCGTGTCGATGGTTTCCACTGCTTTTTCATATAATACCTTTCCTTGTTCAGAATCACCCAGTACCTGTTTGTAAAATTTTTTGGCATTGTCTCTTACCTTTTCTACGATATCGACGTATTCTTTTCCTGATCTAACGTTGCTCCAAATTCGATCAAAAAAATCTTTCGTATTTGATTTATTCAAAAAATCGGGCTTCGAAACCTGTTTAATTGCTATCCTAACATCTTTAAAATCTAGTTCGTTGAACATAAATTTCGCGTCTTCGGATAGCCAGTCAGCATCCTTTATCCAGGATTGAAGAATTTTAAAAAAGTCGGGGGATTCGTTCTTCACCGAAGACATTTGAGACATGTTTGCCGACTGGCTGATTGCCTCTTTCGTTTGAATAGATTTTGAATTCATCCCAAACACAGTCGCCGATGCAAACAGTATGTTCGCGATAATCAGCGCTTTTTTCATTTTTTGCTCCTTTCTTTTGCAATATTCAACGTACACTTGCACCATGCAAGCACACATCTTTCACTAATTTTTACTAAAACTACACGAACTATCTTGCGGATCTTGTATCATAAAGCAATTTGCGTTGCAAATAATATTTTTATAAATTGTAAAATATTTCCGAGCCGCATTCCTTATAATTACGGCTCGGATTTGATAATTTTGATTGATTCTTACGGAACTATCTTGGAAAACAGCAGTACCAGTTTCGTAAGCATATTCAGACGGTTTTGCTTGACGAGCTGGTTCTTAGTGTTTACCAAAACTTTGTCAAAGAAGTTGGAAATGCTTTCTTCCATACTAACGCAAGCATCCAATTCCTTTTCGAATCGTGCGCAAATGTTGGATTCATGTTGTTCGATTTCGGACAGTCGAGTTTCCAGCTCGCAAATCTTGTCGAACAACGCCAATTCTTCATCTTCAGAGAAGAGCGACGAGTTAATCTCGGTCATAGCATTATTTTCGATGATATTTTTGGCGCGCTTGTAGCCCGACATCAGCTTCTCACCCTTCGAAGTCTTCATGATCTCGTTGAGAATTGCCGACTTCTGATAGATCAACAGTATGTCACGACTGCTATTAATCAGTGACAGGACAAGATCGTGGTCGATGCCGCTGTCCTTCAGCAAAACTTTGAACCGCTCCATGATGAAGGCGATAACTCTCTCCACCGTTTTCGGATTGAGGTCGTCCCCCGGCAGTTGCTCGAAAGCTTTTTTGCTCAATTTTTCAAGATCTGCTTTGATATTATATTTTTTGATGATTTTCAAAATGCTGATCGCGGCGCGGCGCAGTGCAAACGGATCTTTCGATCCTGTTGGTTCTTTCCCGATCGCGAAGAAACTTGTAATCAGTTCGATTTTATCCACCAGCGAGTAAAAGGCACTGATTGGCGAGGATAATTCATCTCCCTGCAGATATTGTTCGCGAATCGCGGTGCAGACCTCCGGATTTTCTCCCTGAATTCGCGCGTAGTGCGCGCCCATAATTCCCTGAAGTTCAGGGAATTCGTAGACCATGCTTGTCGAAAGATCGCACTTCGCAAGAGTAGCAATGCGGACCAGCAGATTTTCGGTACTTTCGTCGATGAAGGAATTCTGAGATTTTAGCTCTGCCGTTGCAAATCGACATAAATTCGTCACTCGCTGAATTCTGTCGAATACCGAACCCAATTTCACATTAAAAGTAATTTTTTTGAGGGAATCCAGATGGCTGTCCAGCGGTTTCTGCAAGTCCGTTTCGAAGAAGAACAGAGCATCCGCCAGTCGCGCGTTCAGAACTCGCTCATTTCCCGCGATGATCGTTTTTCCGCCGTCAACAGCCGAATTATTCGCGACGAAAACGAAATACGGAGCAAGTTTTCCGTCCTTATCGCGAGTCGGAAAGTATCTCTGATGGACCTTCATCGGAGTAATGATCGCTTCTTCCGGCAGCTTCATAAACTTGCTCGGAACTTTTCCCATCAGTACGACGGGATATTCGACCAGTCCAATGACTTCGTTCATTAAATCTTCGGAAACTGCAACCGAAATGCTGTGTTTCTGCTCGATGGATTTGATTTCATCCAGCACGATTTTGCGACGCTGTTCACGATCGACCACAACGAAATTTTCTTCCAGCTTACGGAGATAATCTTCTGCATTCCGAACAGAAAACGCCACTGGCGCGAGGAATCTGTGACCAAAAGTTTGGGTTGTCGATTTCAGTCCGATCTCGTCGAACGAAAAGTCAATGACCTTTTCGCCGAACACCGCCAAAATATTCCTGATCGGGCGAACAAAGTGCATCTGATGGCTTCCCCAATGCATCGACTTTTTCCAAGACAGCGACATGATGGATTTTTTGATAATTTCCGCCAAACAATCGCGAGTATTTTTCGCCCTGTGATGAATCGCCAGAAACACGAATGTTTTCTTGTCGATAGTTTTCTCAAAACAATCCTCGCGAGTGACGCCATTGGCTTTCAGGAATTTTTCAATCACCTCCGACGGAGCCGTAACCTGCGGTCCTTTCTTCTCCTCCTGAAAATCCTGAGTTTGTTCACTCAGATCTGCGGAAAAAACAATTCTTCTCGGAGAAATAAAACTCTTCACGTCGGAATACGAGATTTTTTGCTTATCGAATTCCGCCGTCATCAATTTTTCGAATTCCGAGATCGCTCCCGACTGGAACCTCGCCGGAATTTCCTCAACCAAAACTTCCAATAAAAAATTACTCATGGCTCACCTGTGCTTCACAACATGCCTTTGCCAGTGCTCTCACTCTGGCGATTCTGTCGACTCTTTCCGCGACGCTCAAACTTCCGCGCGCGTCCATCAAATTGAACAAATGGCTCGCCTTCATGCACTGATCGTAAGCGGGCAGAGCTAATTTCTGATTTGCTAATTTCTGACATTCTTTTTCGGCATCGATGAAATGTTGATTCAGCTGTTCAATATCGGCACATTCGAATGAATATTTCGAAAATTCGACCTCCTGCTGCATGCAAACGTCGCCGTAGGAAATCTTATCCGCGCCGTCTTTTCCGTTCCAATTGAGATCGTAAACATTATCGACCGACTGCAGGAACATCGCGAGTCTCTCGAGTCCGTAGGTCAACTCGACCATCACGGGATTGCAGCTGATGCCTCCGACCTGTTGGAAATAAGTAAACTGAGTGATCTCCATTCCGTCGCACCAGACTTCCCAGCCGAGACCTGCTGCTCCGAGGGTCGGACTTTCCCAATCATCCTCGACAAAACGGATATCGTGCAGCTTGTAATCAATTCCGACGACTTCCAGACTCTTGAGATAAATGTTCTGGATATCCTCCGGCGACGGCTTGATTACCACCTGAAACTGATGATGCTTCTGAACTCGGTTCGGATTTTCACCGTAGCGCCCGTCGGCAGGTCTTCTGGACGGCTGAACATAAGCCGCCTGCCAACTGTCAGGACCCAACGCTCTCAAAAATGTATGCGGACTGAAAGTTCCCGCTCCGACCTCCATGTCATAAGGCTGCAGTACCGCGCAACCGTAATCACCCCAGTATTTATGCAGGGCGAAAATTATCTCTTGAAAACTTTTCATAATAAAACACCAATTTTACGTGGCAGAATATCACATCGTCACCTCGAAATCCATGAGAATGAACACAAAGGCTTGGTTTAATAGTTTTCCGCTTTTTGCTCGAAGTATGACTTCGGATGATTGCAGACGGGACAGACTTCGGGAGGTTGGATACCTTCGTAAACATGACCGCAATTTGTGCAGATCCAGAAGATTTTTTCTTCTTTTTTGAAGACCGAATCGTTTTGTATATTCTCCAGAAGCTTGCGATAGCGCGCCTCATGCTGTTTTTCGATTTCTCCAACCATGCGGAAGAGACGTGCGATGTCTGAAAAACCTTCGGCTTCGGCATCTTTTGCAAAATCCTCGTACATTTCGGTCCATTCGTAATTTTCGCCATCTGCTGCGGCTTTCAGATTGCTTGCGGTGTCGGGAATTTTTCCTCCGTTCAGCAACTTAAACCAAATTTTTGCGTGTTCCTTTTCGTTTCCAGCTGTTTCTTCGAAAATTCGGCCGATCTGAACATATCCGTCTTTCTTTGCCTGGGACGCGAAGTAGGTATATTTGTTGCGCGCCTGAGACTCTCCAGCAAAGGCTGCCCAGAGATTTTTTTCGGTTTTGGTTCCTTTTAATTCCATGATAAATACTCTCATTAACTCTTGCTAACAGGATATTATCAATTGTGTGGGAAATAAAGTGGGGAAATTAGAATAAGGAAATTTATGCAAACGGAAAGATGTTATGAATGGGAAACCTATTAAACGGGTTCGGTTGGAGGGAATCCAGCATTTGGAGCAAAAATGACAACCGAGTTAAAGTAAGAGGAACTATAGCTTCTGGGCGCTATAAAGTGAAGTCCGAAAGCTCCTCGAGAGGTCAATGCATTGTTTCCGTTAGAGTCTTTATAACTGCTGTCCCAATTAATCATCACTTCCAGTATTATTTTTACTTTTTCTGCATCTACTCTAAGTGTAGGATAAATACTCGAATAAGAAACATCTGTCGAGCTATATACTACCTTACTGCGGGAATCTTTGCTTGTTATACTTCGGGAGTCGTTCCAAGGGGGGCTTTTAGCAGTTCCGCTGCGTATTCCTTTTCCCCAAATACATCTAGCCTTTTCTCTCGTTGATCCTTTTGTGTAATAACAAGCTAAACTCGGAATATGTTTGAGCTCACGACTATATTGAGTTGTTCCTGGATAGATAGTTAAAAAAGCTAATGATGCTGCATGACTGAGATCGGTTTTGCTTAGCAATTTTTCTTCCGCATTTCTTTTCTCTGCAAGATTCTGTAAAATATTTGCCATTTGTTGTCCGACAAACTTGGTTTGCGAGTAATATCTCCTAATTTTTACGACATCAATTATACAAAACACTAAGACAATCAAAATTGGTATGTAGATAGCGAATTCAACCAATACTGATCCGCAATTTGTAGAACGAAGAAATTTGAGCTTTTTAGTGAAATGGTTTGCTAATTTTGAAATTTGAGAGATGAAACTATTTGATTCCTTACGATTTTTGAGTTGATGCTTACCTCCGTTAATTTTGGTAAACCGTTTCATCATATGCTCCGCATTACAAAACCTACAAGGACATTTTCTCAGGAAAAAGTTAAGAAAGCGTAAAAGCATTTATGATAACGCATTTTGTCACAAACTGACTAAGTTAACCAATTCTTAATTGACTTTTGTGGGGTACTACGCGAAAATTACTTATTTATTGTAGTGTGTTGGAGAGTAGGGATCTATGAAAAGGGATAAATGGTTTGCTGGGGCCTTAGCAATTCTTTCAATTTTGAGCGGATGCAAGGAAAAAAAGCCTGTTCAAATGGCGGCTCCTGTTGTTGGAGTGGCGAGGGTTGTGAAGCAGAATATTCCTTTGAACATAGAGGTTCCTGCAAAGATTACGGGGTCTTTGGAAATTCAGGTCAGAGCTCAGGTTGGAGGAATTTTAAAATCCAGAAATTTCAAGGAGGGTGAGTTTGTTCATCAGGGGGCGAAATTGTTTGAGATCGATGAAGCACCGTATCGCGCGGCATTGACTCGTGCCCAAGGGAATTTGGCTCAGGCGGAATCGGAGTTAAAACGCACTACTCGCGACTACAATCGTATGGAAAAATTGCATAAAGTGAGAGCTGTCAGCCAGAAGGAGTATGACGATTCGCTTTCAGCCTACGAAAGGGCGCAAGCGAATATGAAAGTGGCGGAAGGTGCTATACATGAGGCGGAAATCAATTTGGGTTACACCGAAGTAAAGGCACCGATCTCGGGAATTGTCCGCAAAGAGGCGCAGTCGGTTGGGAATCTGATTTCTCCGAATGGTGAGAGCAGCTTACTGACATCAATGGTTCAGATTTGTCCGTTGCATGCGAATTTCTCAATTTCGGGCTCTACTTGGACAAATGTAGGTAAGAGCTTTCATAGCGGAAAGGTTCATCTCGCTAAAACGGAAGATGTGAAGGTTCAGGTGGTTATGGCCGATGGAACGATCTATCCGCAGGAGGGTAAGATCATTTTTATCGACAGCAGCGAAGATAACCAGACTTCGAGTATTTCAGCAAAAGCCGAAATTCCAAGTACTGCTGCTCAAAAAATGCTGCTGCCGGGGCAATTTGTCAGGGTACGAATTATCGGTCACGAATACAGAGATGCGCTGGTTGTTCCGGCGACTGCTTTGGTCTCAACCCAGGCTGGATTTATGGTTTATGTTGTAAAAGAGGATAAAACGGTTGAGGTTCGCCCAGTGAAAGCGGAAGTGATTGGCAATAAAGCGGTCATTGGCGACGGATTAAAGGAAAATGAATCGGTTATTTGCGAGGGGATCATAAAGGCGCGTCCGGGACAGCCTGTTACTCCGATGTTTAACGAAACTGATGCCGAGTCTAATACTGAATCGCAGCCGACGGAGGCCTAAATGATTTCGCGTTTTTTCATTGATCGTCCGATTTTTGCGACGGTCGTTTCTCTGATAATAGTTCTGGCGGGGTTTGTGTCGATGGACAATCTGCCGGTCGAGCAATATCCGAACTTGACGCCGCCGACCATTATGGTAAGGGCAATGTATCCGGGAGCGAGTGCTGAAACTCAGGCGGAAACTGTTGTTGCTCCGATTGAGGATAAAATCAACGGCGTCGACGGCATGATTTACATGAACTCAACTTCTTCCGGAAACAATGGTGAGTCGAACATCAACGTATATTTTAAGGTCGGAACAGATCCCGATATGGCGATGGTTAATGTCAATAACCGAGTTCAACAGGCGACGACGACTCTTCCCGGGGAATGCAAAAAATACGGTGTTACGGTTCTGAAGAGAAGCCCGTCCATTTTACAGGTCATGGCTTTCTATTGTGATAATGGCAGATACAGTAACACATATGTCGGAAATTATGTTTTGCTGAATGTCATCGATGAGCTAAAGAGAATCGAGGGTGTCGGTGAGGCTAACGCGATGGCGGGAAATACCTACTGTATGAGGATTTGGCTACAGCCTGATAAATTATCCAAACTGGATTTGAGTGCAGCAGAGGTCGTTGCGGCAATTCAGGTGCAGAATTCTCAGAAGGCAGCGGGAGCAGTCGGAAAAGAGCCGATGTCTTTGAAAGTTGACCGAAATTATCTGATTACAGCGGAGGGAAGATATACTACAGAAAAGCAATTCGAGGACATTATTATCAGAGCATTTCCTGACGGAAGGACTTTGCGATTGAAGGATATAGCGAAAATTGAGCTGGGTTCTCAAAGCTATGATATGATCGCGAAGACGATCGATGGATTCGATGCAACTCCGATTATGATTTCATTAGCTCCGGGGGCAAATGCTTTGGCGACCGCCGAGAGAATTGCAAAAAAGATGGAGGAGTTGAAAAAAGGGTTTCCAGAGGGTATTACATACAAGACGATCGTTGATACAACAGGTTTCGTAGAGAATTCAATTTCAGAAGTTTCCCATACTCTTTTTGAAGCGATTTTGCTGGTCGTATTGGTTATTTTTGTGTTCTTAAAAAAGTTCAGAGCAACTCTGATTCCGTGTTTGGCAGTGCCTGTGTCAATTATCGGGGCTTTTGCCGGAATGATTCTGGCGGGATTCTCGATAAATACTCTGACTTTGTTCGGACTGGTGCTGGCGATTGGAATTGTGGTTGACGATGCAATTGTCGTTATCGAAAATGTCGAGCGTATTATGACGACGGAGGGGCTGTCGGTCAGAGATGCGACGATTAAAGCGATGGATGAGGTGACAGGCGCTCTTATTGCGATCGTTTTGGTTCTGTGTGCGGTTTTCGTTCCTGTCGGATTTATGGGTGGGCTCGCGGGAACTATGTACAAACAGTTTGCAATCACAATCGCGGTTTCCGTGGTTATTTCGGGAATTTGCGCACTGACCTTAACTCCTGCTCTGTGTGTTGTCCTCCTCGAGGATAATAGCAGAGGCGCAAAATTGGTAAAATTCAAGGAAAACAGATTGTTCGATTGGTTTGATAATGTTTTTGCGAAACTTACTGAAAAATATGTGGTGACGGTTTCGTTTTTTACGAGACACATAAAGTTTTCTTGCTTGACCATCGGCTCGATTATTGTTGCGACAGCATTGATGTTTAAATTGACTCCGGGGGCGTTAGTTCCGGATGAAGACCAAGGTACTTTCATGACGGCACTCATTATGGATCCGGCTTCTACTATCAAAACGACGGAGGCGGCAGCTCGAAAAGTTGCAAAAGCAATTGCCTCTGATCCGAATGTGAAAGACTGTTTGTATGCTGCGGGATTCGATATTTTAAGTAGCTCTGCTTCTACAAGCGGAGGGACTTTGTTCACAATGATGAAGGATTGGAGTGTCAGGCCGAATGCTGACCAATCGGTGTCGGCTACCACGAAGAAAGTCATGGGTATAGGATACCAAATGGTCAGAGGTGGTTCGGTTATTTCGTTTGGATTGCCTGCGATTATCGGTCTGAGTATGACGGGAGGTATCGAAGGATATCTGCAGAAAGTGGGAGACACAGATAGCAAGGCTTTAGAAGAAAAAGCGCGAGAGTTTGTCGCGGCGGCGTCCAAACGTCCTGAATTAATCCAAGTTCAGACGACTTTCAATGCAAGTACTCCGCAGTTGAAAATGGTGGTTGACGAGCTGAAAGCGATGTCGTTGGGTGTTTCGATTGCTGATATTTATACGACGATAGGAACAACTTTCAACACTTTTTATGTAAATGATTTCTCGAAAGCAGGTCGTGGATTCAGGGTTATGGTTCAGGCGGAGGACAAATATCGCGCATATCCTGATCAGCTAAACGATGCTTATGTGAAATCCAGTACAGGCGCAATGATTCCGTTATCGGCATTTGTGAAATTTATTCCGACAGTCGGTCCGACAATGATCGAGCGTTACAACATGTTCTTTGCTGCGAAAATTATGGCGACTCCTGCTCCCGGATATTCTTCGGGGCAGGCGATTCAGGCAATGGAGGAAGTTGCTCGCGAAGTCGGTGGTTCAGAATATTCATTCTCGTGGACAGGCTCGGCTTACCAAGAGAAAGAAAACGGTGGATCTTCGTACGATGCTTTATTGTTGGGAATTGTTGTTGTATTCCTGATTTTGGCAGCGCTTTACGAGAGATGGACTTTGCCGATTTCGGTTTTGTTGGCGGTTCCGTTTGCTATGTTCGGAGCTATTTTGGCAGTATATCTGCGAGGACTTAGCAACGACATTTACTTCCAGGTGGCTTTGATTACTTTGGTTGGATTATCTGCCAAAAACGCGATTTTGATTGTCGAGTTCGCGGTTATGTTCAAAAAGCAGGGCATGGATTTGATCGATTCCGCAATTAAAGCGGCAAGATTGAGATTCAGACCGATTGTTATGACTTCGTTTGCGTTTATTTTGGGATGTGTTCCGTTGGCTGTCAGCAGTGGAGCGGGAAGCGCAAGCCGTCATGCTATCGGGACAAGTGTTATCGGAGGAATGTTGGGGGCGACCGTTTTGGCGCCGCTGTTCGTTCCTCTGTTTTTCGTGTTGGTTACGAAAATGAGCGAGCGTGTAAGAGGAGGAAGGAAAAATGCGTAACTTACTATTAACTATGACAGCGTTAGTGCTGGCAGGATGCGAGGTCGGTCCCGATTATGAGTCGCCGAAGCTGGATATGCCTAAGCTGAGCGATAAGGAGGAAATGTCTATCTTCAAGAGTCAGCAATGGTGGAGCGTATTCAATATCGAAACACTGAACAAGCTAGAAGAGCAGGCATTGAAGCACAATGCTGACCTGAAAATCGCTATAGCAAACATCGATGCGGCAAAAGCGGCGGCAGGAATCGCGCAGAGTGACTTATTGCCTCAAATATCAGCGTCAGGTGAAGGAGGAAAGACCTATATTTCGGCGAAGGGGAAAAATTACATGCCGGGACTGACTGCAAAGAGAAATTCCACGGATTATCTTGGTGCGGTCGGAATGTCCTACGAGTTGGATTTCTTCGGCAAGTATCGGAGAGCGAACGAGGCGGCGCGTGCTCAGCTGCTCGCGACTCGAGCGGCGAAGGATGCAGTGTTGCTGTCGATTACGTCTCAGGTTGCGAAAAATTACTTTTTAATTCGTGCTCTGGATGCAAAGTTGGCGATTGCGCGAAGGACCTTAAATACTCGTCAGCAGACTTACAACGTTTACAAAAGTCGGTTTCTCAGCGGATATTGCACCGAGCTGGATTATCTGCGTATCGAGTCCGAAATGGCGTCGGTCAAAACCACGGTGCTCGGCTTAGAGGAGGCACTTGCGAAGGCTGAAACTTCAATGAGCGTGCTGCTGGGATGCAGTCCGAGATTGTTTATGGAGCGCAAGACTTCCAAAGATCAGGCGATTGAGCGTCTGAAGATTCCGAACAGGGTTCCTAAGGGCATTCCGTCTGATATTTTGAATCGCCGTCCTGATTTGTTGCAGGCAGAGGGAATGCTGATCGCGGCGAACGCGAAAATAGGGGAGGCAAAGGCGGCTTTCTTCCCGTCGATTTCTCTGACGGGCGCGCTCGGAGTCGAGAGCAAAACGTTGGGCAAACTGTTCACATCGGGAAGCGATATGTGGAATTTCAGCGGCGGAATCAATCTGCCGATATTTACGGGCGGAAGATTATCGTCCATGAGCGATGCGGCGCAAGCGAATTACCGCGCGGCTTTGGCATCCTATGAGAAAACCGTGCAAGTTGCTTTCAAAGAGACATTGGACGCGTTGGTTTCCAACCGAAAGAGTCGAGAGATCGTTCAGTCGCGGACTCGCCAGGTCAACGCTTTGAAGCGAAGCTATAACATCGCGAAAAAGCAGAAAGAAGCAGGCTTGATCGGGTTGATCGACTTGCTGGACGTCGAGAGAGGTTTGCTTGCCTGTGAAATGGACCTCACCACCGCGCTACAAGACCAGCTCAACGCCGTTGTTGATCTCTGCAAAGCGCTCGGAGGTGGCTGGGTTAGGAAGTAATTCATCGCTAAAAACCCGAAAATTTCGAGCTCGTGGATTTTGGTTTCACTTCAGGTATACGGTGTAAGGCACAGTCTTTTTGGCTAACGCCTCATCACTCATTTCTACATTGTTTTTACCTGCAAAGAGGAGCTCGATTATGTCTTGATTTTCCAACTTTTTATCTTTCAAAGATACTTTTGCCTTTTTAGGAAGATCTCTTATCAACTTTCCATCTATTTTTAGTTCTTTCAGATAATACATTTTCCACAAAAAATCAGGAAGATGGTTTAACTTAGGGTTATTATGTATATCCAGTTTTTCCAACCACAATTTTCCCAGCAAGCGAGGAATTTCTGTGAGCTGATTACTGCTGACGTCCAATTCTCTTAATTCTTTTAATTCTGCTAATATACTAGGGCAACACGGGAACTGCGTTAAATTTTTGTTGCTCCAATCCAAGCTGGATTTGTCTACATCAAGAGGTGGCAGAGACCAGTGTGAGATGGATTGTTCAACAACCCTATAATACCAATCGGATGAGTAGCCCTCTGTTTTATAGTAAGGATTTCCGCGGGGACCGTATCCCTCAGTAAATTTAGAAATAACAAAGCTGGACAGTTTTGTTAATTTTCCCATCGACTCCGGCAATGATTCAAGATTAGTTTCCTCGAGTTCCAATGTTTCTAGATTTTCTAAATCACCAATAGAATCCGGTAATCTTCTGAAATTACGATTTCCGGAAAGATACAATTCTTCCAACTTTTTCAAGTATCCAATAGATTCCGGTAAAGTTTCAAGATTATTATCGGATAAATCCAATTCTCTTAAGTTGCTCAAATTCCCGATAGTATCAGGTATAGATCTCAGACAGATCGATTCATAACGTAATATTCCTGGCACATGATTGCGGCTATTACGTTCATAACGTTGCCTACACCCCTTATCGGGATTATATATGGATTCAACTTCTGAACAACTACGTACATGCAGTATTTTTAGGGACGACGATATCCCCACAAAATTTAACGGCAACGTTTCCAATGAAGATTTTGAAGGCGGATTTTCTTCTTTATTAAACTTTCTTCCTGTACCAGTGTAATCAACATATAAATATTTTAGGCTCGAGGGAAGATAACGACCCTCCAATTTCCACCTGTCGGTCATTAGCCATTGACCGTCATATGACTCACATCTGGAGATCGACGATACGTTATTTTTTTCATACCCATATGCCCAAAAATCTGCAGTGGCGACTGTTTCTCCCTTATAGTTCCCGCGTTCATACTCATAATACCCTCCTTTCATTGCTCTCGCATCATTCATCCAGCAAGCTACCGCGGCGACACAGGCGCTTAAAAGTAATTTTCTCATGATATACTCCTTTTCTTACAAAACTACCAAAACCTCACGATTTCGCACCGAGCGAAACCGCAACAAATTGGGCGAGAGTCAAAAATGAAATGGATACAACAGTTAACATTTTGATTGATCAGTATAAAAACTCTCTACCCGATGTTTTACACTTAGCAGAAAACAGGAAGGTTTGCAACCCAGTATAAGTAAAGCACAACCGTATGGTTGTAAGATAAAACAATATTCAAGAAATCCGATCACGAGCCTGTGTACGGCGATGTGAAATCATGTCGCAACATTAATAACCGAAAATAACTCGGAAGATGGGGAAGCTTAGCCTGGTATTGACTGCTAGGTTAATCCTCGATTTGTTCTTCAAGTTCTTCCAATCTGCTCGGCTCGAGTTTCTTCAAATTCCTCACAGTCGGAGGCAAAATTATGTAATCATCCAAAAGGAAATTTTCGAGATTTATTAAATTTCCGATGGATTCAGGAATCCTTTGCAGAGAACAGTCGGTAAGATCCAATGTTTCCAAATTCACTAAATTTCCTATCGAGTTGGGCAGATCTATCAGCAGGTTGGAGTCAAGAACGAGCATCTCCAAATTTTTCAGATTTCCGATGGATTCGGGTAATTCTCTCAGAGAACAACCGGTAAGATCCAGCGTTTCCAAATTCGTTAAATTCCCTATTGATTCGGGCAATGTTTCCAGAGAATTGCAGCCTTCGGAGTCCTCGTTCGTTCCCAAATATAAGTGTTCCAAATTCGTCAAATTTCCTATCGATTGCGGGAGTTCCTTTAAAGAATTGCCGCTGAGATCCAGTAGTTTTAAATTTCTGAGATTCTGTATTGATTCCGGTATCGCCGCAATATGAAGGTTCGACAAGTTCAGTTCTTCCAAAGTGTCGATTCGTGGAATTTCCGTTATCTCAATGTAAAGACCAAAATCATACAGCAATGTTTCACATAAGGAGCGGCGGACCTCTTCAAATTCCCCATCGAGTTTCAGAGTTAATTCCTTCACCTTCGGAAATCTGTTCCATCTTATCAAAGACTGTTCCTTCACTGCGCACGTTGCGACGGGAGAACGGTATATCATTTTGAAAGCAGATCTCAAATCGGCGGTCAGCGTCTCAACATCGGGAAATTCCACGTGTTGAATCAGATATTGGACCGGTAGCGTTCTTTCGTCTCCTGAAGAAGAAATGTCCAGTTCTTCTCCCTCGTATATTTCGTGTTCGATGCTATTCTCTTTGGATGAATAGTCGTCGAGATACCCGTTCATCGCTCCTGCATCATTTATCCAGAAAGCCGCCGCGGCGAGACAGGCACTTAAAAGTAATTTCCTCATGGTATACTCCTTTTCTTACAAAACTACTAAAACCAAACGATTCCGCAATCGTACGGGACCGCGACAAATCGGGCGAGAGTCAAAAATGAAGTAAATCCAACAGCTAACATCTTGATTAATCAGTATAAAAACTCTCTACCCAACATTTTACATTTAGCAGAAAACGGAAGGGTTTACAACTTTAGATAGGTATTGGTGTTACTTAAAGTGTATGTTAAAAAATTGCAAAATCAATACAACGCCGTCGTTGATCTCTGCAAGGCATTCGGAGGCGGTTGGGTTAGGAAGTTAATGTCGAATTCCAATAGTTTCTATGCAAGCATCCACCAGCTGAGCTGACGGATGCAATCTGATTGTCAAAAGGAACTAATCAACGATTTGCTTTTCGAGTTTTTCCAATTTGTGGGACCCGAGTTTCTTTAGATTTCGCACGGTCGGAGGTAAAGCTACGCAGTCGTCTACAGATAAATACTCGAGGTTTACCAAATTTCCTATTGAGTCGGGCAGTGTTTTTAACGCGGGATTATCGGAAAGATACAAACTTTGTAAATTTACCAAATTTCCGATTGAGTCGGGCAGTGTTTCTAACGCGAGACAATTGTAAAGACGCAAACTTCGTAAATTTACCAAATTTCCGATGGTTTCGGGTATCTCCACTTTTATGTTTCTCTGGTTTCTATATTCATTCAGAAAACTACGACCTGTTTCGCGTTCCCAACAACGGATACTATCAATTGAAACACCCGAAGGCCAACCAAAACTCAACATTTCTAATTTTCTTAGATTTCCTATTGATTCAGGCAACCTCAGTAATTTGTTAAAACCAAGAAAAAGTCTTTCCAAATTTCTTAGATTTCCGATGGTTGCAGGTAGCTCTCTTAGACTACAACCAAAAAGATCTAATACCTTCAGATTAACCAGATTCCCTATTGAATTAGGTAAAGTTACTAAACAATTGCTCCATTCTCCCACATCTGTACCCAGGATCAAGGTCTCCAGGTTAGTTAAATTTCCGATTGATCGTGGCAACTTTTCCAGAAAGTTATCACCGAGATATAATTTTTTCAAACATCTAAAATTTTGTATTGAATCTGGTATTTTCGCAATACTAAGCCTTGACATATCCAACTCTTCTAAGTTTTCCATTCCTCCTAACGTTGAAAGTTCCGTTAGTTGAATATTGTATCCCATCGTAACAGAATGCCTCGGAGCCAGCGAACACTCTTTCCTATTAGAGCTGAGTTTTAATTTTTTTATTTTGGGAAATTTATTTAAATCTAGCTTAAATTGTTCTCCATAGAAAAGTATTCCAAGAGAGTTGCAATATGTTATCCGAAAAACGTTCAAATCCGCCGTTAGCACCTCTACATTAGGAAATTTCTTATATTGCGACAACAACTCTTTATTTCCCCAAGAAGAAATGTCCAGTTCTTTTCCCTCATATATTTCGTGCACGCTGTTGATCTTTTCGGGCGAATAAGAGTTAGGGTATCCGTGCATCGCCCTCGCGTCACCTATCCAGCAAGCCGCCGCGAGACAGGCACTTAACAATAATTTTCTCATGATATGCTCCTTTTCTAACAAAATTACTAAAACCAAACGATTCCGCACCGGGCGAAACCGCGACAAATCGGGCGAGAGTCAAAAATGAAGTGAACCCAACAGCTAACATATTGATTGATCAGCATAAAAACTCTCTATCCAACATTTTAGACTTAGCAAAAAAGGGATGCGTTTGCAACTCTAAGTAGATAATTACATATCACAATTGTAAAATCCATAAACTTCTTCAATCGTCAGACGCGAGCAACCCCTTATGGTGTATCAAATAATCTAAAATTTGAAAATTCGGAGCATCGTTTTTCAGGTGATAAAGAAGCCCGCCAACTCAGACGGGCTTTGGTGTTTTAAAAACGACCTTTAACAATCCGAGAATTTATCTAATGATCTGCCGTTAACAAACGTTCTGTGTAAGCTTGCCTGTAAGGTACGGAAATTCCGGCTTCGCGTAGCAACGGAAGCAATCGTCTGTAAATTTCCAAGTGAAGCAAGCGCAAAGATGTGTGCACCTTCAGGGTCCAACATATTTTGATACCTTCATCGGAAAGTGTCCTGACACCTATCAGATTTACATCCCCGAAGATCATTTTAGAATACTTCGGATCAGCCTTCAATTCGTTTACCACCTTGACTAACAGGTTACCTGCCTTTTCTATGTCAGAATCCGGTGCCACCAACAGACATTCATTGTGCAAGAAATATCCTCTGGATTGATTTGTAATTTCTGTGACGTTACTGTACGGGATTATATATTCATCTCCGTTGATGTCACGCACGGTCAAAGTTCGCAGAGAAATTTTTATCACAATTCCTGATCTTCCATTGATTACAATCCAATCTCCGATATAGAAATTACTTTCGAACAGAAAAACGACACCTTGCAAGAAGCCCTTGATGATATCGCCCGCTGCCCATGCAATGGCTCCCCATACCACGGTCAAAGAAGCTAACACCGGCATAATAGGTATTCCGAACAGGGATAAAACGGTCAATCCCAAAATAAAAAGCAGGACCACAGTAAACACAACTTTTATGATCGGCATAAAGGTCAAGAGTTTTTCGTAGTCCCCCGGAGCAGCCTTATCGACAAGCGAGTTCATGAACTCACCAAACGCATTGAAAAGAAGTACTCCTCCGAAAATAACTATAACGACACTCACTATTGTGTCATGGAAAATGTATCTTTGAACGTCGACACCGACCAGCCAAAGAATAGCTAGAGCAATCGCTATGTAAAACGTTATTATCAAAACATCACAGATCCAAAGCCAATTCGTTTTGTGTACTTGAGTCAACTTTTTCGATTCTTTTTCTTTGTCAGAATCGATTAATCTCTTGATAAATCTATTTATGACGGCGGAGGAGGTTACCTGAAGCATAAACATTCCCGCTAAAACGCAGAACATATCTCGGATATTGACGTATAACACCGTATCCAGAGAAACATTCATTTTTTGATTTATCAAAGGGATCACGACCATCCCCAAGGATGCGACGAAAACAAATTTGCGGCTGATGAAGTCGACTAATTTTATTCCAATTGAAAATTCTTCTGTAGTTAACAAGGTGAAGCATTTCTCAATGATTTTTCTTTCTGCGCATAATTCCGCAAAGTAGTAAATAAAAATCACTACAGTGAATCCGTAACTTATGTAATTCGGGAATTTTGTTGACAAGATAGAGAAAGAAGAAGCGACGATAAATGACACAAAAGAAATACGATACAACTTCAAATGAGAAGGGACTTCTTTGGGGTCTATCAGGTCGGAATCCACCAGCGATCGCAACAAAACCGATAACGCCGCAAACATAACAAGTACAGAAACAAACTCGTCGGGTATCTGATGAGGTACACACCCGGAAATCATTTCCGCTCCAACCACACAGAATACGATTGAAAAAACGATTCCTGAAAGAAGAACTATAACTTTATCAAACCTATTCATCGGATCTTTTCGGATCCTTCTGAGTTCTCTATCCACGAACTTTTTCGGAAGATAAAAGGACAAGAAAAAAACTATAGCCAAAACGAAATTCGAAACCGCGGCAACCACCATCGGATAATCTTTCACTGCTTGTACAACCTGATTATAATACTCGACCATTCTCCACCTCCACTTCTTTCATTGTAGACTGCAGAAAAAATAAAGTCAAACTTCTTGCGCTTTTCCGAGGAGACTTCAAGCACGCCTGAATTTGTGGTATGATCCCCCAAAAGTTTTGAGGAAAAAATGTTAGCAGAACTTGATAAATTGCTTGGCAGTTGTGTATTTGAAATTGACCACTGTAAAGATTTGAAAAAATTAGAAGGAATCCGTGTCGCTGTGTTTGGGAAAAACGGTAAGATTACGGAGAAAATGAAATATTTGAAAAATCTGTCTCAAGAGGAGAAGCGAAGCATCGGGGCAAAGATTAACGAAGTGAAAGGTGTGATCATTGAAAAGTTGAACGCTAAGTCCTGTGATCTTGAGATGATCGAGCTGGAGAAAAAGCTGGCAAGTGAAAAAATGGATGTTTCTATGCCTGTAGATGCCCAGTCTTTTGGGTATATTCATCCTATCAGTAAGGTTTTTTCAGAAATTGCCACGATATTAAGTGGGTATGGATTCCGTTTTGCTGAGGGGCCGGATATTGAGAGCGAATATTTTAACTTTGATACCATGAACATGCCTGAATATCATCCGGCACGCACTATGCATGATACATTTTACTTGAACATTCCGGCGGATGAACACGGACGCAAATTGTTACGTACTCACACTTCGCCCGTAGAAACTCGTTACATGCTGAAGAATAAGCCTCCGCTGAGATTTTTTACCATCGGCAGAACTTTCCGCAGCGACTATGACGCGACACATACCCCGATGTTCGATCAGGTCGAGATGTTGGTAGTGGAAAAAAACGTCGGGATGGCGCAGCTGAAGTGGCTTATCAAGGATATACTGAAAAAATTCTTCAGTCTCGAGAAGTTATCGGTACGATTCCGGCCGAGTTTTTTCCCGTTTACCGAGCCGTCGGCGGAGGTCGATATAAATTATAATATTGTGAACGGAAAAATGATTTTTGGCACGGGAGACAAGTGGCTCGAAATCGGTGGTTGCGGTGTATCTCACCCGAACGTGTTAAAAGCGGGTGGTATTGATCCGTCTGAGTATCAGGGAATCGCTTTCGGACTCGGAATTGAGCGTTTGGCGTCTCTCAAGTACGGTGTACCTGACCTGAGAAATTATTTCGAATCTAACGAACAATGGAGAGAAACCTTCGGATTTTCTCCGATGGATTTATAGGAGAATGAAATGAGATTTTCATTTAATTGGCTAAAAAAATATTTGGAAACTGAGCAGAATATTGCTCAAGTGGCAGAGAGTCTGACGGCAATCGGGTTGGAAGTCGAGGATCTTTTGGATCCTGAAATTGCTTTCAAGAACTTTAAATTGGTAAAGATTGAAAAGGCGGAAAGACATCCGAATGCGGACAGATTGCAAATTTGTTCGGTGGTGGACGGCGAAGGAAATCGTCATCAGATAGTTTGCGGTGCGCCGAATGCTCGCGAAGGGCTGACTGCGATTTTGGCTATGCCCGGAGCAATAATTCCTGCGTCTAATGAAATTCTGAAGAAAAGCAAAATTCGCGGAGTCGAAAGTCAGGGAATGATGTGTTCTTTCGATGAGTTGGCGATTGAAACTGAAGATGAATGCGATGGAATTATTGAAGTGACAGAAGGAACTAATCTAGAGACTTCCGTTGCAGATGTTCTGGGATTAGATGGCGGAATTTTCGATGTATCTGTGACACCGAACCGTGGAGATTGTTTTTCGGTGAAAGGAATAGCTCGCGACTTGGCAGCTTATGGCGTCGGAAAATTTATTGAGAATCAGCCGAACCCGTGCGAAGTTGACTCTGAAATTTTAACAAATGTGGACTATGAAGATGAGACCATTTTCAATTATGCTCCGCAGATGTCATTCAGAGTGATTCGTGGATTGGAAAACGGAGAGTCACCAAAGTGGTTGAAAGATGCTTTGAAAAATGCAGGGCTGAACAGTATTTCGTCGGTAGTCGATATCGCAAATTACTGCATGATCGATTGCGGTGCGCCGTTCCAGATTTATGACTTAGATAAAATCGAAGGTAATCTCAATATCAGATTTTCGTACAAGAATGAAAGGTTTTCGGATTTCAAAGGAGAGCAATATACTTTGAACTCGAGCATTTTGATTTCGGAAGATGACAGTCACGAGCCATTGTGTTTGCTGGGAATCAAGAGTGGGTCCAAAATTGCTTGTGACGAGAATACAAAAAATATTTTGATTGAGTCCGCTTATTTTAAACCGGAATGTATAGCGAGAACGGGAATTTATCTCGACGCAACCAGTGATTCTCGAACCAGATTCGAAAGAGGTATTGATCGTGGGGGATGTTTGAATGCGTTGGAGCAGGTATCTCGCATGATTCTTGAAATTTGCGGTGGGACTGCCGGAAAAATTTTTACCATCGGTAGAGTGGATCGTCCAAAGGTATCGGTTAAATTGACCAAACAAAAACTCAAGAGCGTTTCCGGATGCGATATTGAGTGGAGCAAGGTTAAGGAGATACTCGAAAAGCTCGGTTTGACGATGGTTTCGGAAGATAATATGTCCGCAACTTTTACTGTTCCGTCCTGGCGGCACGATTTAGAAATTGAAGAGGATTTGATCGAGGAAGTGTTGCGCATCAACGGATATAATAATGTTCAGGAGCAGCCTTTGTCGATGATTTCTGTTGGGGAAGACGTTTGCTTGAAGGATTTTTATCAGCTTTCGAATTTAAGAAAATTGCTGGCTTCCCGAAATATGTCCGAGGCTGTTGCGTATTCTTTCACGAAGAGGGAATTTGCCGAGGCATTCAGGGAAAATCGCAAACTGATTCTCATAATGAATGCGATTACGACGGATTTCGAAGTTATGCGTCCATCTTTGCTGCCGAATCTGTTGAAGACTGCAGTGTTATCCTTGAACTACGGTGAAAGATCGGCAAGCATTTTCGAGGTAGGTCATATCTTTGCTGATTCTTGTATACAAGAAACTCATGTTTCAGGAATTAGAATCGGATCTGCAAATTCTCGAAACTGGCTGAACAAAAAAAGGAACTACGACGTTTTCGATGTTAAAAGTGACTTTTTTTCGATGTTGAATTTTTACGACGTGAATATCAAGAATGTCAAAATAGAAACAAATGCTCCGTCGTATTATCATCCGTCCAGGAGTGGTGCGGTATATTTGGGCAAGAAGTTGTTGGGATGGTTCGGAGAATTGCACCCAAAGATCAACAAACTTTTCGGAATTTCCGAAAGAATCATGGCTTTCGAGATGCTTCCTACGATTAACGAGGTGAAGAAAAAGCGCCAGAAGGAATACAACAATAAGATTTTCCCGAAAATCGAAAGAGACTTTTCTTTTATTTTCAATGGCCAAGACGCTGTCGGAGAAATTGTGAATAATGTTTACAAATTAGATGATCGGATCGCAAAGGTAGATATTTTTGATTCGTTTAAAATAAGTTCAACTCAAAAATCCATAGGAATTACAGTTGTGCTGGATGCTGTCAACAGAACTTTAACGGAGGATGAAGCGAACGAAGTTTCCGATAAAATTGTGTCTTATGTGGAAAAATTAGGCGGAAAGTTGAGAAATCAATGAAGTTTATAAGGAACTTTTCAATTGTTGCTCATATCGACCACGGAAAATCCACGCTGGCGGACCGCCTCATGCAGTATTGCGGGGCGATCAGTGATCGTGAATTCCATGATCAAATGTTGGATTCCATGGATATCGAGCGGGAAAGAGGCATAACAATTAAGTCTCAGACTGTCCGTTTGGAATATAAAGCGAAAGACGGGAATACTTACCAGCTGAATTTGATGGATACTCCCGGACACGTCGATTTCGCTTACGAAGTCAGCAGATCTCTTGCGGCGTGCGAAGGTTCCATTTTGGTTGTCGATGCAACTCAGGGAGTTGAGGCTCAGACTTTGGCAAATGTCTATCAAGCGCTGGAGCACGATCACGAAATCATCGTGGTACTAAATAAAATTGATCTGCCGGCAGCGGATGTCGACCGAGTGAAGCAACAGATTGAAGACGTCATAGGTTTAGATTGTTCAGATGCGATTGAAATTTCCGCGAAACAGGGATTGGGTATCGAAGATGTGCTGGAAGCTTTGGTTACGAAACTTCCTGCTCCGAAAGGCGACGCGGATGCTCCGCTGAAAGCGCTTCTGGTTGACAGTTGGTATGATCCTTACATGGGAGTCGTGACTTTGGTGCGTGTGAAAGACGGAATTCTCAAGCCGGGTATGAAAATCAGGTTGATGGCCGCTAAAATGACCTATCCTGTTGAAAAAGTCGGGATTTTCACTCCGAAAACCAAGGAGGTCAGCCAGCTGAATCCGGGAGAAATCGGTTATATCATCGCAGGAATCAAAAGTGTCGGCGATGCGAGGGTCGGAGATACGATTACCGAGGAAAATCGACCGACAAGCGAACCGCTGCAGGGATTCAAACCGAGCATTCCGGTGGTGTTCTGCAGTATTTTTCCCGTTGATACGGTCGATGACGGGAAGCTGAAGGAAAGTCTCGTCAAATTGAATCTGAACGACGCGAGCTTCACTTTCGAGCCGGAAACCTCGCAAGCGTTGGGTTTCGGATTCCGTTGCGGGTTCCTAGGAATGCTGCACTTGGAAGTCATCGAAGAAAGACTCGAGCGTGAGTACAATCTGGATTTGGTCATGACTGCTCCGAGCGTCGTGTACAAAGTTCATCTGACCAACGGAGAAATTCTGGAGTTGCACAATCCATCGGACATGCCGAACGCAACTCAGATAGATTACATCGAGGAGCCATGGATTCTCGCACAAATAATTTTGCCGGATGAATATCTCGGAAATGTTCTGAAACTTTGTGAAGAAAAAAGAGGGGTTCAGAAAAATCTCACTTATATCGGAAATCGCGCGCTGGTCGAATATTTGCTGCCGCTGAACGAAGTTGTTTACGATTTTTATGATCGTCTGAAGTCAATCAGCCGAGGATATGCCAGCTTCGATTATCAGCTGCACGGATTCGAAAGAAACGAAATGGTGAAAATGACGATTCTCGTAAACGGAGAGCAAGTCGACGCGCTGTCCATGATTGTTCACAAGGATAACGCTGAGTATCGAGGTCGTCAGCTGTGCGAGAGATTGAAGGATTTGATTCCGAAACATATGTTTAAGATTCCGATACAGGCAGCGATTGGCGGAAAAATCATCGCACGTGAAACAATTTCGGCTTTTCGGAAAGATGTCACCGCGAAATGTTATGGGGGAGATATTTCCCGTAAGCGCAAACTTCTCGAAAAGCAGAAAGAAGGTAAGAAAAAGATGCGCGAAATCGGAAATGTAAAAATCCCGCATGGAACTTTCCTTGCTGCGCTGAGAATGAAGCAGAAGTAGGGTATAACGGATTGTTGTATACGTTAACAAGGGGCAATCGCAAGGTTGCCCCGTTCCGGTTTTAATCTATCTAGCTGTTCTCAAGATGTTAACTATTTCGTCGTGCCCGAAATTTTCAGCAATTATTAATGCGGTTTCATCATTCTTATCTTTATGACTTATATTCGCGCCATGATCGATCAGATACTGTACAATATCCGCGTTTCCAACAGTTGAAGCCCACATTAACGGAGTTTGCGAATATTCATCTTTGCAGTTGATGTCGGTTTTTTTCTTAATCAGATCTTTTACTTTTTCCAAATCTTCATCTTTCACCGCTTTTATTAAATCTATCTCTAGTTTAGCAAGAATCGTCCACATCCTTGCTTTTTGTCGTAATTCTTGTGCGCGTGTATATTTCCTGTTAATGTTTTTGTAATACCTTTCTATAATTTCTTCCTTTGTAAATATGAGAGCGAATAAATTCTTTTCAAAATCATCATTTACAAAACGACTTTTTTCCACTTTAGAGTATTCTATAGCAGATAGATCCGGCATTTTTTTTGTTTGCATTGCTTTTTTAAATGCATTTTTCTGATCATCACTTAATTTTCTCCAATGATTTATAACGACTAATCTATCTCTAATTGTTCGATCTGAGTATCCATATTTTGTTCTAACCTCATATGGTGATTTTGTTAACAAATCAAAGGTGACTTCTTCTAAATTTCCCCGTCCAATTTTTGTGTCAACCAAATTATTTGTTGTTTTATGAGCAAAGATATTACGTACTACACCCGTTTTTGTTTTATATAATTTCGCTATCCCTTTCCTAGTTAAAATTCCCTTGTTGTAAGTAAGAACCATTTCCTCTCTAACTTCTTTTGGTACTTCTCTCTCTGTTTTGTATTCCAACTCTCTTTCATGATGCCACCAATCTCCTCTTTTCGGAGCTGAATCGAATTCTTTGCTCCACCAAGCTGCTTCTTCAATATCAGGATTCTTTTTTATTTCTATCGCTAACTTTCTTGCTATATGTAGAACTAAATAGTCTTTGACTTCACTGACACGCCACCTATCTATACGTCCTTCTAGAGTCAAAAGCCCTTCTCTGTAGTCCTGTATTAGTCCAGAATATTCAGTCAACAACTGTTTCTCTTCTTCTCCTGTTAAAGTAAGATATACAAGTTTTCCGAGCTGTTTCTTAGTCCTTTTTTCATTTTCATTAAAAATTTTACAAAGATCTTTCAGATCTTTGCCTTCATAATAGGCTGCTAAAAGGTCTAGTTCTTTTTGATGAAAGGCATTATCTTCTTGATTTTTCTTAAGTATTATACTACCCCCTTTCGATAATTTTCTAAGTGCGCAACTTAAAGTCGCTTGTTTTATACCGTTGTCGTAAGCTGCTTTTCCAAGACCTTTTTCTGAATATTCCGAAATTGCTTTGGCAAGACGCAATTTTGATTCACTATAAGAATTAACTAGTTTCTGTCGCTCAGAAGATAAACCGGCTTTTTTTATCCAGTATCTCACCGTTCCTATGTTTATACCGTCTTCTTTAGCAATTTCTTTTATTGTTTTATTAGGTTCAGTAAGTATTTCAATCAAAACCTCCTTAACAAGATCTTTGTCAAAGCGCCTAGAGTTGTAACTCTCGTATTTTTTGACATAATTATTAATTTTTTTCTTGGCATCGTCAGATATCTGGATTCGATTCGATGTGCTTGAAAGCCTCCTTCTCTGAGCAGATCTCTGAGGATCCGAATCAGCTCTCGCTCTTTTTTGAGAAGACGTAGATGCTTCAGTATTATTCAGATTGGTAATTTCTCGAAGATGTGCTCCTGAGTAATTTCCTCTGTCTATATCTCGATTATTCATCCCCAACACATTCACCGAAATTACAGCTAAACTAGCTACTAATAGAGACTTTCTCATTTTTTGCTCCTTTCTAAAATATCTCTAACTGCATACATAATGCCATTTTTCTAATTCCCAAGGAGAAAACAAAAATTTCTTCAATTTTTTTGATACCAAAACAACAGCAAACCACTAACTAGTCGCATACATACCATACAATAAATCGATTGGCAATAATTTTTGTTGAAAATACAAAAATCCCACACGCAACTTTTTTTGCAGTACTGAAGATGAAGGAGAGATTAAGCGATCAATATAGGTTGTTAATAAAAGCGAGGCAATTATAGAGTTGCTCCGTTCCGCTTAAAAACATCACGTGTTGTAGGGCAAAACAAATTCATTAAATTATTTAACTCTCAGATTGGCAGACATTATCATTCATTCCAAAAACACAAGCCGACGCAAATGACATATTTGCGATAACTGAAGCCCTTCTTATTTTTCGCACCCTTTATTTACCTTAGACTATGTATCATACATTTTCTAATGGGAATATTATATTAATGATCTAAATTGAATTTTTGTAAATATGACGATATTGCAGACGTTTGCATACAGTAAATTTTGATTATTAATCACCAGAGAGCGAGGCTTATTCGGTAGTATGGTCTTGTATAAACAGCCCATATATGATACTTGAGAATATAGGTTATTTAGATGTGTTGGTGAAAAATGAGTTTAGTTAAAACTGTTGCTACGGTCGGTGGGTGGACTTTGGTTTACCGATTGAGTAGTTTTGTGAGAGATATTCTTCAAGCGAGATATCTGGGGGCCGGGATGTTTGGGGATGTGTTTGCTGTTGCTTTTAAGTTTGCAAACGTACTGAGAAAGATATTCGCTGAAGGGGCGTTTAATGCGTCGTTTCTGCCGATTTTTTCTAACACACTGAAGGATAAAGGGGAAGACGAGGCCAGGAAGTTAGCTTCTCAGACATTCACTTGGTTGGTGTTTTTTGTTTCGCTTCTTATGATCTTGTGTTTGATCTTTTTCCGAGAAATTATGTCAGTTTATGGCAGAGGGTTTGAGCCGGGAAGCGAAGGAAGCGAGCATTTGATTGTCGTCGGTCGTATTTGTTCTTCGTACATAGGTGCATCGTTTTTAGTCGCGCTGTTCGGAGGTATTTTAAACACGCTCAATCGGTTTGCCATGCCGGCTGCTGTTCAGGTTGTGTTGAATTTGTCGGTGATAGTTGCCCTTTTTGTGGGACCTCTTTGGTTTCCGAGTGTTGCGTACACCATGGCGTGGGCGACGTTTTTTGCCGGATTTATTCAGCTCATAATTTTGTGGTTGAATGTTCGTTGCTGCGGAATGAAAGTTTGGTTTGATTTTTCTCCGGTGATGGAGGGAGTGAAGGTATTTTTCAAAAAATTGGTTTCCGGAGCGGTTGGAGCGGGAGTTTGGCAGTTGAACGTCGTGATTGATTTTTCCGTTCTCACTTTATTGCCGACGGGGTCTGCGACTTACTTCTATTTGACGGATCACGTGAATCAATTTCCGATAGGAATTTTGGGAATCGCTTTCAGTACGGCATTGCTTCCTCCTTTAACAAGAGCCATTCATGCCAATGACAAAGAGGGCGCGCAAAAGCAGATGGGTTTGGGATTGCTTTTTGCTTTCCTGTTTACTTTGCCGGCCGCGGTGATTTTGATGCTTTTGAGCGAGCCGATAACAGGGGCGATTTACGGACACGGAAAATTTACCTCCGAGTGTGTTACGGCAGCAGCTCCGGCATTGATAGCTTTTGCCTTCGGGCTTCCGTCCTACATGATGACAAAAGTATTTTCAACGACGTTCTTTGCTCACAAAGACACCAGGACACCGTTGATTGGTGGAATGATTTCTATTATTTCCAACCTGTTGTTTATTTTACTTTTGGTTCCTTATATGAAGCACGTCGGGGTGGCTTTGGCGACCTCGCTATCCGCTTGGTGTAACGGATTGTATTTGATATTCAAGTTGAAAAGTTTGGGCACGGTAAAGATTGAGAAATCCGTAATTTTGGACTGTATAAAACAAGTAGTAGTTTCCGCCGTGATGTTGCTTTCCATATACGGAATGAATATTTTTGCGAAATCTTACTATATTCAGGGAGGAGGTCTGAGGAATAAGGCTGTAATTTCTGTTGTTGGTGTCAGCATTTTGATATTCTTCGTGGTTGGAAAGATTTTGGGGATTTTCAAATTTCTTCAAGAAGTTAAGACCTTGAAATAGGATAGGCGTAAATCCGATGGCGGTTGTTTTTTCGGTTGTTATAGTTTTACAAATATTAGCGGGGTATTTTTGTGCTAAAGTTGCGCAATATTTAACAAAAAAAGTATGGTTGGGTTTTCTGGCCATGCTTTTTGCTTTGGTTCCCGCTGTATCTATTTATCTGAAGAAATCATTAATTCACTGCGAATGGTTTACAAACGGATTTTGCTATCTCGGATATATTTATCTGGGATTCATTTTATATTTTCCGGTGTATTGTATTGCTGTGTTTGTATTTCATAAGTTTTATAAAAAAATCAGTTTGAAAAAACTTTTGTCGGCGGGATTTGTTTTGGTTCCGATTTTTTTGTTTGGCGGATATTTAAATGCGATAAACCCTCGGCTGAAAACTATCAATATTGAAGGCAGTTCTGATTTGAAGATTTGTTTTGTTTCGGATATTCATGTCGGTTGTATCAACACAAAACACATACTCAATAGAGTCGCGGACTGTATAGAAAAAGCGAATCCAGATGTCGTTATTTTGGGCGGAGATGTGTTGGATATCGAAGCGCTGAAGGTTTATGAAAAAACTTTCGTGGATATAATGCGCGACAAAATAACATCGAAATATGAGACCTATACGGTGATTGGAAATCATGAAATTTACGCCGGAGTGGAAGAGTGCGTCAGGTTGCTGAAGCAGGCAAAAATAAAAATTTTGATTGATAAAGCTGTTGAAGTGAAAGGGTTTAATATCGTCGGGCGACTTGATAGAACGGTTCTACAGAGAAAATCTTTATCGCAAATTGTTACGAATGATATGAAAAATTTAATAGTCATTGATCACACTCCGTCTGCAATTGAGGAGTCGGCTGACCATCACGCGTTATTGCATTTATCGGGGCATACTCACGCTGGGCAAACATTTCCTATAAATTTTGTGGTAGATTATATGTTCGGTCCTACGGGAGATTTGCGGAAAGTTAAAAATACTTATGCGTACATCACAAACGGAGCAGGATTTTGGGGACCTCCGTATCGCATAGGAAACATTCCGGAGGTTGTTCTGATAAATATTTTCAAAGGAAAATAATCTCGGGAAACAGCCTTTATTTTTTTAGCCATGCATAGGCAGTTTTTATGGTGTCTTCTAAAGTCTTTTTCGGGCACCAATTCAGAATTTTTTTGGCTTTTTCGTTATTCGCAACTAAACTTTCGGGATCTCCGCCGCGACGTGGATTGATTTTTACCTTGATTTCCTTTTCAGTGATTTTTTTGCAGGTTTCGAAGATTTCCTTTACCGTATTTCCGTTTTTCGTTCCGATATTGAAGCAATCAGATTGATTTTTTTCTGACAAATATTGTAACGCAGAAATGTGTGCAGAAGCTAAATCTTCAACGTTTACATAATCTCGAATGCATGTGCCGTCTCTTGTGGCATAATCGGTTCCGAAGAGGTTGAAAACATTTTCCGAATCTGCAGCCGAAGCCAAAATATTTGGGATCAGGTGAGTTTCAGGATCGTGAGATTCTCCGATGCGGTTTTTCGAATCTGATCCCGCGACATTAAAATACCTCAGCCGAATACTTTTTAGATTGTAAGCCCTATCGTAGTCATCCAGAATTTCTTCCGCCATAAATTTCGTTTTTCCATACGCATTTATCGGCTGCTTGGGATGATTTTCATCTATCGGAACATATTTTGGTTCGCCATAAACTGCAGCCGTCGACGAGAAAACAATTTTTTTTACGTCGTGATCGAGCATCTTGTTGAGCAGGTTTATTGTTCCGACCAAATTATTTGAATAATATTTTCTTGGATTTTGTACAGACTCTTCCACGCAAATACATGCCGCAAAATGAATAACGGAATCTATATCAAAGTTTCGGAACAAATTTTCCAAGTCATCTTGATTTTTTAAATCACCCTTTACGAAATCAAAATCCCGAACGGATTGCAACGTTTTGATCGTGGACATATGCCCATTCTCGAGATTGTCGAAAATGACTATTTTTCGATCACTTTCTTCCAGTAATTTGAGCGCAATATGACTGCCGATATATCCGGCTCCTCCCGTGATTAAAATCATTCGGTCTCCTAGGCTTCTCCGACTGCTTCCTGAAATAAAGAACTTATTGAAAAATTCGGAATCTGTTTGTCGGAAAGCAGCATTTTAAAATAGTGATAGAACCTGTCGGATTCCTCGCAAATTATGTCAATTAAAGATTCGAAGGAATCCTGATCGAACAAAAAAGAATGAGCGAAAGGAAAACTCAAGCTGTAGACTAATCGATTATCAACGGAAATCAAATCGAAATGTCCGAGCCAGATTCTTTCGTTTGCTTTTACGATGGAATCTTCGATTACTGCCAGCCGATCGTCAGGACAAATCAAATCCAAATCATTTGAAAAATGCAGAATGTCATATTCCGGCTTTAGTAAAATCGACAAACTGTAATTCGGAGATAAAGACACAGCCAGTTCATTATCATCTATACGGCTGAAATTATAATCCAGCTTCTCAAAAGTTTCTTCAGCTATGTCGATAACGTTATTCACATTAAATTCCACAATTTCCCGTTAGAGATTAACATAAAACTATTCATTAAAAAATTAGTTTGTTTTAAAATGACAGTAAGTCTTTGGGAAAAGGGATTTATATGGTTTGTGATTTTTCTCCGGTAGCCTTTCATGTTTTTGGATTTCCGGTTCATTGGTATTCATTTGCATATATTTTCGGGATAATTTTTGCGTTTAAATTGACGGAATTTTTGATGAAAAAATCGGAATACGCTATCGATTCGAAGCTTTTGGATGATTTCGTTGGTGTTGTGGTTTTGGGAATTATTCTCGGAGGGCGACTAGGGCACGTTTTGTTCTATGATCCTTGTTCTTATTGGAATGAACCGATGGAGATTTTCAAAATTTGGAAAGGCGGAATGTCGTTTTTCGGCGGATTTATCGGAATAGTTGTGGCGACATACTGGTTCTGTAAAAAACATCATTTGAATTTTTTGAGCTTTATTGATCACTGGTCAGTCGGAGCTCCAATCGGGCTGTTTTTCGGCAGAATAGCGAATTTTATAAATGGAGAATTGTTGGGAAAGCAGAGTTCGGAAATTGCTTGGAACGTGGTTTTCAGAGATGGCATTCCTCGTCATCCGTCGCAGATTTATGAAGCCATTTTGGAAGGAATTGTTTTGTTTCTAATAATGATTTTCGCGTTTTACAAAAAGCAATATAAATTTGATGGACGTTTGTCGGGAATTTTTTGCCTCGGATACGGAATTAATCGATTTATTGGGGAATGTTTCCGCGTACCAGATTCTCTTTTCAGTTGGGATCTGTTTTTCAGCACGGGGATAAATTTGAATCAATATTTTTGTTTCGCTATAATGGCGCTTGGCGTGTTTTTGATATACAGAAGTTTAGTAAATGAGATTGTCACAATTAGCGGAAAAGATTGATTCAGAAATCGATCAGGAATTTTCTGAAAATTTCGAAAGCGGTGTCAGTGTGTTACTGCAGCCAATCCGCCAGTTTGTTAAGTTTTCGCCGTATACTTACAAGTTGTTGAAAAAATGTTGCGGAGGCGATCGGGTTATCGATGTGCTGTTTCATTTTCCGTCGAATTTATCCAAACGCACTTCTGACGAAGATTGTTTTAAAGATGGAGAAAAACTGACTGTCGTTTTAACCGTGTTGAAGCATGTTGTTCCGCGCTACAGAAACAGTCCTTACAGAATTGTCGGGCAGACTCTTGCGGGAAATATAATTACGATAATGTATTTTCATTATAGAGTTCCTTACTTGCGAAGAATTCTACCGATCGGGGGGGCTTTTACAGTTAGCGGAAATGCATCGCGCGAGTTGGACGGTATAAAAATAATACACCCCGATATAATTGCACCTCCGCAGCAGGCTGCACGTTATGTCGGAGCGGAGCCGATCTATCCTCTTGTCGGAAATCTGTCTTTGAAAACTTTGCGTTATGCCATATCCTCCGCTCTGAAGTTGATTCCGAAGAATTTGGATTGGCTTCCGAACGAGTTGAAAAATAAGTATGGCTTGGTGGATTTTTCGGATGCTTTGAGGGCTGTTCATTATCCGGAATCCGATGAAGATTTGTTAATTACGAATAAGTTTCGCAAAAGAATAGCCATAGACGAAATTTTAGCGAATCAAATTCGGCTGAAACAAATAAAAAGGAACCAGCAAAGAAGAAGTGCGGTTGCTATCAAAGAAACGGGAGAAATTCTCAGAAATCTGCAGTTGCCGTTTGAGCTGACTAAAGATCAGGTGAAGTGCTTGGAGGATATCAAAACAGATTTGGCTTCCGGGCGTCCGATGAATCGTCTGATTCAGGGGGATGTCGGTTCCGGGAAGACAATTACCGCATTTCTGGGAATGCTGATCGCTTTGGAAAACAAATTGCAAGCGGTTTTGCTGGCTCCGACGGAAATTTTGGCGTGGCAGCATTTTGAAACTATCCAAAAATTGTCGGAAAATCTGGATCTGGAAATTGACATCATGCTAAACAGTAATCGCAAGGCAAGAAAAAGACAGATTCGAGAGTTGCAGGATGGTACTACGCAGATTTTGATAGGTACTCATGCGATTTTAGAGGATAATATCGAGTTCAGAAATCTCGGGTTTATCGTTATAGATGAGCAACATAAATTCGGAGTGATGCAGCGTTTAAAATTGATCAACAAGAGCAAATATCCAAACATTTTATCTATGTCTGCGACGCCGATTCCTCGAACTTTATTGTTGGGATGCTACGGAGATATAGACGTTTCCACGATTAAAACAAAACCCAAAGGACGACAGCCAGTGGAAACTGCTGTCATCGGAACAAACAAAATTGAAAGCTTAGTTGAAAGATTGAAGACGATCGATTCGCAGATTTTCTGGGTGTGTCCTGTCATCGAGGAGTCCGAAAGTTTGGTAGATGTAAACACTCGCTGCGAATACCTGAAAGAGGCTTTTTCTCCAAAAGGAGTCGAGGTTTTGCACGGCAAAATGAAGGCCTATGAAAAGGACGAAATCATGACTCGCTTCAAGGAGAATAAATTTAAGTTGTTGGTTTCCACAACGGTGATAGAAGTCGGCGTCGATATTCCCAATGCGAATGTCATGGTCATAGAGCATGCTGAAAGATTCGGGCTGGCGCAATTGCATCAGCTGCGCGGTAGGGTAGGTCGAGGAAACGAATCCGCTTACTGTATTTTGCTTTATCATTTGCCGGTTTCGGAAGTCGGGCGTAAACGTTTGCAGTTGATGAAGGAAACAACCGACGGATTTTTGCTCAGCGAAGAGGATCTGAAACTTAGAGGCGCGGGAGATATTCTGGGACGAGATCAAAGTGGGTTTGATGTTCTGAGATTCAGTGATTTTTCCGATAATTACTCTTTGGTGAGGATTGCGGACGAAATTTCAAACCAAATGGATTTGGATTCTACAAAGACGGCAGACTTGTGCGATATTTTCAATCGAGTTTCGGATGAAAATATTGTCTGAGCTATCCAAAAAATGCTAAGTATATAAAGATACGATTTGGAGAAATTGTTTTGCATAGTAAGTTTGTTCGGAATTTGAGTTATCTGGTTTTGGTTAGCTCATTCGCGGTGATCTTTTATTTTATGTTTAAAGATCTGAATTGGATATTAGGTGACGATGAACTGTTTTTAAGAACAACTATGATCGGGAAACCCTGCCATACTTGGATAGGACAGGGAAGATTATGGTCTCTTGGATTGTTCGACTATTCTATTTTGTTGCTACTTCCGAAGGCAATCGGGCAAACAATCGAAGCGCATTTCGATTACAATATTACAATGATAGCAGTTGCGATTTTTTCTCTGTATCACTTTTTCAATAAAGTGAATGAAAAAAACTACGGACTTAGTTTGTTTTTTGTTTTGATATTGCTTTGCAGTTCGAGCTTTGCGCAGATTTGTATGAATTGTTCTCATCCAGAGAGAATGATGTTTTTGATACAAGTACTGTTTATGTATTTCTGGTTAAAAGGATATCAAAATAACTCGATGTTATCGTATTTTCTTTCGTGGATATTCTGTACCTATTTGATTTTTTCTAAAGAATTGGTTTTCATTGATATTTTATTTATAGCTTGTATTAATTTGATTTTCGGCTGGAATCATCTGACCGGAAAAGATCGTTCTTTTCATTTCTTACAGGTTTTTTCGGCTCTAACATATTTTGGAATTTATCTGTACAAATGTTTTTACGGTAATGTTGAAGAATCAGGGGGAGACATTTTTGTATTTTCGCAGGGATTAAATGCTCTAAATACAATTTTGGACGAACCTATACTTAGTTTGATATTCATATTTGCAGTGGTTCGCGCCTACTTTGTATTTGTAAAATCAGACAGAAGAACTTTGTTTATAGATAGTTTGCTTTTTGGATCAGTGGTTTATACTATTGTCGGTGCGATGTTTGTTCAAGCCGATTCTTGTAATATGTTTCCGACATTGATTTTTGCATTTCCATCTTTGGTATTTTGGACGGACTATTTATGGAAGGGAAATAAATTTACCTCGATTTTTATGATTTTGTTAAGTGGAGGGAGTGCTTACTTAGCTTATGGTGTTTCGAAAGATTTTATTCAAGATACTTATAAGTTGAGAAACAATGATATGGAAGTCGTCGATTTTATCGCGGATTCATATATAAATGGTAAGTATGTGTACTTTTTCACGAACGGCGAGTCCGTGTCGCGATTTAGAATTGACGCAGGTTACGGAAATGTTCGGGCGTTTGATATTTTTACTCATTTTGTAAATTATTCATTGCAAAAGAAAAATTATTTGCGCGACAGTAATATTTTGAGGCCTTTAGAAAAATTAGAATATGTTTTTGATGACAGCGTTGTTCTATGTCCAACGGAAATGAACCAAAAGTACAAGAACTATCTGAGAAGTCGAGGGTTTGAAGTAATTAGAAAGGCGTATAACATTGATGTTTATGCACAACAATCATATGAATGAAAATTTTTCTTCATGAAAAAAAGTAAATTAGAATTAATGGTCAAATATTAAAAAATTAACTTCCTATTAATATCCATTTGGTATACTCACCATAATTATATAGGGAGAAAGATATGAAAAAAATAATAGCAATTATGTGCTTTGTTGCCGAATATTCTTATGGTATGGATTGTCCGAAAGAATTGGATGTAGTTGCTTCATACAAGCCTATGTACAACGTACAAAATAGAGATAGTTCAGGTGAATCTATGCAAGATGCCCCCGAATCCGTGTGTAATGAAGAAGTGATAAAGAGTTTGGATAGATCAGTAAAAATAGATGTTACCAATCCAGATCTGATAAATCAGTGGCAAGATATCGCAGAAGTCTTTTCTGGTGATGAAACAGAGGACAATATTTTTGAGACTTCGGCGTCGACCTACAAGGAAGGCCGTTTTTGGACCGTGGTAAGGAAGATATTTCAACCATTACAAATTACGACCAGTGCATCTACTATGGTGTTGATTACCGCTTCGGAGGCTGTCAAAAATACGCATCCATCGGTCTCTACGGGACTCTCATATGGAGCCTTGGGAAGTGCGGTGACTTCGGGGGTTTTGTCTCTGTTTATCGCAAAAATGAACAGCAAAATCAACCAGTTAAACAAGTTATATAAAGCAAGGTTGGCTAGAGAAAGTAGGGATATTAATGTTGAAGAAATATAACCTCGGCCAAAACCAATTTTATTAGCGGTTGTGACAAAAATTACACTTTAGGATTTATGCGAAGTGACGTTAGAGGTCTCAGATTCGGCTTTGTTTAAGTTCGATTCAGAAAGTCCAAGGCGCCCTGCAAAATATAGATCGAAGCGCTTTTATCCACGACTTTTTTACGTTTTTTCCTCGAGAGATCAGCCTTTAGTAATACTTGTGTAACCGCGCAGGTGGAGAGTCTTTCATCCCAATATGAAAACGGAACGTCAGGGAAGAAGTTTTTCAATTCTTCGACAAATTCCAGAATTTTTTCGCATTGCGGACCGGGCTGTCCGTTCATTTGAACAGGCCATCCGAAAATTATTGCCCCGACTTTATATCTACTTACAGATTCCTTAACTTTCGCAAAATCCTTTGCAGATCCGTTCCTTGCCACCGTTGTAATTCCGCTGGCGATCTTTATTCTTCTGTCAGAAACGGCGATTCCGATGGTTTTATCTCCGATATCGAGCCCGACAATCACTGAATTTTCAGCAAGCAACTTCTCTGTATCTAAATTTTTTAATTCACAAATAAAATTTTTCAAATTTTTAACCCTTTCTTAAAGAGAAGTTACATAAAATTCCTACAGTTTTATAGATGTTGGAGAAAAAAATGTTATCGAAGCAGTCTGTAGATATTTTGATAGACCTCGTGGAAATCAAATTGAGCGCAATACTTATTCAAGATAAGGACGATGTGCGCGAGGTCAACAAACTAAAGCACTGTAAGAACGAGTTGCTGGATTTCAAAAAAACGTTTAGCAGCAGAAATCGTATAGGCATGGAACGAGCGATATAATCTGAATTCCCGACAATGCTGTTTGAAACAGGTTTTGATCGGAAAAGATTAGAGCAGAGAGCGCCATGAGATTTTTATTTTTACTTCTGGCGGTTTGTAGTTTTTCATCCGTTCATGCTGAATAAATACTCATTGGTACGCGCAGATCTGTGTCACTTAGCTGAAGTTATTTGTGGGGAGAGCGGGAAAATCATCTAAACTTAATATACAAAACAAGCAGTAAGAGAATGATTATCCAAAAACTAATGATGTAACCATATTCATTGATTCGTTTTCTCAACTTTTTTGAAATTTTTTTTCGTTCTTCATATGTTATGTTGTGAGATAAGCCAAAGTCTCTTCCAGATCTTGTGAATTGAACCCAGAGCCAGTACCACCACGTCATCTTTTTCAAAACACTATCCTCCATTTTCGTTAATAATAGCACAGGAAATGTTAAAATATGATAAAAACCGCTGACAGGGCTACGAAACCGTTAATTCAACTTTCAGATAATAACACTTCTCGCCTTTCGCCAGGGCTTTTTGTTCGTAGCGAGTAATATCTGGATTATTTAAACATAAAAAAATACAAAACTATTCCGACCAATAGAATTGCGGAAATTATTACTGAACAAAAGGTGTGGATGATTTCTTTTTTATCTGGTTTTTTTATTTTAGAGAAAAAAATCTCTTCTTGTTCCTCTCGTTTTAGTTTAAAGAGTGACCAAGCACTGCGTACGTGGCCAAGGAAAAGATACTTAACCCATTGCCACCATGTCATCTTTTTCAAAATACTATCCTCCATTTTCGTAAATTATAGCATGGAGAATGTTAAAATATGATAAAAACCGCTGACGGGGCTACAAAACCGTTAATTCAACTTTCAGATAATAACACTTCTCGCCTTTCGCCAGAGCTTTTTGTTCGTAGCGGGTGATGAGGAACCAATTTGGTTTTTGTGACAGCGTTTCGATATTTCCGGGAGCAGGTATTTTTAACTGCTCGAGATTTTCCAGAACGCTTTCCATGTATTCTTTGCAGTCGGTTGCAACGACCAGCTCTTTAACCTGATTTTTTCGGAGGTTGTCGATAAATTCCGCGGACAATATCCTGCGTTTGTGATGTCTTTTTTTGTGCCACGGATCCGGGAACAAAACGTAAACTCTATCTATCGTATTTTTCTGAAGCATTTCCAGTACCAAGCGAGCGTCTCCTTTATATATGCGGACATTTTGCAGATTGTTGCCTTGTATTTCCTTCAGTGTCGCGGCAACTCCGTTTTCAAACGGTTCACATCCGATGAATCCGATTTTCGGATTTAACAACGCGTTTTGGATAAGGTGCTCGCCATGTCCGAATCCGACTTCGACGAAAATTTCTTCGAACGGAATGTTAAACAGCGTCTTCGGGAAAATTTTTTCCTCGGGAATTGCTATTCCATAGGTTTCATACAGATGTACCAGATTGTTTTTTTGAGTATCGCTCAGCCCTCTCGCTCTTTTCCTCCCGAAAGACGGAAGGTATTTCATTTTTTGTACATCCTGCATAACATCCTCATAAAAAATTTGTAAACACTATTGGAAAAATACCGACGACATCGTAAATTAATATCGGTTGAATTAAAAGGGTGTTTTATGAAAATCAGCGCAAATGAGCTTAGAATCGGGGCATTAATTGAACACAAAGGAAAATTGTGGACTGCTCGTAAATTGCAGCACGTGAAGCCTGGAAAAGGTGGTGCTTTCGTTCAAGCAGAGCTGAAAGAAATCAAAAACGGAACGAAGTTGAATGAGAGGTTCCGTTCGGATGAAACTTTGGAGAAGGTTTCGTTAAATGAAGAGAAATATCAGTTGTTGTTTCGTGACGGAGATGTTTTTACATTCATGAACAGCAATACGTTTGAGCAAATTCAGGTAAGTAAAGATGTTATTGGCGAGCCTGCGCGCTTTCTGCAGGACGATATGGTTGTCACGATCACCTCATACGAAGGCGAGATAATCGGAGTTATGCTTCCGGACACTGTGGTCATGGAAATTGTCGAGGCAGAGGCGGTGGTCAAAGGACAGACGGCGTCGGCGTCTTACAAACCTGCGATTTTGGAGAACGGCGTGCGTATTTTAGTTCCTCCGCATATTGATGCCGGTACCAAAGTTGTGGTAAATACAAATGACGGTACTTACGTAGAAAAAGCGAAGTGACGTTGGGTGTGCCCAGATGGCGGAATTGGTAGACGCGCTAGGTTCAGGTCCTAGTCCGCGCAAGCGGGTGGAAGTTCGAGTCTTCTTTTGGGCACCATTTTTTAGAATTCAGATAAAATTCTGAGAGGTGTCAGTAATGAATCTTTACAAAAATGATTTGCCGAGTAATGTGGTTTTCAAGGACAGTGTTGCCATCGATACGGAAACCATGGGGCTGATGACTAAACGCGACAGGCTGTGTTTGGTGCAGATGTGCTCCAAGGACGGCGAAGTTCACATGGTTCAAATCGAGAAGGGGCAACAGCACAAGGCGGTGAATCTCAAGAGGATGCTGGAAAATCCGAAAATTCTGAAGATATTTCATTTTGCGAGGTTCGATATAGAGATATTGAACTATACTTTCGGAATCCGTGTTAACAATATCTACTGCACGAAGATTGCATCTAAGTTAGTTCGTACTTACACCGATCGGCACGGGTTGAAAAATTTGGTGAAAGAAATTCTCGGAATAGAAATTTCGAAACAGGAGCAATCTTCGGATTGGGGTAGGGAAGAACTTTCCGATGACCAACTGAAATATGCGGCGGGAGATGTCCTGTATTTACATGCTCTGAAGGAGAAGCTGGATTACATGCTGGCCAGAGAAAATCGGACAGAACTGGCATGCAGATGTTTCGAAACTTTGCAGTTGGTTTCTGATCTGGATTTGCTGGGAGTATGCCCCGAAGAGCTTTTTGTTCATTAAAGATTATGTTGATAAATCAACTAAAGTGCAAGGTGTTGCAAGGTGAAGAGATATCCAAGGACGAAGCTTTGTCGTTGGTCGATGCTGATCTCGAGGAATTGTGCGTGGCTGCGAATGAAATTCGTAAAAAATTTTGCGGAGATGAATTCGAAATTTGCACCATCGTTAACGCAAAGAGCGGAAGATGTTCCGAGAACTGCAAATTTTGCGCACAATCGGCGCATTACAAGGTCGATGTCGAGAAATATCCGTTGATGGAGAGCGATGCGATACTTGCGGCGGCAAAGTACGATGACGCTGCGGGAGTTCAAAGATTTTCTCCCGTGACTTCAGGGCGGAGATTAACGCAGTCCGAGCTGGAAAGTCTCTGCGAATCCATGAGAGAGATAAAAGCGAACACGAATTTGAAAATATGTGCATCTTGTGGATTGTTGAATTCAGATGATTTAAAGAAAATGAAAGAAGCGGGACTGTCCAGATATCACAATAATTTGGAAAGTTCCGAGAATTTTTTCAAAACGGTTTGCTCGACTCATACGACGGCAGATAAAATCAAAACAATTGAAGCCGCGAAAGAGCAAGGGTTGGAGGTTTGTTCGGGCGGAATTATGGGCCTCGGCGAGTCATGGGAAGACCGCATTGATATGGCTTTTCAGGTATATGAGTTGGGCGCGGTGTCAATTCCTGTGAATATGCTGAGTCCAATTGTCGGCACTCCTTACGAACGTAACAAAGTTCTGGATGTCGATGAAATGCGACGGATTTGCGCGATCTATCGTTTCGTAAATCCAAAGGCATTTATTCGACTGGCGGGAGGTCGAGGCTTGCTTAGGGACAAAGGTCGCAGTTGTTTGTGTTCCGGAGCTAATGCTTTGATTTCGGGAGATATGCTGACAACGGACGGTATTACTATCGAGCGCGACCTGCAAATGATTAAAGAACTGGGGTATCGTGTTGCGAGGTAAGGAGAATTTTAGAGATATTACTTTATTTTGCTCAATTGTTCATTTACTTTTCATTAATAAAATTACAATAAGATCGTCCGTAGGACTTAAACAGACGGGAATGTTTTCGTGTTTTTTATCTAAATTTTACTCTTAATTAACGAACTTTCTTTACAATTATTGCAGAGGTTCGGAGAAAGAAGATGTGTGAGACTCTGCAAAGAGCAAAAAGGCAAAAGTTGGATGAGTTCTATACCAGAATCGAGGATATTGAAGCGGAATTATCTCATTACAAAAACCATTTTGCCAATAAGGTTATTTTTGCAAATTGCGACGACCCCGAGCGCAGCGATTTCTTCAAATATTTTTATTTAAAATTTGATGAGTTTAGATTAAAGAAACTTATAACAACACACTATGAAAGAGAAAAACCTTCTTACAAGTTAGAAGTTCTTAAGAATATATACGGAAAATTAGAAAAAAACAGATTCCCTTACGGCAAAATGGTGACTTTCGCAGTCCAGAGGCCATTGAGGCGTTAAAAGAGTCCGAAATCGTCTGCACAAACCCGCCGTTCAGCCTTTTTAGAGAATACATTCGGCAATTACATATACATAATAAAAAGTTTTTGATAATCGGAAACAGGAATGCGATTACCTATAAAAATACTTTTCCTTTAATCAAAAAGAATAAAATCTGGTTGGGATATACTCCTAAAATAAAAATTTTTAGAGTTCCTGATTATTATAGCGGAAAAGATGTGTACATTGCGAATGACGGTATAAGATATGTAAAAAACGTGGGTATTGCTTGTTGGTTCACCAACTTAGTAGACATCTCCAAACGTCATGAAAAATTGATTTTGTACAAACATTACAATCCCGAAGAATATCCGAAATATGATAATTACGATGCAATTAATGTGGATAAAGTTGCAGATATTCCTTGTGATTACGACGGTGTTATGGGAGTTCCGATTACTTTCTTGGATAAATACAATCCTGAACAGTTTGAGATTATTTGGTTAGATTGCGATAACCCTGATATTTGGGTTGGCCACGGTCCCAGTATAAACGGCAAAAATTTATATCGCCGTCTTTTGATAAGGAGAATCCAATGAAAATAAAATTACGTGAAATACCGATTCGAGAACTGTTTGACGGATATAAAAATAACGATGAAGAAGGTGTTATCGGATATGATGGCCGTTTAAA
>CACXWU010000002.1 GCA_902771535.1 uncultured Pseudomonadota bacterium | reverse complement strand
ACTGCCAAGCTTAATAAAATCAGTTCAGTTTTTTCTTCATTATATCTTACTCCATTTTGCCCCCTTCCCATTAAGAAGGGGGTGTTTGGTTTTGGATAATTACTTTGCGCCTTTGCTTTTTAAATAGTCGACTATTTCTTGATGTGCGTAGATTTCGGCTATATCTAAGGGAGTCTTTCCATCTTTGTTAGTTTTGTTGATATCAGCACCGTGTTCAACTAAGTAATCTACAGTCTCTAAGTGTCCATTTTGAGCGGCAACGTGCAAAGGAGTATGTCCATTTTTGTCCGATTGGTTAATATTAGCACCGTGTTTAACTAAAAATCTCACAATTAAATATCCGTTTAGGGATGCAACATGTAAAAGTGTTGATCCATCATTGTCGGTTTGATTGATATCAGCACCATGTTCAACCAAAAATTTAACAATCTTTAGATTTTTTGTTAGAAAAGCGTTGCGCAACGGTGTATCGCCAAAATTATTTTTTATATTAACGTCAGCTCCATTTTTTATTGCGTCATTTACATCTGCTAAATTTCCGTTTTGTATTGCTTCGAATAGTTGTTCTTGTGGTGATTTTTGATACTTTTCGTTCTTTTTTGCTTTTTTTTGAATTTTTCTTTTTGATTGAGATATTTTCCTAGACTCTGTTGATGATCCTATGTTGAATAGTGTTTCAGGGCGTTGTATATCGAAATTTTTGAATTTAAATCCCTTCTTTGTCTCAGAACCCTTTATTTTCTGTGGCTCTAATTCAGAAGTGAATTTTTCGGAAGATTATTTATCTGTTTCAGCGCTATTTAGATTTAACTTTGATTTGAAATCGTTAAACAATTGTTCAGATTCTTCTGTTTGAACTCTTTGTCCTTGTGTTTCGGATTGTCTGTTTTTCTCTCTTTCTTCAGCTAATAATTGTTGCGATTTTTGCAATGCCTGTTCATATTTTTTCACCTTTTCTCGTTCAATATTTAGCAATTCTTTCAATTTCTGTGTGGATAAATTTTTTTCTGCCAATTTTTCATCATTTTTATCAACTTTTTCTTTTAATGGATCTGAATTCGACTCTTTCCACGGATTTTCATAAAGCTCATCTTTATTATCCATTCCAAACGCGCAGTCTCCGTAGAACAGCGCCGCTACAGAAAATGCCAATAAAAGTTTACTCACAGTTCTTCTCCATTTTCTAATTCAAATTTTTTACAAATACTACGAGAAAACACAAACGAAACACAGACCTAAGCCCATATTCCTGATTCTATCCGAAATTGGTTAATTTAAAGTTAAATTTTGAAAAATATTATCTCTATTTATTAAAACGAGAAAGAGGAAAATTTTGCTCCGCTGACAATGCGTGTCGAGATGTTTATTTCTCAACAAACGTCTATTCAAGCGCGATGCGACCGATCTTAAAAAGATTTACTATTCATCAATCCTCAGAATCATGTTCATCCAGATTAATGAATTTGACCTTTTTTTCGGGAGGAGTATTTAAAAACCAAGAAAGTTCTCTTATCGCAGAGGCAAATTTCATTCCTGATACTTGTATTTGGTATTTGTCTAAGAATCGTCTGGCCAGAATATTTTCTGCATCTACTGTACTTTCAGTGCCCCGATGCTCACCAAAGTCTTTTCCATTCACAATAAGTTTGCAGACACGCCAGTTTAGGTCTTTAAGTGGGAGCGAATGTTCGAATTTAAAATCATTTATTGAAAGTTCAGTAATTGGTTTTTTGTTAATTTCCGGAATATTCGCGTTTCTCGAACTTTGGTCCTGCATATGAGATATTTCTTTTACACCTCCATTTTGCTGATAGTTATTTAATTTGGTATTAGTCTTTTTTTGTTTAAGATGAATAGTGTCATTGTAATCCATTGCCGAAATAGCGTTTCCGCATAGCAAAGCCGTAACAAAATATGCCAACAAAAATTTATTCATTGATTCCTCCCTTACTGCAATAATCTACTACCGATCATATCCGAAATTAATTAATTTTGCGTTAATTTTTGAAAAAGGAGAAAATCACTTCTCTTCAGCTTAGAAAGCGGGGGAGTGCTTGGACGAACAGGGACGTGGTCAATAAAAAGCCCCAAAATTCGGGGCAATATTACTCATCGAAAAAATTCTTGAAATCGGCTAATTTCTTCTGTTTCCCAGAAATCTCAACAGATATAAGAACATGTTGATGAAATCGAGATATAATCTCAAAGCTCCGATAATTGATTTTTTCTCAGACGCTTCTTCTGATTCTCCCTCAAAATACAGGCTCTTTATCAGCTGAGCATCCCAAGCGGTAAGTCCCGTAAAAATCACGACTCCGATTACCGAAGTAACGAAGCCCAAAGCAGAACTTCTCATAAAAATATTCGCCACGCTTGCGATGATCAACCCGAATAATCCCATCATAAAGAAGGAACCTACGCCTGTCAGGTCTTTGTCGGTGGTATATCCGTAAATCACCATGGACAGGAATGTCGCCGACGTCACAAAAAACGTTGTCGCGATACTTTCCCCCGTATATGCAACGAAAATCGGGGCAAGAGATACACCCGACAAAAGCGCATATGCATAGAAACAGAATTGCGCCGTTTGCGAAGACATCTTGTCTATTCTGGCAGACAAGTAAATCACCAACGCGAATTCAGCGATAATTAATCCCCATACAAGTCCCGAAGCAAACACGGTCTGCATAATTGCCTGAGATGTGCTCACAAAATAAGCCGCAAAAGCAGTGACTCCCAACCCAATGCACATATGGGTAAAAACCTTCAGCATGTACTTCCTGAGGCCAGCATCCACGGTCGCTACAGCTTCTTTGTAAAATGATGAAACTTTGTTCTTCATGACAACCCTCCATAACTTGCCGGAAGTATTGTATCAAAACTTGTGATTTTTGACCAACAAAAAGTGGTGAGCAACGAAGATTTTGTTGCAAAATGCAAATGATGAAATTCGGTTGATTATTTTATATGACGAGATGCGATTGAGAGATATCCTCGGCGATAAAAAATTAAATTTTTTTAATATAGGATTGACCTCAGTGAATATTCGGTTTATTGTGGGACTGCTTTCTTGCGGAGGGGTGGCCGAGCGGTCAAAGGCAGCAGACTGTAAATCTGTCGACGGAAGTCTACGAGAGTTCGAATCTTTCCCCCTCCACCAGATTTATGCTATGTTTTTCTCAAATTTCAGTGTTGTGTGGGGCAAATGCTTTGAAAGGTACCCCCAGAAGTACCCCCAAACAAGTTGCGCTACGAATACAAGATTTTATGCGAACAAATAAGCATTTTTTCGAACTTATGTATAGTTTATATCACGAATATACTTTTGATCATAATTTCTCTCTCGCCCAAGGTAACTAAAGTGACCTTAAAAATAATGCTTCCTGATTACGACTTAGTCAGCCTGCGGCTGAGTACTGGCTAAGAGGAGAAAAGTTGATATTTCTGCCCGTAATGTAGACAGTATTTGTGTGACCTAAGTTTTTTAGCTCATCCGTAATCACTTCTCAAATTTGAGCAAAACTTCATCTGTTTACACCGCTCCGTTATTGGTTCATCTTGGTTGATTTTCGTTCAAATTTCGACTATTCTAAAGTTGGAATTTCGAAAAGTCGGATTTGATATGTATGTAAAGAGAAATATAGAGGATGCAATTTTGATGGCAACGGCTAATTTTCCGGTTGTGATGCTGACGGGACCGAGGCAGGTCGGAAAGACTACTGTTCTCAGAAATTGCGATCAAAACAGAAAATATGTAACTCTCGACAACCTCTCTGACAGAAAGTTGGCGGTTGAAGACCCAGAATTGTTTTTGCAAAAATATCAACCGCCTGTTTTGATTGATGAGGTGCAATATGCTCCTAATCTGTTCTCCGCGATTAAAGTTGAAGTTGATCAAAAACAGCAAAACGGGATGTATTGGCTGACGGGATCTCAACAATTTCACCTCATGAAAAATGTATCGGAAACTCTGGCGGGACGTATCGCTATACTGCAACTGCAGGGATTTTCTCAAAGAGAAAGACTGCACCTGAATTTTGCGAATGTTTTTACGGATACGGAAGAAGTTTTGAATCAACCGCCGGCTTCGGTTTCTCTGATGAGTTTGTACAGATCGATCTGGAAAGGCTCGTGTCCGAAATTGGTTTGTTCTTCCGACGAATATTGGGAATTATATTACAACTCTTATGTCCAAACTTATATCGAAAGGGATGTCAGAGACTTCGGATTGGTTTCTAATGAATTGACCTTCCTGAAATTTATGAGAGCCCTCGCGGCAAGAACGGGTCAGCTATTAAATCTGTCCGATATTTCGAAAGATATCGGAGTTTCCGCGCCGACTGTAAAAAATTGGATTTCCGTTCTGCGAGCCTCCGGAATCGTTTATCTTCTTGAACCTTATTACTCAAATCTTACAAATCGAATGACCAAAATGCCGAAGTTATATTTTCTCGATACGGGGTTGGCGTGCTACCTCACAAATTGGCAGACTGCCGAAACCCTGGAAAGCGGAGCAATGAGCGGAGCGATATTTGAAACTTACGTCGTTTCGGAAATTCTGAAATCGTTTTGGTTCTGCGGAAAAAGAGCGCCTTTGTTTTTTTATCGAGATAAGGACAAAAAAGAGATCGATCTGTTGCTGGAAATCAATGGAAAACTAATTCCTATCGAAATTAAAAAGAAAACCTCGCCGGACAAAAACGACATCAAAAATTTCGATGTTATCGACTACGATCAGGGATTTGTCGTGTGCTTGGCTCCTGAATATTCCTTTGTTTCCAAGAAAGTCAGGTCGATTCCTGTAGGATATTTGTAAAAATTCAACACTTTTAAATGGTTTTCCTCATCAGTAAAGTAAAGTTAACAAAAATTTTTCCGACACTAGCGAAATACTGGGGGTTCGGCTCCCGCACGAAGAGAAACCAGGGAAGTACCTTTTCAAAAAATACTCCCCAAAGTCCTCGATTATGTAAGAAAACGCCAACCGTCATGGTCTGCGCCACATTATCTAAAAGTCCACCAGCTCAGTTGGACGAATATCCCAAAAGTTCGCTTCTGATTCCGGATTATCCACGTTTAAGCTTGCTTTATTCATATCGGCGCCGTGGTTTACCAAATATTTTATGATATCTTCTTTTTCTTTGACGTAATCCCCCAATTTGTTTACAGCAAACCACAGAGGAGTAAATCCATTTACACTTTCTTTGTCTATAACGGCTCCATGTTCTACCAAGTATTTTATGATTGCTTTATTTCCGTGGTGTGCTGTTTTATGTAATGCAGCAAGTCCGTGTGACTCCTCTTTATTTATATTGGCACCGTGTTCCACTAAATATTTTACAATGGACTCGTTTCTCATTGTCGACAGAAACAACGGCGTTTCTCCATTCGGATTTGTATAATTCACGTCAGCACCATGTTCTACTAAATACTTCACGAGGCTTTCATCGTCATACCTTAATGCAGTTGTCAACGTGGTCTCTCCTTCCGGACCCACATAATTTACGTTTGCTCCGTGTTCTACTAGGTATTTCACAATGGATTCACTCCTGTTGCTAGTCGCTAACAGTAATGGAGTATATCCTCTTCCTCTGCCACCAAAGAATCCCTCCTTTACTTTGCTGTCTAAACTTACTTGATTTACATCAGCACCTTGTTTTACTAAGTATTTTACAGCGATTTCGTTTCCGTGTTCTACTGCTTCATGTAATGCTGTATTTCCATTTGTCCCTACTTTATGTATATCAGCGCCATGTTCTACCAGGTATTTCATAATGGTTTCACTCGTCGCGTGCATTAACGGAGTAAGCCCCCACGCGTCTACCTGATTTACATCAGCGCCACGTTCTACTAGATATTTTACAAGTTCTTCATTCCCGATCATTACTGACGCATTCAAGGCGGTATTACCACTCAATCCCACCTTATTTATGTCGGCACCGCATTTCTCCACCAAATATTTTACACGCGCTTCATCTCCGCTTCTCGCAAGGATTGATATTGCCTCATTTACATCAACACCGTGTTCTAATATATACGTCACAAGAGATTCGTCTTTGAGACGGAATGCTGCAAAAAATAAAGGGGTGTATCCCAATTTATTGACGTGATTTACATCAGCGCCTTTCTCTATCAAGTATTTTGCAATGTCATTTTTTCCTCTATATTGCAGTGAATATGTCAACGGAGTCTCTCCATTCTCATTCGCTTTATTTATATCAGCACCATGTTCTATCAGATATTGTGTAAGAGCTTTATTCCTTAATGACGCTGCCTCCATTAAAGGAGTGACTTTGGATCCAACACCATTATCCCCTAATTTATTCACATCGGCGCCGTGCTCCACTAAATATTTTACGATACTTCCGTCACTTTCATCTCTGCGTATTGAAGCTAATGCCTCCAGTAACGGAATATTTCCATGCTTATTTGCTCTGTTTAGATCAGCGCCGTTTTTTACGAGATATTTCACGATATTTTCGTTACCTTCTTCACAAGCGTAAATCAGAGGAGTATTTCCGCGACTATCAGTTTTATTTACATCTGCACCCAGTTCTACCAAGCATTTCACAAGGTCGATATTTTCACAGCTCACCGCATATAATAAGGGAGTATCTCCTTTGTTATTCTCTCTGTTTATATCTGCACCGTGTTCAGATAAATATCTGATAATAATCTCGTTACCATTTTGTATCGCAGCAAGTAACGGAGTTGCTCCGTCTTCTCTGTTTTCGTTTACGTTAACACCGTGCTCTACCAAATATTTCACAATGTCCACGTGTTCCTCAAAGATTGTATCAGTCAACAGAGAATCTTGATTTATGTCAGCGCCATGTTCTACCAAATATTGCACGATGTTTAAATGACCCGTTACTGCCGCGGCATACAACGCCGTAGCATCGTCCGACAACCTTCGCAAATTTATATCTGCCCCGTGTTCTACCAAATACTTTACAATGTTTTGGTTTCCAAGACCTGACGCCCTGATCAATGGAGTAGTTCTACCTGCTTGTATGTTTACGTCGGCGCCATGTTCTATCAAACATTTTATGACGTCTTCATTTCCTCCAGTTATTGCTTCGATTAATGGAGGAGTTTCACCGATTTGTGATCCATTAACGTTGGCTCCCTTTTCTGTTAAATATTGAACAACATCTAGGTGTCCTTCTCTTGCCGCGAAACGCAATGCGTCACTGTACTGTTCCCATAAATTCACCTCTGCGCCACGTTCTACCAGGTATTTCACAAGGTTTATTTGCCCAGTCCTTGATGCTATCGAGAGTGGCAAGTTTGGTCTGTATCCTGATTGGTTTACATCCGCCCCTTTTTCTACCAAACATTTTGCGACATTTTCGTGTTTACATAGTAATGCAATCATTAACGGAGTCTCTCCGTACTTGTTGGACTTACTTATATCGGCACTGTTTTCCAACAAGTATTTTACGGTATCCTCATACCCTCGTCCTACCGCAAACAGCAAAGGAGTAACCCCGTTTGGCGTCTCTTCATTAACATTCGCGCCGTGTTCTATTAAATATTTCACAAAATTTTTGTAATCAGTTTCTGATTTTATCGATATGCCCGTTTCTGATGCTATCGATATAGCCGTTCCTGTGCCGGCGTCGGGACACTTTTCCATCCAATATTTTATGAGATTCTCGTGTTCTTTCGCTGACGCAAATAACAACGGGACAATTCCTTTCTGATTCTTATATATATCCGTTCCTTGTGCTATTAAATGCCGCACAATATCCGTATGGCCGTACTTTGCGGCCATTTGTACAGCAGTATATTCTCCAGCCTCCGAATAATCGCGAGAATTCGCTATATTAATAAGGTTGTAAAAATTCGCAATCCCATCATGTAATTGAGATATCTGTTCATTACTCAAAGGTTGCTGATTATTATAAGCAGAAAGAAAAGACATTAAGAACGGTCTATCAATAACTTGGTCTATTATCCATTTTACCATACCGAGATATCCGTTCCTTGAAGCTAATATCAGAGCAGTATTTCCTTTGTTGTCCTGAACACAAAGATCTGAGCCTTTCTTTACCAGTTCCTTCATGCTATTTAAGTCATTCGTTCTTACCGCATCAAACCATTTGCTTTTTCGATTGCTGCTTTGAATACTGTTTGCATCCATTCCAAAAACACTTGCAGTTAACACCGCAAAGCTTGCTACTAATAGAGATTTATTCATGTTTTGCTCCTATCCCAAATATCTCTTGCCTAACGCAGGCAAATACCCCCCACGCCCAATCACTCTACGCGACCTGGTACGCAAACTACTCTTCCAAAACTACAAAAACTACACTGATGCTCAAACTTGTATCATATACTTAATGTTTTTGCAATATTTTTTCCTAATGATACAAATTATAATAGAGCTAAACATTAAAAAGTTACGAGCCAACACAGACATTCCAATAATTTCAAAAATCATAAAAATCCCATCGGCATTATCGGTATTTTCGGTACGCGCTCAAATTTGAGGAATTGTGGACTGTATGTTTTCGGTATGGAAACCGGAAATACCGGAAAAAAACGGTACTGATACCGATTTTTTTATTCGTATAAACGCTGAAATTTCAGGCTGCACCGGAATACCGATGCAACCGACAGAAAAATCATGAATTTTTAAGGACTAATTTTACCATACGTTTCCCTTTAAATCCGTCAAAAGGACATTTTCTGTTGCTTCCGTCCTGATCTATCTCCAAAATTCCTTTCCTTTTCAAAATTTGCTTAGTCAATTTCTTATCAAATCCATTGCAAATCTCTTCTTCAAAAGCTTTTGGGAAAATGTAATAAGTTTCTTTTTCGTTTTCGGTGATCTTAAGTCCCAAGAGGTTGTTATAGCTTCTTGCTTCGCCGACACCATGAACGCCAGGAATTATTGTTTTAAATCTGTTTTGATGCATATCCAAAAATCCTCTGACATGACTAATAATTTGTTCTTCTTCTTGAGATTTCACTGTTCCTCTATTAGCAAGCCACTTGGAGAATACTTTTGTTACGTTTTCTTCTATACCCACCGTATTATGAGTCAGGATTCCCAAATAATCCGATGATGCAAATATTCCCGCAGTAATATGTCCGGCAAACAAGTCAGCGACTCTTTGAACCTGTCCATCAGCGTTCCTGAGAGAAAAATCACTGTATAATTTTTCACGCTGAATAGTATATATATCTTTCAGCTTTTCTATATTGTCGCCTTTCGCTATTTCTTTAGTATATTCATACATGGGAACACCGTAATATAAATTTGTTTGACGCTTGAGCCAATTACTTAACTCACTTCCGCCGGAAAAACTGTGCAGGTCGTTGAATATGCCATATCCATTCTCAATTTCCGCATAGATATCGATTGCTCTCACTGTTTGACCTCCTTTTACTCTCTCTCCTCCTTCATTTATTTTTTCCGCCATACAGATTTCACCCGTGCTGATTACATTCAAACGCCAGGTTTTTATATTTTTTGGATTGCCGTTTTTATCCGAACGTACCTTTCCCGATCCGTTAACTATCATATATGCATTATTTCCAGAATCCTTACCGCTAACTTGTGAAAGCTCGTCTAATACAAGAAGGGAATCATTGTGTTGCTCGGCTATTCCTTCTAATCCGTTTGAAGTGAGACGCCATGTTTTCACAAATTCGTGATTACCGCCAAGAGAGGCTGTAACATACCCCGCAGTGGTTTTTCCTGTTGAGCTTCGTCCGACGAAATTGTATATAGCTCCGTTTAAATCTAATGGCCTTAATATCGGAGAACTTAAGCCGATGCATAATCCTGTCGTTAAATTCTCGTTATTTTCACAATATCGACATATGTTATCCTGCCATTGTTTTAGACTTCCTTTTATTCCGAAACCGCATTTTTTTAAGTCAGGAGATAAAACCAACTTTTCATTTGTTTCTGATTCTAGCTCATTCGATGCAACTACCGGATAAATATAGGTATCAAAATCAGAATTAGCCCATCCTATTTTGTCGACTTCAAAAACTCTTTCGGCAGGATATGTCTCTGATAAGTAGTACAACAAGTTACTTTTTAATGTTGCTTTGGGGATATTTAAACCTATATCGACAAGTTCATTCAGTGTTGCGTTAATGTCTAACAACGTTTTTTGAATGATATAGCAGGTGTATTCCTTTTTATCCACGCTCCAAAAAGTGATTTCTTTCCCGTAGGCAGTTCCATCGGCTTTTCTTTTTATTGCTGTTACAGCTATCGGATTACATATTCGTTGAAGTCCATTTTTTCTGTCATTATAATAAAGTCCGGGATTGTTATCCAATTCCAAAGAAAAATTCTCCGGTAGATTTTTTCTGATCTTTTCAATTTTATCTCTTAATTTATTCATTATCTTACTCCTCCGTTTATACAAAAAACTCTTCTAACTTTTTCTGCTCCAACTGCCTGATACATATCGTTGAAATCTTTGAATCCTTGCGTTGGGTAGACTATTCGAGTGTTGGGAATATCCGATACTCTTTGCGCTGCATTTCTGCCAGCATCATCGTTATCTGCTGCTATGACTATCCGAGAATTCGGAAATTGCTCAGATATTTTCTCAACAACATTTTTCAGATTGCAGGAAGACATTGCAGCTATCACGAACAGGTCTGTTGATTCGGCAATACTTCGTGCCGTTACGTAGCCTTCTGCCAAGATGATCGTAATTTTCCTGCATACCTTTGTATCAGAAGACTTTTCAGAATACTGCCCGCAGGGGCTCCCTGCATCAAAATCCGACGCTATGTGAAACATACCTCTGAATGATCCTGAAAAGCGTTTGTTTCCGTCCTTATCTATAAACTGAAGCGTTTTTATGATAAACCCACTGTGATTTGAGGGAATAAAGTCTGTCAGTGGTATTACTAAACGGCTTTGTCCCCTGTAGTTGTTTACCAAAGCATTTCCCAACAAAATCTTCTTATTTTTCAGATAATCATGCTCAGCGATTATCGATTTTCTCCAAATATAGCGAATATCAACTTCTTTCTTCTTAGCAAGTGTTCCTTGAACCGCAAGCGGTTGACGGGCTAAGAAAGGAAAAAGACTCTCCAGACGTTGGGCTGCCTCGACTATTCCGCAATTATAAACGAAAGCCGCAAGATCAATAACACTGCCGCCTCTGTCTCCCGTCGCAAAGTCATGAAAACGTCCAGTATTGATGTCGATTCTGAACGATCCCAGTTTACTATCGTTTCTCCTCGGGTTGAGGGCAACGTAATCGCTGCCCTCTATTTTCCCTTGTCCGACGAGCTGCTGCAGTACGGCTATCGGATTCTCTTTATATTGCTGTTTTATTTGTGTGAAATTAGCCATTAATCTCTTCTCCATTTTTTACTCCTTCTATCCATTGTTGAATTTCCAAAAAACTCCATACCGAAGTTTTAGTGCCGAGTTTCCCTTGCCTCGGGAATTTTCCCTTCTTTATCATTTCCCAGAGCTTGGTCTTCTTGATTCCGACCAATTCCAGAACTTTTGGTAAGCGTAATAACTTATCAGTCATTTTTTTCTCCTCAAATATTCTCCATGTGTATTCGAACAAAAACCATTTTTGTCCGTTCATAAGGTATATATGCCGAAAATTTGGAAACTGACTTAAACTTTTTCAAGATTTTGAATAAATTTAGATCAAACACCAAATTTTCCTCCATAGCTTTTTGGAGTGAAACGATTTCATTTCCCTCCTTTATCTATTTATGAAGGAATTCAAAAAACGGACGAAAAAATTTTGAATAAAAGCGAATATTTTACGATTTTTAAGGAAAATCGCGTATATTTAAGTCTATCTACGCTGATTTAGAAAGATATTTTTGAATATAATTACCCCACCAATCCATCATCTCTCGGCGCTTTTGTAAATATTGAGCGTGATTATAACTTGCCCTCACTTTGTTTTTTTCGATATGAGCTAACTGCATCTCAATAACATCGGGCGGGAAGCCTCTTTCATTTAATATAGTCGATGCAGTCGCTCTCATTCCGTGCGGTGTTGCTTTCCCCTGATATCCTTGGTCTCTCAACGCCTTTGATAATGTATTATCACTGATCGGTTTTGAGGGATTCGTATAGCTTGGAAACAACAATCCTTGAGTATTTCCATTATGAAATTGTTTGATTTTACGTAATACTTCTAAAGATTGGTCAGATAGTGGCACGATGTGTAACCTTTTCATTTTCATATGATCTGCCGGTACTCGCCACTCTTTCTTTTCAAAATCGAATTCCTCCCAACGTGCAAACCTTATAGCTCCACTTCTTAAAAAGGTAAGGATTAAAAGCTTTAATGCCAATTTCGTAAGTATATTCCCTTTTAAATCATCAAAGTTTTGTAGAAATTCTCTAAATTCTTTTTCTGTAAAATGAGGAAAATGATTTACTGTAGCTGTTTTATATGCACCTGCTGTATCTGCCATTATATTGTGAGATATTCTACTTGTTGATACTGCATATTTGAAAATTAAATTAACAATCCCTCTGGTTTTCTTTGCTTCTGCGAGAGTACCTTTATCTTCTATTTTCTTGATAACAGAAATTAACTGCTTTGTCGTTATATCCCGTATAGGAACGTTTCCCAAATACGGGAATATATGGCGTTTTAATCTACTCAATCTGATGCTTGATTCTCGGCCTGCTCTCCCATAACTCCACTTTTCAAGCCATTCCAGAGCAACCTTTTCAAAGGTATTATCATGCTTTTCTTTTAACTGACTTTTTATTTGCTTCTTTTCCTGTATTGGGTCAATGCCTTCCCTGATTTTCCGCCTATCTGCCTCTCTTTTTATTCTTGCTTCGCTCAACGAGATTTCGGGATATACTCCCAACGCTAACAGTTTTTCTCTACCTGCTATTCGGTACTTCAACCGCCAATATTTTCGTCCGTTGTTTTTTATAAGTAAAAACAGGCCGCCTCCATCAAATTTTTTATAATTTTTAGATTTTGGTTTGAACTGTTTACACGAAAGCTCTGTTAACATTTTTAATTTTTTCAATAACTCTATATTATAAAAGTACCCCCAAATGCTTTTATATACAAGTTATAATAATCATTCTTTTTTCCTTATAAATTCCTGGAAAAAAGTACCCCCAAAAATACCCCCAAATATTACCGATTACAGACGTTTATATGCGGACGAATATAAACATATACAGACTCCTGATTACCTCAAATTTGAGTACGTATGTCTGTATGTATATATCATTATTAATTAATAATGATAGTATAAATGGTGGTTTCCCCCTCCACCAGTCCTTTTGTAAATAACTGCGTTTCTGAATTTCCTGTATATGACATGGGCGGTGTAAGACTCACTGTAATGTAGGGTTTAGCATTATTTGATTCTTTTATTTCTATCAATTTGATAATCAGACTCGAGAGTTATACTTAAATTCGTGAAATAGGAAAATCACTTTCTTTTCAATTTCGAGCAGATTACAAGGAAAATTGCAAGGACGTTGAAAGGAAACGAAGTTCCTTTATCAACAAAAATTTTAATATTTCTATTGTTTTGTTAAGAAAAGTTGCTATTATAACCAGTGTTGAGCGGGTATAGCTCAGTGGTAGAGTACAACCTTGCCAAGGTTGGTGTCGTGGGTTCAAATCCCATTGCCCGCTCCAGATTTTCGGATATGTTGTTTGTGTGATTTTTCGGCTGATTTTCCGAAAACTGAGTTGTTCCGACTTTTCTCAATTTTTGTGTTTTTATCTTTATCAAATTTTATTAGAATAGGGTGTATTTTGTTTGTGGAGTAATGAAATGCAAACTGAAAATGTTTTAATAGCGAGAATTTGTCATGATTTGATAACTCCGTGCAATGCCATTAATTTGGGACTTGAAGCCTATGAAATGTCGGAAGACAAAGGTTTGTTATCATGCATTAGGGACAGCGCGTCCAAGGCAAATGTGATCCTGAAATTTATGCGAGAACTTTTTCTTAGTAAGGAAGAAGAGTACATGTATCCCGCAAGTTTTATCCAAAAATTAATTTCGGAATTTTTGCGAATTTATAACATCAGTTGTAATTTCGTTACCAATAATAAAGATCTTCCCTGTTCTTTGGGACAAGTAATTCTCTACGACAGCGCTATTATGAAAGAAATCATGCCGATGGGCGGAAAGGTTATGTTTAATGTCAGCAACGATTATATAAACATAGTTTATTCCGGAGATGGTATTATTCAGCTGGATACCTTTCCTCCTGAGGAGTTGACTTATAAAAATGTATTGAGGTTTAAGTTGCTGGAGCAGTTGCGCGATTCAGGGTTTTCCGTTAACTCTTCGATTGAAGGAGGCGAGGGGAAAATCATGGAGATTCGTAAAGCATAGCGGAAAAAATGGCGCGATAGTTTGCTACGTCAACTGAAAAATTAAAAGGTCGTCTATTGTCAATAAAAAGAACGGGAAGAAACCCTAAAAGAATTTCTTCCCCACAGTTTTTTAAAGGGATATTCTAATTACTTTTTGTCGTATACTTTTATCAGATGCCAACCGAATTGAGTTTTGACTGGTTCAGAGATTTCTCCAACGTTTGTAGAAAAGGCTGTATCTTCAAACTCCTTCACCATCATGCCTTTACCAAAAAAACCTAGGTCGCCCCCGTTGGCTCCCGATGGACACTTAGAATGAGTTTTCGCGGCATCCTCAAAAGATTCTTCACCATTCCGGATTTTGGCAATTAACTCCTTTGCCTCTTCTTCGGTCGATACCAAAATATGCTTTGCTGCGACTTGTGTTGCTTCCGACATCTTATTCTCCTTTTTCAAATTTGTTAATTCTTGAAGCTCCGCTGATTTGTCAGCGACCTCCTTCGCATCTGCTGAACCCCAAGAGCATAAACATGCTGTAATACACAGAAATTTAATAAATAAGTCCATAATCCATCCCCCTAGACCCAAACTAGAATACAAAATCGTGAATTGCAATAGATTTTTGGATCAACCAAGTTTTTATTTTTCAATTTTATTGATTTATTAACCTTTCTTATCTAGAGTAATTACAGAGAGGCGTGGAGATTTGTTTGCAATGTATATCTCGGTGGCCAAACTGTAGAAAGGGAGCTGTCTCTGTTCAGATCGTGGTCTGATTATATGGCGCCCACCTGGGGACTTGCCACACGCGGATTCCTAGGCGACGGTCTCTAGGCTTCTCTTTTTCAGAAAGTCAATTAGATAACTGGTTCGGCGTAATTCTCAAAAGGTACAGGATTACCTCAACATTTTCTCCGGAGCTTCAATTCCGAGCAAATCCAAGCATCGAGTCAGGATTTCTTTTGTGATTTTGCAGAGTTTTAAACGAGAGACACGGATGACGCAGTCGTTTTCTCCGTTAATTGGCAATTCCGCATACATGATGCTGAATTTTTGAGCCAAAACGTAAACATATTCACTGATGATTGATGGCTCCCTGGCTGCGTAAGCCTGCTCCAAAAATTCGGAAAATCTGTTCACTTGAAGGAGAATTTCTCGTTCGATTTTGTGTGAAATTTTCAGTTTGGCATTTTCAAAGTTTTTATCTGAACTTTTGCTCAATACCGAATTTATCCTGGCGATGGCGTACTGGATATAAGCACCGGTTTTGCCTTCGGATTTTGTGAAATTTTCCGTGTCGAAAATGTAATTCGAGGTGCGCAAATTTTTGAGATCTTGAAATTTGAGCGCGCCGATTGCGATTTTTCTGGCTTGATCCTCGAATTCTTCGTTGATTTCGGACAGTCCTTCTCGCGCCTTATTTTCGGAAAATTCGATCAGATCTTTCAAATTCATTACATTTCCTTCGCGGGTTTTGAACGGCTTGCCGTCTTTGCCGTTGACCGTACCGAAAGCGATATGTTCGAGCGAGGTGCTATCCTTTACGTATTCTGCGCGCCTGGCAACAGTAAATACCTGCTGAAAATGTTCCTTCTGGCGAGCGTCAACGACGTACAAAATCGCATCCGGATTGTAATTTTCCACGCGTTGGACGATGGTCGCAAGATCTGTTATGGCATAGGTATAGGCGCCGTCGGATTTTCTCAGGATCAGCGGGGCTTTTTCCTGCTTCGAGTTCTGAGAATCCATAGGCACGATTACTGCCCCGTTGGAATGCACAGCGATCTTCCTTTCAAGCAAGTCGTCGACGATTTTTGGAAGCAATTCGTTTGTATCACTTTCACCAAGCCACAGATCGAAAGAGACACCGAGTTTATCGTAATTTTCTTTGACGGCCTCAACTGATTTGTCGCGCAATATTTTCCATAACTTTCTATACAATGCGTTTCCATTTTGAAGTTCAAAAGTCGCAACTCGAGCTGATTCCTTAAACTCATCGTCAGATTTGAAATTCGTATTTGCTCTCTTATAAAGCGCTGAGATTTCCGAAATAGTCATGTCGAAATTCTCGAAATTATTTTCGAACGAATCGGGATTTTCTGATTTTAGTTGTATGATCAGCATACCAATCGGCGTTCCCCAGTCTCCAAAGTGAACATCTCCGACCACATCGTTTCCGCTGAGTTTCAAAATGCGCTTTAGACTTTCCCCGATAATTGCCGAACGCAGATGTCCGACATGCATTTCCTTCGCAATATTCGGTCCGCCGTAATCCAGTACGACCTTTTTCTTGAATTGCTTCGAGTCAGTGTTGATTTCGAGCAGTTTGGCATCGGAAAAAGTGATGTTAATGAATCCTGGTCCGTCCACTGTGATTTTCGCAAACGCAGGATCTTTCGAGAGAAATTCTCTAATTTCGTCGGCTATTTTTATCGGAGATTTTTTCGCAAGTTTCGCGAGAGACATCGCGACGTTGGATTGATAGTCTGAAAGATCAGGGCGATTAGAAATCGAAACTAATGTGTTGGAATGATCGTAGTTCAGCTGCTTTAACGCGTCTATGATCGCCAAATTTAAATAATCTTTCAAATGCATTTTATCTCCATCCTTACAATTTCAGAAAACATAACCATAATGTTGTACACTAAACTCAGTCTTAGAAACACATCCGCGGTATTATACATCAATGCTTCAAAAAATACAGCCACAATGTTTTGTCTCAATTGGTTGCTTTTTCTTTACGCTAGTTCTAGACTTTTAACGATAAGATTGAGAATAGTTACAAAAATTTATGAATAAAAAATTGTTTTAAAGGAGGGGTGCTATGGAAGAGAAAGAAGTGATTCTGGAAGCGATGAGGAAAGAGGGAGTACCTCTGAGCGCAGGAAAAGTCGCGGAATTAACGGGACTTGACAGAAAAATAGTCGATAAGGCGTTTTCGGAAATGAAAAAGGATGGAACTATTGTTTCTCCTGTTCGATGTAAATGGGAACCTGCAAAGTAACGAAGACGATGCATAGAAAAGATTTGATAGAAAAATTGGAAAAATATCGGCCGTTTTTTGATTCGGAAGAGAAGGAGCGGAGAAAGATTTTAAATTTCGTGAAATCAAACGAAAACTGCTTTGAAAGGTCGAACGTGTCAGGGCATATAACGGGTTCCTGTTGGTTGGAAGATTATGATGGCGAAAAATTTCTTATGACTGAGCACAAAAAGTTAAAGAAGTGGTTGCCGTTGGGAGGACATGCCGACGGGGATAACGACATAATTAGAGTAGCGGTGAAAGAAGCTCACGAGGAATCGGGTTTGGAGAATATCGAGTTGGTGTCTTCGGATATCTTTGATCTATCTGTCCATCTGATTCCCGAGTACAAAGGAGTACCGACACATTATCATTATGATATCCGATTTCTGCTGAGAGCATCGAAGCCGGGAGAGCAAATACAGATGTCCGATGAATCGACGGACCTGGCGTGGTTTACGGATATTCCTGAGAGTAGTCTGAAGTCGGACGGAGAAATCTTGATTCGTATGCTGAACAAATGGAGAGATTTTCACAGATCTCAAAAAATCTCTGCTTAATTATTTCGGGGAAAGTTTGATAAATTTCTTGACAATAGAATCTACGTGTAGTAATAGCTATACTCGAAAGGGAGTTTATTTATGAAAGTAGTGAATTCGTTGAAAACGATTAAGTCTAGGCACAAGAATTGCCGCATGATCAGGCGCAAGGGGCGTGTGTATATAATTAATAAGACAAATCCTCGTTTTAAAGCGAGACAGGGTTAATTTTTTGGTTTTTTCATTTAACAATAATAGGTAAAATTTAATGTCAGAAGAGTTAGTTACTCAAGAGAAAAGCTTCGCAGAGCTTTTTGAGGAGTCCTGCGAGAAATCTCTGTGGGAGAATAAAGTAGTAAAAGGAAAAATAGTCGCTGTTGACAGCAATTTCGTGACGATTGATGTTGGTTTGAAGTCCGAAGGTAGGGTCGCGTTGACCGAATTCAATTATAACGGGAATGTTGAGTTGAAAGCCGGCGACGAAATCGATGTATTTATCGATCGCTACGAAGACAAGAGCGGAAGCATCGTATTGAGTCGTGAAAAAGCGTTGCGCGAAGCTGCTTGGGACGATCTTGAAAAGTCGTTCAAAGAAGGTGCGAACGTAATGGGAACCATGTTCAACCGCGTAAAGGGTGGATTTATGGTAAATCTGGGCGGAGTCACTGCGTTCCTTCCGGGAAGCCAGGTTGATGTACGTCCGGTAAAAGATATCAGTCCGTTGATGGGAGTTGAGCAGCCGTTTTTGATTCTGAAAATGGATAAGCAGCGCGAGAATATTGTGGTTTCGCGTAAAGGAGTTCTTGAAGGAGCAAACGCTGAAGAGAGAGCAAAGGTAATCGAGAAGTTAGAAGAAGGACAGATTCTTGATGGTATCGTTAAAAACATCACCAGCTACGGGGCTTTCGTTGATATCGGTGGTGTGGATGGCTTGCTGCACAACACTGACATTTCATGGAAGAGAATCAATCATCCTTCAGAGGTGTTGACTCCGGGACAGGAAGTTAAGGTAAAGGTTATTAAATTCAATAAAGAAACTAAGAGAATTTCTCTCGGAATGAAGCAGTTGGTTGCGGATCCTTGGGAAGGAGTTGACGTTGAATTTACGGTCGGTGCGAAAGTTAAAGGAAAGGTCACCAACGTTACGGATTACGGAATTTTCGTTGAGGTTAAGGAAGGTGTCGAGGGATTGGTTTACGTTTCCGAGATCAGCTGGAAGAAAAACGTATCGCCGTCCAAAGTTGCGACTGCCGGTGAGGAAATTGACGTCATCGTTCTTGACGTGGATGTCGCCAAGAGGCGTATGGGACTCGGAATCAAGCAGCTGCAAGACAATCCATGGACGAAATTGGCGGAGGAATTCCCTGTTGGAAAAGTATTCGACAGTATTATTTCCAATATTGCAGAATTCGGTTTGTTTGTGAAGGTTGCCGATGATATCGATGGTATGGTTCACATCAACGATATCTCCTGGGAGAGAGTCAAAGATGAGGATTTTGCGAAATTCAAAAAGGGCGACGCTGTCAAGGTGAAAGTTCTTGAAGTTGACGTCGAGAAAGAGAGGATTTCTCTCGGAATGAAGCAGTTGACGGAAAACCCTTACGGGGATTCGGACGTTGACGTGAGAAAAGGCGTTGTCGTAACCTGTGTTGTAACTGAAGTTAAGGAAGACGGTCTCGAGGTTACCTTGCCAAACGGTGTACACGGATTCATCAAGAAGGCAGATCTCGCCAAGGATCGTCAGGATCGTAAAACAGATCGTTTCGCGGTGGGCGAAAAGGTTGACGCGAAGATTACTTCCGTTGACAGAACCGGTCGGAAAGTCGGATTGTCCATTAAGGCTCTCGAAATTGAAGAAGAGAAGCAAGTTATGGCCGAGTTCGGATCTTCCGACAGCGGAGCAAGCCTCGGAGATATTCTTGGTTTGGCTATCAACAAGAAGACGGAAGAATAATCTCTCGTTGTAAATCTGTTTAGATTTCAGCCTCGCTTCGGCGGGGCTTTTTTGTTTCAGTTCAGAACGTTGTGAATATTATTTCCGTCACAGACACTCTTTAGGACGCACCCGCTCTCTGACTTTTCCGAATTATTTTGGTATAAGAAACGAGAAACCGTTAATTTTTAAAGGGTTATAGATAAATTGCCAGAGATTTCAGCTCTCTATGTTACCATTCACAGAGCGGAACGTGGGGGCAGATTTTAATCTAAAACCGACTCGGCTTCCCTCAGAATCTGATCGATGATTTCCTGAATGGATCTTTCTTCCTTTATAAGCTCGACAATTTGACCGGACATAAGCGAACCACGATCCGTATCGCCTTCCTGTACAGCGCGACGTAAAGATCCTGCCCAGAAGTGTTCCAAAGACAAACGACCGTTTTCGGCGCGAACTTCTCCTTTTTCGAATTTTTGCAGAACTTCTCTTTGCTTCTGTACGAATTCATCCATTCCGATATTTTCCAAAGCGCGCACAGGAGCGATGTTGAACTTTTTATCCAGCTGCACAGGCAAAATGGCGTTTCTTCCGCTAGCTCGAAAATAAGCTTTTTTGAAATTCTCGTGGGCAGTGGATTCTTTGCAGCAGGCGAAAACCGTTCCCAATTGACATCCTGCCGCTCCCAATTTGAGGAGTGCTGCGACCATCTCTCCCCGCAAAATTCCTCCCGCGACAAATATCGGATATTCTTTCATATTCAAAAGGATGTCCTGAATCAGAATCATCGTGGAAAGAGGCCCGACATGACCGCCGGCTTCGCTTCCTTCGATCACAAGCGCGTCGATTCCTTGCTTGAACAACCTTCTTGCAATCACCTGGGAAGGAGCGAACGCGATGACTTGAATTCCGTATCCGTGAATTTTCTCAATTGTGCTTTTCTCAGGAATTCCTCCCGCCAAAATTACGTGTGAAACTTTTCTTTCTCCGCAAACGTCGACCAGATCGTTGAGCTTTGGGTTCATCGTTATAATGTTGACTCCGAAATTTTTATCAGTTTTGGATTGAGTTGCGACGATTTCTTTTTTCAGCAAATCACCGTCCATTGCTCCCGAAGCCAATACCCCAAACAGACCCGCGTTCGAAAGCGCTGAGGTCAAATTTGATTCGGAGATCCATGTCATAGCTCCGCCCATAATTGCATACTTGGAACCCAAAATTTTCGTTCCGCGCTCCATTAATTTTAAAATTTTCTCATTCATATTCCCAACCCGCAATTTTTGTGTAAAACATCTATGGATCTCAAAAGGCTATCCGTCAACACGATTAAATTTATTCCATTCTTTCGGATCGAGCAATAAAAAACTTCGATTTTTGCTTCTCTCAAAACGGAAATAAGCTTTTCGCAGTCACCTTGCGTAAGTTCCGATCCGATCACACTGATTCGCGAAAAATTTTTTCGAACCATTTCTCGTTTTACGTTTAGAATATGGCTCTCCTTGGATAACAAACTCTGCATCAATGGAACTTTCTGCCGATCAATCAGAATGCTGAATTTGCCATTAAACACTTTAAGAACTTCACACCGTATAAAATATTGTTCCAGAAGTTCTATTATCGGAAGATGAGATTCTGCTTTGTGACATATCTTAAGTTGCGAAAGATTTTGGGTGATTGCCAGTCCACTGAATTTTTTCGCGGTGACATCGGAAGAAATTGTTGTTCCTTCATTTTCGACAAAACTTGAGGCAACGCGAACACGGACGTTCTTTTTCATTGCATAGTCCACAGATTGTTCCTGCATGACTTTTGCTCCAAGTGCAGCCATTTCTTTCATTTCATTATAATGAATTTTATCTATGCGGCGCGCCTGAGGGTATAAATTCGGATCGACAGTATAAACTCCGTCAACATCAGAATAAATTTCGCAGAGGTCGGCTTTTAACGCATCGGATACGGCGACCGCGGTCAGGTCGGAGCCTCCTCGTCCCAGTGTCGTGATTCTGTTTTCAGAACTAATTCCTTGGAATCCGCATATTACGGGGATGATTCCTTCCCTTATATCTTTTTCAAGATTTGTCGGATCCACAAATTGAATAATTGCTGATCCATAATTGCTGGATGTTTCGATTGGGACCTGCCATCCGGCGTAGGATCGGGATTTTAATCCCATATTTTTCAGAGTGATTGCCAAAAGTCCCGCTGTGACAAGCTCTCCCGACGACACCACGCTGTCATAGTCTGCGTCGCCTTCGAAACTTCCGAGATTTTGCGCATATTCAACAAATTTATTAGTGACTCCCGCCATTGCCGATACAACCACTGCGACTTGTTTTGTCGAATGAGCTTCAGCAATTAATTCGGCTACATGTTTGATTCTCTCTAAGGTCGCGACAGAAGTCCCTCCGAATTTTTGAACTATACAAGCCATATATATTCCTTAATATTTCCGAAATTTTTTCCTATTCGTTAGATAATTTCGGTAACTTCATAAAATTGATCAAATCGCGTAGCTCTTGACGAGCCGCCACATGAGAAATGTTAAGCTCAATTCCCTTAGCCTCGAGATCCAACAAAGTCAGTCCCGATATGAACAACTCTTTGAAGATAACTCTTTCGCAAAATCCATTGCTCAGTCGAAATCCTAGCCTTCGGGAAAGAGCTTCCAAAATGGTATCGACATTTTTTCTGTTGTTGGAATACAGCGGCGACATTCTGTTTTTCACGACTATCCAATCAATAGGTTTTTCGCGACGAATCGCACGAGATTTGCGTTGTTCCCAAACCATTTCGGCATAAATACTTGGCTTCATCGTACGAGAATCACCTTGGTTTACGCGAACCAATACATCGATATCTATAAGACTTTCATTGATTGGAGTAATTAATGTATCCGCATATGAATGCACAGTCCTGGATAAGAAAGTATCATTTCCTGGGGTATCGATTACAAGAAAATCACACGTTCTTAATTTTTCGAAGGCATTTTTTATCGATTCCATGTCTTTTCCTTGAGCAGCTTCAACACTGGACTCCGAAGAATCTTTGAAAATTGCAAAATGCTCAGACAGTTTTATATTACCGGAACTATTATTTTTTCGGTTTTCGAAATATCTGGTGAAAGTTCCTTGTCTCGCGTCGATGTCGATTGTACCGACCTTGAATCCCTGATTCAAAAGATAGACCGCAACATGCATCGCTATGGTGGACTTTCCCGTTCCACCTTTTTCATTTCCCAGAACTATAACGTAGGGTCTCATTTCCTCTCTCCTTTTGAATTTTCCTTTTATAAATAGCAATTGCCGCCATTATCACTCCCACTGATAATGCAGCGATCAAAATAGTTGCCAAAGCATTGACCTCCGGAGATATTCCGAAGCGCAAACTGGAGAAAATCACCATCGGCAAAGTTGTTGCTCCTGGACCTGCCACGAAACTGGCTATCACAACATCATCAAGAGACAGAGCGAAGGCCAGCAGCCATCCCAAAATAATGGACGGGGCTATCATCGGTAAAGTTATAACGAAGAAAACCTTTAGCGGAGAAGCTCCCAAGTCCAATGCGGCTTCTTCTACGGACTTATCTAAATCTTGCAGTCGAGACTGAACGACCATTGTGACATAAGATAGAGTCAGGGTAGTGTGCGCGATTATGACGGTCATGATTCCGCGGTCCGGCCACCCGAGGATTTTTTTCATACCTACAAACAGCATGAGCAAGGACAATCCCATGATGACCTCCGGCATAACCAATGGGGAGGTGATCGATCCCACAAACAAACTTTTTCCTCTGAATCTTCCGAATCGAGTTATTACCAGCGCTGCCATTGTTCCCAAAATCACGGAGATAGTTGCTGAAATTCCTGCCACTTTCAGGCTGGTCCATGTCGCATGCAAAATGATTTTGTTGGAGATTAAAGCCTGATACCATTTTACCGAAAATCCGCCCCAAGTACTGAGATATCGCGACTCATTGAAGGAGTAAATCACGATACACAGCAGCGGAATGTAGAGAAACATGTAACCGACGAACAGGAAAAATTTCGACCATGAAAATCTCACTGTTGCTGCTCCTTTGTAGATACCAGTTCTTTTTGTCGTTGGGCGAGAACTATAGGCAAAACGACGAAGATCAACAAAATTATCGACAGAGCTGCCGCCGTCGGCCACGAAAGATTACAGAAAAACTCGTTCCAAACCAAACGACCGATGGTGAGAGTTTGCGCGTCGCCCAGCAATTCCGGAATTACGAATTCTCCGATTGCTGGAACGAACACCAATGCGGATCCAGCAAAAATTCCCGGCATTGCGAGCGGAACAATTACCGCGAAAAATGCTTTTAGTGGGGTGCATCCCAAATCATAAGCTGCTTCCATCATGGAGTAGTCGATTTTTTCGATGGCGCTGTACAAAGGCAAGATCATGAAAGGCAGATACGCGTAGACAATTCCCAAACACGCCGCATATGTGTTGTTCATCAGGGGCAGTGGCGCGGATATCAAGCTAAGTTTTATCAAAATGTTGTTTATGACGCCGGCGGGACTTAATAGCACAATCCAAGCATATACTCGAATCAAAAATGAAGTCCAAAACGGCAGCACCACAAGCATTAGCAAAATTGATCGGTATTTTTCGGAAGATCTCGCGATTGCATAGGCCATCGGAAATCCCAAGATAAGGCAGCAAATTGTGCAGGCCCCCGCAATTAAGATCGATGTAGCAAATCCTTCCATATACATTTCGTCGGTGAACAAAGTCAGATAGTTTCCCAAATTCAAGCGAATCTGCAAAGTCGCTCCCGAAATCCAATCAACAATTGATGTATAGGGAGGTGTCGACAAAATCTCTTCGGAAAAACTGATTTTTATTAAAATCAGACACGGACAGATGAAAAACAAGAAGATCCAAACGTAAGGAATCGATATAATGAGGTTGCGCCCTCCAAACCTTTTCAGTAGTCCATTACACCAAGAAATGATCCTCTCTTCGATTCTGTACATCAAATTCCTTTTCGATACAAGAAACGTAAAATTCTAGCATATTCTCGAAATGACTGCCATAGTCTTGTGGGGTGCAATTAGATGCGATCGGGTATAGTATGATATACGTGGCTGTAGAAAAATCGGAATTTCGAGCATGCTGGTAAGGGTTAATGAAGATTTGCAAAAGTTGGTACAGGATTGGCTGACACAGTTGGACGTTCAGTTGTGCTATTCAGAACATACCATAGTTTGTTACCGCCGAGATTTGTTCGATTTTTTGAATTTTCTGAACGGGCATGAAAATGCTGTAATCGATTTGGAAATTTTGAAAAATTTGAAGTTGGCGGATTTTCGTGCTTGGTTTTCAAATCGAGTCGGAAAAGATCTGTCCGCTCGTTCCAATGCTCGAGCCCTGTCATCCGTAAAATCGTTTTTTTATTATCTTGCTAAGTTAAATTTGTTGGACATGAAAGTTATTGCCTCGGTGAGGCGTTCGAAGCTATCGAAATTACTTCCAAAACCAATTCCCGAAGACAACATTATGGAATTTCTCAACCAGGAATTTTATTTCGAAAATGATCCGCAGTGGGTAACAAATCGCGATCGAGCTCTCTATACCCTGCTTTATTCGACGGGGTTGAGAATCAGCGAAGCTCTGAATATCAAAACAAAAGACATTGAACAGGAAATGAAAATAAGAGGGAAGGGGAAGAAAGATCGAGTAGTGATGCTGTTTCCGATAACTTTGCAGAGGATTAAGACCTACATTAACACTTGCCCCTATGATTTGAACGACGGATTTTTGTTTCTTGGAGTAAAAGGTAAGAAATTGTGTGCTTCGGTAGTGGATATTCGTTTGAAGAAGTTGCAAATTCTCAATGAATTGCCCGAACACTCGAGTGCTCACGCTTTTCGGCATAGTTTTGCAACTCATTTGGTTCAAAAAGGTGCAGATCTCCGCTCGGTTCAGGAACTGTTGGGGCACGAATCTCTGGAAAGTACTCAAATTTACACGGACATCGACGACTATAATCTGCTGAAGATTTACGAAAAAACTCATCCGCTGGAGAATGAGTGAAACCTATCTCAAAATAGGGCGAGCATTTTTCGCTCGCCCGCGTAAAACCATTAATTCAAATTTGCTTTTATTGACCACTCCGGATCCATTGCGTTTCCCGGGGTTTTTACCAAACGCTTGTTATATCCCGTGATATCAACACTGTAGACCTTCTCGCGGTGAGCGTAATCCTGCTGAGAGAACATTACCAGTCGGCCGTTTGGAGCCCAGGTCGGCCCTTCCACAAAATATCCCGATGCCAACATCCTTTCGGTGGAGCTATCTGTATCGTTCGGGCGAATTACACCGATAAAAAAGCCGTTACGTCCGAATTTCGTAAACGCAATCCAGTCACCTCTCGGAGACCAAACCGGTGTAGCGTATCGTCCTTTTCCATAAGATAACCTTCTCACGTTTGATCCATCAGCATTCATGATGAAAAGCTGCTGATTGCCTCCGCGGTCTGAGTTGAAAACGATGTATTTCCCATCGGGTGAATAGCAAGGGGACGTGTCGATGCAGAAAAACTTTCGCGCATCGGTGACTCTTACAAGTTGCCGGGTACTGATATTGTACCTGAAAATCGAGGAAACAACTCGACCGTTCTTGGTTTTTTCCGAAAGACTGAATATCAAATTTTTTCCGTCAGGAGAATACCTCGGTGCGTATGTCATTCCTTTGAGATTCAGACTTTGTATCATTCTTTTGCTTCTCAAATCGTATCGGTAGACTTGAGCGCTCAACGGGATACGGCGTCCGTTAACAATTTTTTCTTTGTACGAGAAGAAAGAAAATTCATTTCCGTTCGGAGAAAGTCTCGGCGTTAGAACTATAGTATTGCCGCTGGTCAAGTATTGATGGTTATGTCCATCCTGATCCATGATTGCCAGACGATGTCTTTTTAGTCCGCGCCTGGTTTTATCGGTCGCAACATATAAAACCTTTGTATCAAAATACCCTGATTCTCCGACGATTCTTTCATAGATGGCGTTAGATACCATGTGAGCGATTTTTCGCCATTCCTTAAGGTCTCCCGAAACAGCAAAGACTTTAATTTTTTCGGATGAAGAAACATCATAAAGGGCAAATTCGACAGCGAATTTTTCGTTGACGAGCTTCGCTTCTGCATTCATGAGATATTCGGCATTGATAGTTTTCCACAGGGGGAAATTCGGAACTTGATTGATTCCCTTCAAATTTTGCATGAAAGCGTCGTTGGGGATTGTCCGAAATAATCCAGTGCTTTGCAGATCGTTTGAAACGACGGATAAAAACCTATCTTTCAATGAATTCACTCCATCATTGAGGTGTAATGCTATATTAACGGGCTTCATAACTCCTTCGTTAATATTAACGACAACACGATTATCTTTTGCATTACATATGGAAAACACAAATACGCAACACACTAAAACTATTTTTTTGATAAGAGAGGTCATTTTTTAACTCCTAAGGCTTTATCTGTGTTAAAACTAATTTCAAAATCTCTAAATATATGCATTTTCTCTGCGGGTATTTTTAACGGACTGGCTCTCAGAATTGCCCTTTTCGCGCTATCTGCCGCGGACTTAAATACACTGTCGGAATTATATCTGTCCTTGTCGAGAATTTCTATAGACGAAGCAGGAACTTCTCCGTTATCTTTTACTTTTATTCTTATGCGGATCGTTAAAGATTCGGCATTTTTGACTCCTCCGGCGACTACCCAATGAGGAATAATTTGATTGCTGATGATTGCTGCATCGCTGTCGACAAATCCCATGCCATCTCCGTAGGAACCGAGGCCATTGCCCGATCCCCCGTTGCCTTTGCTTCCGGAAAATCTGCTTATTGTTTTCTTTTCACTTTTCAACATTTTAGAGAACGAATCTTCTTGTTTTTTCTTAGCGTTGTTGTTCTTCTTGACCGCATCTGCGATTTTTGCTAGTCGCTTCTTCTTCTCCTTATTCTTTTTTTCGATTCTTTTTATTGCTTCCAGTCGTTTTTTCTTTCGGCGCGCAGCTTCTTTTTTCTTTTTTTCTTCTTTTCTCTTTTTTTCGAGACGCCGTTTTTCTTCGCGTTCTTTTCGGAGTTTCTCTTGCCTTTCATTTTCAGCTTTTTCTCTTTCGAGTCTCTCCTTCTCTAACTTTTCCTGCTCGAGCTTTTCCATCCGTAAAACTTCTTCATCATTTAGCTCCGGAGGCAAAGCCTCTCCCAATTCTTGCGGTTGCTCTTCAATTTCCGGTTCAGGTTCCGGTTCAGGTTCCGGTTCGACAATGCTGGGACCTTTTACCAATTGTTCTTCCGGGATTTCTTCGTATCTCGGAACAGATTCCTGAATGGGTTCTTCGGGCACTGGTTCGGGTTGCTTAATTTCTTCCGGTTCCGGCTGAGATTCTTCTGGCGTGAATTCTTTTGGCGAAATAATTTCAGGTTTCGGTTGAGGTTCTTCAATTATCGGACCATTATTAAAATCCTCCAAGGCCTGTTGCATTTCGGCAGCTCCTGCCAGTTCGATGTTCAGAAACATATCATTTTCAATTCGCGGTTCGAAAATATTCAAAAATCCGAACACTACTACCAGACCATGCAATGTCGCTGATGCTAACCCTGCTTTTATCAGATTTTTATTTTCGGACGACATGTTTTCCCTTGGCTTTTGGCAATTCCGTCACCAAAACAACTTTTTTAAATCCTGAACTGCTGATTTTTCCCATAAGTTCCATAATTACGCCATAAGGCAAGGACTTATCTCCTCGTACGAATATCTTTGAATCAGTTTCTCCGGCAATGGCTTTTAATTTTGCTGCAATGGTTTCTACATCCACTTCGATTTCTCCGACATAGACTTTTCGTTCGGCGTCGATGTAAACAACAATCGGCTTTTCCTGAGATTCGACACTTGGAGCGTTTGCTTCCGGAAGATTAACTTTCACTCCGACTGTCAGCAAAGGCGCGGCGACCATGAAAATGATCAACAACACCAACATCACATCGATCATCGGAGTGACATTCATTTCGCTCATGAGAGTTTTTTTGGCGGATCTTTTATTTTGGCGCGCCATTTAGTCCTCCGAATCTTCCATCTGGCGGGAAATTATTGCGGAAAATTCATCAACGAAGGCTTCCAGCCGAGTACGGTAGCGATTGATTTCGTTAGCAATTTTGTTATAAGCAACCACTGCGGGAATAGTGACGATTAATCCGAGAGCGGTTGTGAATAGCGCCTCAGCGATTCCGGGGGCAACCGCGGCCAAATTTGTATTCTGAGAAATTCCGATGGCTTCAAAACTGTTCATGATTCCCCATACTGTGCCGAATAATCCAACGAACGGGGCGGTGGATCCCACGGTGGCCAAAAATCCCAAATGTTGCTCCAGGTAATCGATTTCGCGTCCGACGGTGGCTTCCATGATTCTGACAACTCTGTCTCCCAAAGAGATACCGCCGATTGTTGTTTTGATTTTTTCTTTGGCTCGCTTCCACTCTTTCATTCCAGTTATAAAGACCGATACGAAAGGATCGTCCGATTTCGCGTTGATGTTTTCGAAAAATACATCTATTGAGCCGCTGTTCCAGAATGCGTTTTCAAAACGATTCGCGTTTTTCTTGAGTTTGGACAGCATCGTGAACTTCGCGAACATGACAGTCCAGCTCCAGAACGAACACCCGATCAAAAGAACAATTATTGATTTTACGACCCATGACGCCTGTGTAAAAAGGCTGAACATCGAAAGTCCTTGATTAGCAACCATTGTCGCTTCTTCTGCTCCCATCATTAAAATAAGTCTCCTTCACATAATTCTTGTTTTCTGGGAACTGCTCCCAGATATTTGTACCCCTCCATTGTAAGTACTCGACCGCGCGCCGTACGCTGTACCAAACCTCGTTGCAGAATGTACGGCTCGATAACTTCTTCCAAAGTTTCTCTTTTTTCCGAAAGGACTGCCGCCAAAGTGTCTGCACCGACAGGACCTCCGTCATAAAATTCAAGTATGCATTTCAGATATTTTCTGTCCATCGAATCCAAACCGCTGGCATCCACATCCAAGCGAGTCAACGCAAGATCGGCAATGTGTCTGTCTATAACTTCCGAATTGTGCACGATCGCGAAATCTCGAACTCTTTTCAGCAAGCGTCCAGCGATCCTCGGAGTGCCACGAGAACGCTTAGCAACTTCGCTTGCTCCTTCATCTGCGATGTTAATTCCTAAAAGCTCTGCATTTTTTATGATTATGATTTTTAACTCTTTTTCAGTATAGAATTCCAACCGCAGTGGAATACCGAATCTGTCTCGCAGTGGGGACGACAGCATTCCCGATCGCGTAGTCGCTCCGATCAGAGTAAAATGCGGTAAATCAATTCTTACAGAACGTGCTGCAGGTCCTTCTCCGATCATCAAATCCAGCTGGAAATCCTCCATGGCGGGGTAAAGTACCTCTTCGACGAGATGATTCATACGGTGAATTTCATCGATGAAAAGCACATCTCTCTCCTTTAAGTTCGTCAGAATTGCAGCCAGATCTCCCGCTTTGGCCAAAATCGGCCCGGAAGTCGCTTTAAATCCAACACCCAACTCTTTGGAAACAATCTGCGACAGCGTTGTTTTTCCCAATCCAGGAGGTCCAAAGAAGAGCACGTGATCCATTGCAATATTTCTTTTTTTAGCGGATTCGATAAAAATCTTCAGATTTTCTTTGACCGACGACTGACCGATGAAGTCCCGCAAGCAGGTCGGACGCAAAGAATATTCGTTAACATCATCTATCGTTGCGTTTAATTCCTCGATCATTTTAAACCCCAGCCGAAAGTTTGCCCAGTATCCGTCTCAAAAGTGTATCAAATTGGGGGTCGTTGTCAATTTCGATCGTTGAAATTGTTCGTAAAATATCAGGTTTTTGATATCCCAAATTTACGAGAGCGGAAATTACATCGTTGACGGTATTGGATTGCGGAATTTGAGTTCCTACAGTCATATTTAGATCGACTTTTCCGACGACTTTATCTTTTAATTCGGAAATTATTCTCGTCGCCAGCTTCGCTCCGACTCCGTCTGCCCGGGTGAACATATTTTTGTCCTCGGTTAGAAACGCGTTGTAGATGTCATCTTCCGATAACGCCGAAAGAATAGAAATAGCAACTTTCCCGCCGACTCCCTGTACAGAATTCAGCTTGTTGAACCAGAATCTTTCTTTATCCGAATAAAAGCCGAATAGGGTCCAGGCGTCTTCGCGAACATTCAAAACCGTGTGCAATTTCACAACTCCTCCATGCTCTTTTGCCTCGCTGATTGTTCGAGATGAGCAAATGAGAGAATATCCAACTCCGTTGACATCCAGAATTATGAGATTTTCCGCAACTTCTTCCACAGAACCTTTTAAGTAACTAATCATACGTTCCACTCCTTAAAGAAACATTGTTTGAAATTCCTCGGTTATGAGCGTGGCAAATGGCGATGGCCAAAGCGTCGGCGGCGTCAAGCTTTACCGTTCCGCAATTAAGTAAAATCTGTACCATTGTCGATACCTGATCTTTCGTGGCGTGTCCGACTCCCACTACTGATTTTTTTACTTTGTTCGGAGTATATTCAGACACCGATAATCCCAAAACTCCCGCACAACATATGGCAGCACCGCGCGCCATTCCTAGTTTCAGGGAAGAATTCGGGTTGCTGTTGACAAACACCTGTTCGATGCCGACTTCCGTGGGGGCGAAATCCTCAACTACATTCGATAATTCTTTGTAAATTTTGTTTAATCTGAAACTGATGGAATTCTCTGCCTTCGTAACAATAGTTCCGTGAGAAACATGTTTCAGATGATATCCGTCGTAGTCTATTACACCCCAGCCGGTAATATGTAAGCCCGGATCAATTCCCAAGATTCGCATTTTTTGCTTCCAAAATAACCGTATATATTTTTAACACAAATCGGATAGCTTTTCGCCATAAAAATACTTACGGAATCAGCTGATTATGATATAATTTCTATGTTAATTACTTAGGGAGCATGTATACTTCTTCGCAGTTGATAGATTTGGTTCATACGTACGATCCGGACGCAAATGGGGACTTAATTCGTAAGGCCTACATTTTTGCGATGGAGTCTCATGGCATGCAGAAGAGGGCATCCGGTTCTCCATATTTTTATCATCCCGCGGAGGTGGCCAGGATTTTGGCAGAGCTGCATATGGATGTGGCAACTGTCGTTACGGGGCTCCTTCACGACGTCATAGAAGATACAAATGTCAGTTTTGAGGAAATCGGTGAAATTTTCGGAACGGAAATAGCTTTTCTGATAGAGGGAGTGACTAAATTATCCAAGATTAGCTATACTTCGTCGCAGGTCCGTCAGACGGAAAATTTTCGAAAATTCCTTATGGCAATCACTCAAGATATAAGGGTTCTCGTTGTGAAATTGGTTGATCGACTCCATAATATGAGAACTTTGAATTACATACCTTCATCCGATAAAAGAAAACGTATAGCTCTTGAATCTCTGGAAATATATGCGCCGCTGGCGGAACGTGTCGGTATGAATGTAATTAAAGATGAAATTGAAGACATTGCGTTTTTTAATTTGCATCCGAACGAATACAGGATTATTACGCAGAAGTTGGATCTGATTCGCAGCCAGGATGAGCATTTTGTGGAAAATACGATTTTGGCTTTGAGAAAAGTATTTTCAGACTCGGGAATTCATGCGACCATTACGGGACGAGAAAAGACGGCTTATTCCATTTGGAAGAAAATGCAAAAGCAAAATGTTAATTTGGAGCAAATCCACGACATTATTGCTTTCCGAGTAATTGTTCGGACCGTTGAACAGTGCTACATGGCGTTGGGTGTTATACACACAAATTTCCAGATTATGCCGGGTCGATTCAAAGATTACATCAGTATTCCGAAATTAAATAATTATCGTTCTCTGCATACGACGGTGATTGGTCCGTTTAAGCAGCCGGTTGAGGTTCAAATCCGAACGGAAGAAATGCATCGGGTTGCGGAGGAAGGTATCGCAGCTCATTGGTCCTACAAAAACGGAGATATTGTAGCCGGAGAGAATGATCCAAAGAATTACAACTGGATAAGGAGTCTTATCGCTATCCTTCAGAATTCCGGAAGTGCCAACGAGATAATGGACAATTCGAAGTTGGAAATGTTTGAAGACGAAGTTTTTTGCTTCACTACCAAAGGCGACTTAATAACCCTGCCGAAGGGCGCAACGGCGGTGGATTTTGCCTATGAAATTCATACCGAAATCGGTAACACATGTATCGGGGTGAGAATTAACGAAAAAATGGTGCCGCTCAAAACAGTGTTGCGCAACGGAGACCGCGTCGATATTTTGACTTCACCGTATCAGCATCCGGAAGCATCGTGGGACAGCTTTGTGGTTACGGGAAAGGCTCATTCCTGCATCAGAAAATTTATCCGTTCTCAGGAGCAGGGAGAATATATTTCCCTGGGATTCCATCTTACCAAATATGTGTTCGATAATGCTTGCATTAACTTCAGTGAAAATTTGATAAATCTGAGAAAGTTCAATTGCGAAAAGCTTAACGACTTCTATTCGAAGGTGGGGAGGGGATTGATTCTTCCGAATGCCATAAGAGTTGCGTTGCCTTCCGAAGAAAATATGAATCTGTACGGGGACGCTTCCATTTGTTTGATAGATTACGTTCCGGGAATTGCTGTTCATTTCGCGGAATGTTGCCATCCGATAATGGGCGATAAAATTATCGGAGTTATTCAGCCGAAGAAAGGGTTGGAAATCCACGTGACAAGTTGCAGTCAGTTGGAAAATCAGGTGAGTCAGAACTTTATCAAAGTAAAATGGAGTCAGGAGAACGACGAAGGTGCCGCGTTTATCGCCAGATTGCGCATAGTAATGCTCAATAAACAGGAAAGCTTCGCGCTGGTCACGAATATCATCAGTTCCAACGGTGGAAGTATCGCAAATCTGAAAATAGAACATCGTTCCAGCGATTTTTTCAGCTTGCTGATCGATATAAAAGTTACAGATATGATTCGTTTGGGTGAAATCCAAGCAGCTTTGCGTGCTTGTTCCAATATTAAATCGGTCCGACGTATGTAAGTCAGACATCATCGAAGGGAAGATATTGATGAAATTTTCGCATCCGTTGATCGAGGGAAAAATTTTGGGCAGGAAAGGTCAGTTTGTAATGTTCGTGGAGATCAATGGCGTTGCAGAACGTTGTCACTGTCCGACGACGGGTAGGATAGGGACCTTCGAAATAGTTGGGCGGCCGTGTTTGTTGTCTCGAAGTGAGAATTTGACCCGTTCAACTCGTTATACCGTTGAGGCAGTTTCTTTGAATCGTCCTGAAGATAAAATAAAATCTTGGATCGGTATAAATCAAAACGCTTCCAACCGATATGTGGAATATTATCTCAATAACGGCAGTTTTAAGGATATGATTCATGTTGAGGGCAAAGTTTTGCGAGAGAAGGTATTGGGAAAATCAAAATTGGATTTTTTGGTCGGCGATACCTATCTGGAGGTAAAAACTCCGCTGCAGGATATACAGTTGCCGATTCCGGAGTATGTGAATATTCGAAAAGTCTCTCCATTTTCCGATACTTCTCGCTTGGTAAAACATATGACCGACCTTGCGAACAGCTTGCGGACAAGTCAAAGGGCCATTATCTTGTTGGTGTTTCTTTACGATAATCCGGGATTTAAAGTAATTAGTCGCAGCAGCAATTATCAGGAGGTTTTTGGTGTTGTGCAATCGAGTTTGTCCGAAGGAGTCGAAATGTGGCAGGCAAATTTCGAAGTGACGGCGGAGGAGGTTAAGTTATCAAAGTATTTTCCCTTAACTCTATCGGGAATAAGTTCGTAAAAAAATAACTCGAGCTGGTAAATGATAAGACAGGATGGGTTTCCGACTGTTGTTGATTTCCACAAAGATTGCTTTGCAATGCGTCAGATTTTTTCACGAAATTCCGGAAAACCTCTTGATATCAGCCGATCTATCTAGTATTAATATCTCTGCGAAACGTGCGTCCCTAGCTCAGCTGGATAGAGCGTCGGCCTTCTAAGCCGCAGGTCGTAGGTTCGAATCCTACGGGGCGCACCATTTGCTTTTTATTTACTAACATCGGATAATATCGTCTCGTTATAATGGGTGAACGGAGTGGTTATAGTCAGTAGAAATAGTAAATATTATCTTGATGCATTCAGAAAATTAGATGAAGGGCGTGCCAGTTGGAATTGGGCGGCGTTTTTCTTTCAGGGTATGTGGATGTTTTACCGCAAAATGTATCTCTACGGACTTTTGTCTCTGGCACTTGATTTTGCTACATTTTTCGTAATTACGTCTTCTTCGTCAATTAGTGCGGCGTTCGGTTTGAGTTTCATTTGCAACATTGCTTACAAATGTCTTTATGGATATTTTGGGAACATAATTTACTATAGCGTCGTTAAAGAAAGAATCGCCGATGGATATCACCTGATGAATCAGTACAAATCAACATCCAAATCTTTGGCGATTTTATTTATATTTTTGCCTTCGGTTTACTTTTATTATCTTGCGGATGTTTTGGCGAACGAGAAATATTTCAGAACGAAATTCCATAGAGATAATTCCGTAAACGAGGAAAACATTCTGAAATATCTCGCCCAAGATAAACAAAATCATACTGAGGGAAAAATCGCGATTGCGGTCAGTGTTGTTTTATATTTTATGTCGTCTTCGGTGATAGTTAGCTTTTTCGAGAGCAAATGTCGAAGCTATATACAGAGCCAGTTTCAGATGAATGTAAGCGATCATATTTCGATATTGGATTAAATTTGTTAAGTTTTGCAGTTATCGGCTTTGATATAAATTTTAAAAAGTCATTCGATTTTGTATTTACTTATTAAATGGTGATAGCAACAATGGCGGAAGAGGAGGGATTCGAACCCCCGGTACGCTTACACGCACAACAGTTTTCGAGACTGCCACAATCGACCACTCTGTCACTCTTCCGAAGCGTCGCCATAATATCACCTATCGGATTTTTATCCAATCAGTTTCTGAAAAATTTCCACTCAAAATAGACTTTAAGCTATCAGTGTATTCATTATTATCCTCGTGTGAGATCAATCCAGGGAGGACTTTTAACGGTTCTTTGCTTGCTTTTTTGCATTTTACAATGATTCTTTTGGCGGGCTCTTTCTGATGGGAATATATGGGTGATATTTCGATTTTTCCCACGAGATCTCCGAATGATTCCAATATATGACCTAGTCTTTCCGGTAAGTGAATGATGTAAAAGTTCCCGTTGGGTTTTAATCTTTTCAAGCAAAAGGAAATCCATGATTTTAAACTGATAGTTTCGAAATTCGCCGCAAATTTTTTTTCGGAACTTCTGAAATTTTCGGGATTATAGAATGGCGGATTTGTTACAACAGAGTCAAAAAATTCGTTTCTCAGAAGATTTATACCAATCGGTTCATTTATTATATTCAGCGGCAGACTGTTAAGTTTGGAATTCCTTTTGCAGAGTTCCGTCATGGTCGGATCGATATCAATACTCGTTATGTTCTGAGAATTATCCATATGTTTTAATATCAATGATATCGTACCCACGCCGCACCCTACGTCCAATATTGTTTGCTCGTTTTTTAACTCAACTATGCTTGCCAGCAGGATCGGATCAATTGCGATCCGATATCCGTGTTTGGGCTGGCATAACTTTATTTTTCCGTTTAAAATCAAATCTTCAGTAAATTCTATGATTCCCATAAAAATCCAGTAAACAAAACTCTTCTAAATTACTATAAATTTTTTTTATGTCGATTAAAATGAAAAACGAGTAAGTCGATTTGATATTAACTCGTGTTATCTTTCTTGATAAAATGCTATAAAAGGATGTTTGTAGTATTGTTAGGAACAATAATGAATATGCTTGCGACTTTGGGGAAATATTCCTTAGCGACTGTTAAAGAGATCGGGAAGATTTCTATATTTTCGGCGAAGGGTTTTAGATGCTGTTTAACTCCTCCGTTTTATTTTAAAGAGATGAGACGACATATGGTCGTCGTCGGATTTTATTCGTTGCCGATTGTTGCGTTGACGGCTTTGTTTGCGGGTATGATTATTGCTCTGCAAACCTACGTCGGATTTACTCGGTTTAATGCGGAAGGGGCTGTAGCTACGGTTGTGGTTATTTGTATTACCAGAGAGTTAGGACCGGTATTTGCGGGATTAATGGTTACGGGACGAGTAAGTTCGGCGATCGCTGCGGAGGTGGGATCCATGAAGGTTTCGGATCAAATAGATGCTCTGACTACGTTGGGAGTTAATCCTTTCAGATTTTTGGTTGCTCCGCGAATGATTGCAGGAATGTTGATGGTTCCGTTTCTGGTTTTGATTGCGGATATTATCGGAGTTATGGGCGGATTTTTGATTTCGACTTCGGTATTGGATTTTTCCGCAGGGTCTTACATTAACCAAACGGTACAAAATTTGGAGGCAATTGATGTAATCTCCGGATTGATTAAAGCGTCGTTTTTTGGGTTTTGTATGTCGGCGTTTGGATGTTATCACGGATTTTACAGCGACGTCGGAGCGAGGGGAGTTGGAAACGCAACGACCAGTGCAGTTGTTGCATCTTGCATAGGTGTTTTGGCTTTGGATTATTTGTTAACAGCAGTGTTTTTCGGAAAATGAGTAAGATTGTATTCGATAATGTCAGAAAAGTGTTTGACACGGGATTGTGCGTCCTGAATGGCGTTAACTTGAAAATAGAGAAGGGCGAATCTCATATTATTTTAGGACAATCCGGAGGTGGTAAATCTGTTCTGATAAGGTGTTTGTTGGGAATTTTGGAATTAACAGACGGAGATATTGTTGTAGATGGAATAAGCGTTAAAGATCCCGATAGATGGAAGGAATACATGAAGAAATTCAGTATTCTGTTTCAGGGAAATGCTCTATTCGATTCCATGACAATTCTCCAAAATGTGAAATTTGCGGCGTCTCAGATAAACAAAAGTAAAGATGCCGTTAATGAGATTGCAAGGGAGAAATTGCACTCTGTCGGGTTGGAAGATAGCGTTTTTGATTTATATCCTGCAGAAATTTCCGGAGGTATGCAAAAAAGAGCAGCTTTGGCGAGGGCGATTTCGCTTGAGCCGGAGGTTTTGGTTTTCGATGAACCGACTTCTGGATTGGATCCTATTACAGGAGGAGTCATCTGTAATCTTCTCAAAGATACGGTGCAGTCTTTGGGCGTTACCGCAATTACCATTACTCATGATTTAAGAGTTGCGGAGTTCCTCGCAGACAGGGTGTCTTTGCTTAACAAGGGCGTTATGGTTTGGACTGGACACGCCGACGATATGAGAGGATGCGGAAACGAGTTTGTCGAAAATTTCTACAAAGCATCTAACGTAATTTTAAGAAAATAATGAGATGAATTTAGGGTTTATTTTCATATAGGTTTTGTGTATGTTGATGGTGGTTTTTAAGGAGGACAGATGTTTCAGATAAGAATTCACGGCAGAGGAGGACAAGGAGTTGTTACTGCTGCCGAGATGTTGTCCATCGCGGCTTTTTTAGAGGGTAAAGATGCCCAGGCCTTTCCGAGTTTCGGATCGGAGAGAATGGGAGCTCCAGTGGTAGCCTTTTGCAGAATTTCCGAAAAAGAAATTCGTTCACGTGAACCGATTTTGAATCCTGATGCGGTGATTATACAGGACAAAACGGTCATCGAGTCAGCTCGAGCTTTTGACGGAATTGTTGATAATGGATTCGTGTTGATTAATTCTCCTGAAGATATCGAAACAGATTTGAATAATGCCAGAGTAAAGTGTATTGGTGCAACGGAAATAGCTTTGGAGCAGGTGGGGCGTCCGATACCTAACGCGGTTTTGCTCGGAAGTTTTGCCGCATTAACCGGGGTTATCAAGATAGATTCCGTTATAAAAGCGATTAATACAAAGTTTTCTGGAAAAATAGCGGAAAAAAATGTGAAAGCGGCGCAAGTTGCTTACGAAAGAACATTGGGAGAGGTGTAATGCTGTATCAGTTGGAAGGATCTCAGGCAGTAGCCAGAGCGATTGCGCTTTGTCGTCCTGAAGTTGTTTGTGCTTACCCGATTACTCCGCAAACTCACATCGTTGAGGGAGTAGGGGAGCTTGTCAGAAGTGGGCAGCTTGAGAATTGCCAATATCTCAATGTTGAATCTGAGATGGCAGCGATCAGTGTAGCTATAGGATCCGAAGCTGCAGGAGTGCGAAGCTATACCGCGACTTCGAGTCAGGGATTACTTTACATGATGGAGGCTGTCTACAACGCTTCGGGTTTGGAATTGCCGATCGTTATGACCTTGGGAAACAGGGCTATAGGGGCTCCGTTGAATATATGGAATGATCATACAGATGCGATGTCGGCGAGAGATGCAGGATGGCTGATGATGTTTGCTGAAAATAATCAGGAGGCGGCGGATCTGCACATTCAGGCATTTAAAATAGCGGAGACAGTGAAGTGTCCGATAATGGTTTGCATGGACGGGTTTATTCTTACTCATGCTTACGAGAAAGTTGATTTGCCGGAGCAGAGCGAAGTTGACGAGTTTTTACCTCCTTACGAGCCGGCGTTTGCTTTGAATCCAAAGAATCCATGCGCTATCGGAGCGATGGTTCCTACGACTGAGTTTATGGAGGTCAGATATTTGGCACATCTTCGTCAGTTAGAAGCCAAAACAGTTATTGAGAAGGTAGGCAGAGAATTTAGCGCGAGGTTTAAGCGTAATTCTGGGGGATTGATCAGAACTTATCACACGGAAGGAGCCGAGACAATCATAGTTGCTATGGGTTCAGTGTTGGGATCGATCAAGGACACAGTCGATGATTTGAATCGAGCAAGCGGTTGCAATAAGTATGGTGTCATGTCCGTAGTTTCTTACAGACCGTTTCCTGACGAGCAAATTCGCGAGGCTTTGAGGAATGCTAAAAGGGTGATTGTCGTTGAAAAGGCTTTCGCATTGGGGCACGGAGGAATTCTTTCTCGCGAAATCGAACTAGCTCTCAAAGGTTTGGATATTGAAATTATTACGGTTATCGCGGGATTGGGCGGACGGGTTATTACCAAGACGATGCTGTCCGAGGTTTTCCAGAAGCCGAAAGATAAATTGATATTCCTTGGATTGAGAGAAGATGTCATTCGACAGGAATATAAAACAGTTTTAGACGAGAGGAGAGTGTAACATGTCCAGCTTAACTATGGGGAACAGATTCGGACAAAACACCTCAGTGCAGTCCTCTTCTAACAGGCCGAACACGCTGACAAGTGGTCACAGAGCATGCCAAGGATGCGGTGAAGGTTTGGCGGCTCGATGCGCGATTGATGCTGCGTTTACTGCGGCAAAAGGAAAAATTGCGGTGGTGAATGCTACTGGGTGTTTGGAAGTCGTATCTTGTTCGTTTCCGGACAACTCTTGGAATGTTCCTTGGATTCATTCTTTGTTCGGAAATACAGCGGCTGTTGCCAGCGGAGTTGCGGCGGCTTTCAAAAATAAGGGACAAACTGACGTCAGAGTTATAGCCCAGGGAGGAGACGGAGGTACCACGGATATCGGGATGGGATGTTTGTCCGGTATGTTCGATCGAAATGATGACGTTTTGTACATTTGTTACGATAACCAGGCTTACATGAATACGGGAGTTCAGAGATCCAGTGCGACTCCGGCTTTAGCGAGAACTGCGACGACAATGCCGAACAGCCAGTACAACGGAAGCGATCCTGAAACGGGGAAAAATGTTCCAGATATCGCAATGGCTCATGGGATACCTTATGTTGCGGTTGCGAGCGTCGGAAATATTCACGATTTAGAGCGCAAGGTAGCGAAGGCGATCAATATTCGTGGAGCAAAATATATCCAAATACATTGCCCATGTCCGTTGGGGTGGGGATTCCCAACTGCGGAGACTATCCGCATCGCAAGGTTGGCGTTGAAGAGCGGGATGTATCCTCTGTTTGAAGCTGAAAACGGTGTCTTGGTCGGATCGACTCCGATAGAAGATCAAATTCCGGTAGAAGAATATCTGCGTGTTCAAAAGAGATTTGCTCATTTGTTCGGAAAGAACGCGATGCCTGAAGATATCGGAATTTTGCAAAAAATAGCAAACAGAAATATTGAAAAATACAGATTAGGAGGGATGTAATGAGTAAGCCTTTTGCAACAGTTGTGGAACCAAAAACGAGTTTAAACAACAAGACAGGTTCATGGCGCACGGTTCGTCCGGAGTATGTTCACAGGCTGCCTCCTTGTAATGTAACGTGTCCGGCTGGAGAAAATATTCAGCAGTGGCTTTCTCTGGCTCAGGAAGGGAAATTTTTTGAGGCATGGCAGGAGATGGTGAAAAACAATCCGTTTCCGGCGACGATGGGAAGAGTTTGCTATCATACCTGCGAGAAGGTTTGCAATCGTGGACAGTATGATGGTTCTGTAAACATAAATTTAATCGAAAGATCCATAGGAGATATGGCAATTGCAAAAGGTTGGAGCTTTGAAAAGTCCAACGCTCATAGCGACAAAAAAGTTTTAATTGTCGGATCGGGGCCGAGCGGTCTGACTGCGGCATATTTTTTGAAGAAATTCGGATACAATGTCGATCTCTTCGAATCTCACAAATATCTCGGTGGAATGATGCGCTACGGTGTTCCGAAATACCGTTTGCCCCGCCATGTTTTAGACGCTGAGATAAAGAGAATTCAAGATAGCGGTGTAAATATTATTTGCAATAAAAAAGTGGAAAATCTCAAAGATGAACTCGTGAATTATGACGCGGTATATTTGGCGATAGGTGCAAGTGTAGCTTCTTCGGTGAATATCGATGTTGAATCCAAGGCGATTGTCATGAGTGCGATAGATTTATTCCAAAAGATGGAGGATGATTCGAATGATCTTCCGAATTTGGGAAAGTCAGTTGTTGTGTACGGAGGAGGAAACACTGCAATAGACGCGGCGCGTACAGCACTGCGGTTGGGCGCGGAAGATGTGAAAATTGTTTACCGTCGTACGATTAATAATATGCCGGCGCATGAGACGGAAATTCAGGATGCTCTTTCGGAAGGAATAGAAATTCTATGTTTGCGGACGATTTCTTCGATAAACGGGAAAAAAGTCATTCTGGATAAAATGGATTACGACGAAGAGAATGGTATTTTATCTCGATCCGGGAAAAATGAGATGATAGTTGCCGACAGCGTGATTTTCGCTATCGGACAGGCGGTTGAATGCTCTTTCCTTCAGGGAATCGAAGGTATTTCCGTATCTGAAAAGGGACTTATCGATGTAGATAATTGCATGATGACCGGACTAAAGGGAGTTTTTGCCGGAGGTGATGCAATTTTGGGGAAAAGAACAGTAACTCATGCTATCGGATATGGAAAGAAAGCGGCAAAATGCATAGATGCGTTTCTGCAGGGGCGTGACTATGTTCCGAATTCCAAAAATGAGGTTGCGAATTTCAAAAAGCTCAATACGGAATATTACAAAAAGGATGAGAGAAAAGAGGTGTCCCGTCTCGGAAATTTGGATTTCGAAGAGAAGGATGTGTCTTACTCAAATAATGAAATAATTCAAGAAGCGATGAGATGTTTTTCGTGCGGAAATTGCTTTCACTGCGATAATTGTTACAGCTACTGTCCGGACAATGCGATCATAAAGCACGAGGACGGAACTTTGGAAATCAATTATGATTATTGCAAAGGATGTGGAATTTGCGCTTCAGAATGTCCGTGCGGCGCGATTAAGATGACGGTTTAGCTACGGCTTGAGTGAATTTTGGCGCTTTCGGAATTGCTTTAGAAGTGGGGGATTGTTCCCCTTATCTTTATCCAGTCTTCGAGCGTGCGCGAAAATTTTTTCAGCAGTTTTTCGTTGTCGTTAGTCCAAGCGAAATTTATCGAAAATCTGCCGGGAGTAACTTCGACTATCTCTGCAGCTCCGATAAGTTCCGTTCCTTTGTAAAGAATGATTTTTTTTGGGTTTTGTTCGGAAAGAGAGGAATTTTTTGTAATGTGAGAATTTGGAGAAAATTTATCTTTAACCATGTTAAAAAATTTAGCTTCGGCTTTTTGAGTGACGAAGCGAGGACAAACGCCGGACAAACCTGCTTTTTTAAGAATAGAAACAATGAAATCATTTTTCATCAGATTGTATTTTGTTATTCCCGTTTCCACTTTTTCCGCTGCCTTCGGTTGACTGCTTGCTGCTAACTTTATGGCTTCATATTGCTTGCGAGCTTCCTGATGGTTTCTTAAATAATTGCGAAACAACAAGTTCAACTCTATTTCCGGACTATCGACACGATGTACGTGCAGATATATCTCAAATTCGTCTTTTTTCCCGTACAAATCTCGCAACGGCAGATTGTACTCGCCTTTGTATCGATATCCCAGCTTTTTTGAAATGAGAAATTTTCGGGCTGAATTCAAATCCCTTGTGGCGAGAATTATATCAATAATCGGTTTTGCGGCGAGGAACGGCACAGAAGTGGATCCTACATGATGGATTTCAACGACGTTTTCTTTCATTACCGATTTGATTTTTTGAGCTTCTTTCTCAAAAAATACAGGCCATTGCGAATTGTATTTTTCTATAATCACAGATTTGCTCATGTTATTTCTCCTTAGATTTTCAGACTCTCAAATATCCCATCGTCCTATATCAATAGTCTTACAATTTTTCGTTAATTTGCCTTACGCTGTTGTCGATTTCGGATAGTTCAATAATATTTTTTTCGTGGTTTTCGATTTCCGTAAATTTTCTGGCACTAACCAAAACGCGACCTTCCAGAGTAGCTACCGTTCTGTTGTAATAGTTGACGACACCGGAGACACTTTTCCCCAGATTTGCGAAATGTTGCGACATGTCGCACAGCCGCTTGTAAAGTTCTTGACCCATTTTTACGATTTGTTTTGCATTTTCCGCCAAATTCTCCTGACGCCATCCCCATGCGATTGTGTGGAGCAGTGCTAAAAGTGTCGTTGGGGTTGTAATCAAAACCCTCTCTCGCATTGCGAATTCGATAAGCTCCGGATCTTGCTCTATCGCGGCGGAAAAAAAGATTTCTCCCGGCAGAAACATAATCACAAATTCCGGACTGTCTTGGAATTGAGACCAGTATTCTTTTTTCGAGAGCTTTATTACATGATCGCGCAGTTGCTTCGCGTGGTCCTTCAGTAGAATTTTTCTTTCGACTTCGTTCTGAGTTTCCATAGATTTTAAATAGGCCGTTAACGGGACTTTCGAGTCAACAACGACCTGTTTGTTTCCCGGGTAATATATCACCATATCGGGACGGATTTTTGCATCGGAGTTGTTCATTGAAATTTGCTCACGAAAATCGCAATGCTCGACCATTCCGGAAAGCTCGACAACTCGACGCAGTTGAATTTCCCCCCAGCGTCCGCGAGTGTTCGGAGTTTTTAGAGCCGACACCAAGCGACTGGTTTCATTTTTTAAAGAATTTTGGGAAATAATCAGATCGCCGACCTGCTGCTTCAGCGCTTCATAGGCTCCAACGCGAGATTTTTCGAGATCGCCGAGTTTCTGTTCCACTCCGTCTAGTGCAGATTTAATCGGATTAACCAAATCACTAACGGATTTTTTATTGAGCTCGAGATCTGATTTTGCTTTTTCCTGTAATTTAGAAAATGCGACCTGGGCCAGATCCAAAAATGACTGATTGTTTTTCGAAAGAGCGTCGGAGCTTAGGGCTTTGAAAGTATCGCTCAACTTTGTTTCGGCATTTTGCAGTAAGGTGATTTTTTCCGCCAGATTTTTTTTCTCCTGCTCCAAATTAGATTGTAACAGGACGTTTTTCTTTTCTAATTCAGAATAACTTTCGGACAAATTCTCATATTTTTTTTCGGAAAGTTCAAGACCGTTGCACCTTTCCTCGAGCCGAACCTTTTCCAGAAGCAGGAAGGAATTTTTCTTGTTGAGATTATGAATTACGATCAGCTGAAAAATAATTACGGCAACGCAAAAACATGCTCCTGTTATCAAAAAAGTTACCGAAATCATGTTTTAGGCATCCCTAATAGCTGCAGAAATTTTTTCCACGATATCTTGAAGTTCATCCGAATTTTCTCCTTCCGCGGTTATTCGAATTAACGGTTCCGTTCCGGATGGACGTACGATCAACTTGCCTTTTCCCGACAACTCGGATCTGCAATTCTCGATAATTTTTTTTATTTTTTCGTTTTCGATGACAGATTTATCCGTGACTCTTACGTTTTTATTTACTGATGGACATGGATCAAATAATCGCAATTCGCTGAATTTTTTCCCGCTGCGCAACATCATTTCGATGGCTTTTAATCCGGAAAAGAGCCCATCTCCTGTCGGAGCGTGCGACTTTATGATGATGTGTCCCGAAGGTTCTCCTCCCAAATCTGCGGAATTATATCTCAGATATTCCGAAATATAACGATCTCCGACATTGGTTTTCGTCAATTTGATTCCGCGCCGTTCTAAATATTTTTCGAAACCGAAATTCGCCATGATTGTTGAAACAATTTCCAGATGATTTCCTTCAAGAGATAGGATCGCGAGAATATCTTCTCCGTTTAATAGTTGTCCGGTTTCATCGCAAATCAAAACACGATCTCCGTCACCGTCGAAGGCGACTCCGAAGTCCGCATTGTTATTTTTGACCGCGCGAGATAGAACTTCAGGATGAGTTACTCCGCAGTTTTCATTTATGTTAACGCCGTTCGGATTATCAAATAAACTAACGATATTGAATCCCAAATTTTGGAAAATCCATGGGGCGATTTTCGATAATGCTCCGTTTGAAGAATCGACTACTATGTTCAATTTGCCCGTAACTTCCTTATCGAAAGAAAAATGCCTTTCGATTATGTCTTGATAGACTTTGGGTGCCATGTGGTCGCAGGTTGCGCGTCCGACTTTGTCGTTCAATACGGAATAATCTCCCTTGTCGTTAAAAATCAGGTTCTCCAATTCGAGTTCATCTTCATCGCTTAATTTTAATCCCAGAGAATTGAATAATTTTATTCCATTGTCGTTATACGGATTATGGGATGCTGAAATCATGATTCCCAAGTCTGCTCCGAATTTTTTCGTTAATATCGAAACTGCTGGGGTAGGGATGATACCTAGCAATTTTACATCCGCTCCCATTGCGCAAAATTCCGCGGCCAATGAATGTTCGAAAATATCTCCGGAAATACGAGTATCTTTTCCAATAAAAATTGTTTTTCTTTTTAAATCATGACTTAGAAATTTTTTATAAATCGCCTGCGCTAGTTTCCGACATATATCAATAGTCAGAGGATAAACATTTGCAGTTCCCCGTAAACCGTCTGTTCCGAATAATTTTTTCATAGCCATTTTCTCCATAACGAAACCACTATAGAATAGCACCGCAAAACGGAGATATCCATGCAAGAAATTTTGGGTTTTTTGGAAAAGCAAAATAAATACCATGTGCCAGACGAATTAAGGAAGTGTTTGGAAATTTTAGGTATTAAATTTCCGCCGCAAAAGGTGATTTTGGTAACGGGAACGAATGGAAAGGGGTCCACTTGTGCGACATTACAGACGCTTTTGATTGCTGCGGGAAAAAACATCGGATTTTTTTCGTCTCCTCATATTATAAAAGTCAATGAACGGATAAAATACAATGGAATCGACATTTCAGACATAGATTTTTCCCGGATTTTTAAAATTATCTACGCTAAATTATCGGATTTTCATCTTAGCTTTTTCGAATATCTAACTTTAATTGCCGCTTATTATTTTTATTTTGAAAAACAAATTGATTTCGCGATTTTTGAAATAGGATTGGGCGGAACTTTGGATGCCACCAATGCTATAGATCATGACATGAGTGTCATAACTCGTCTCGGGATAGAGCACGAAGATATTCTCGGAAAAGATCTGAGATCGATTGCAGAAAATAAGTTCGGAATTATCAGAAAAAATAATATTGTGTTTCATACCGAATTTCCCGAAGAAATTTCAGATATTTATTCAAAATGTTTGGTTGAAAAAAATGTGCGATTTTTTAAAGCTCCGAAATTGGATTATTTCGTTTGCAAAAATAAATATCCGAAATATTTTGTGAACATAAACAATCAAAGTTATGAATTGAGCTTGCTTGGTGAGCGGGCGGTAGAGAATACAAGTTTGGCGATAGAAATTTTCAAATATTTGGTCCCGGATTACGAAAAATATCTTGGCGTATTGAAAAACGTAAATTGGCCGTGTCGTATGGAAAAAATTCAATACAAAAATCGAGATGTTTTTTTATCGGGAGATCACAATCCGCAAGGAATTCAAAGTTTGATAGAAATCCTGCAAAATTTTGAATTTGAAAATATTCATTTTGTGGTAGGAATTTGTTCCGACAAAGATTCTGATAAAATGATTAAGATATTGAGTTCAATCCAAAATTTTCACGTATATCTGACGGAAACTCCCGTAAAAACTTTGGAAGTCGAAAATTATTCGAAATTTGTAAAATCCACGGCAGAATTTTCATCAAAGTATCCGATTGAAGCATTGGAGAAAGCCGTCACAAAAGCATCCGGCAGCGACCTTATCGTCGTCACAGGGTCATTATACTTAACAGGCTTTATAAAAGGACACTGCTGAGAAACAAATTAACGGTGTTGTCGATCCGCAAGTATGTCTTCGAGGTTCGCCATTCGTTCCTCGAGCGCTTCGTCATCATAATCTTTCGCGTAAGTTTCTCGGGCTTTTTTCATATTGCCGCTCAAACCGTACGCTAATGCTAGATTGCTCCGATAATTTATGTTTGCATCTGGAAATGAACAAGCATTTTCGAGATAAAAAATAGCATCCTTAAATTTGTTCTGCAAAAGCAATGACAATCCCAAGTTGTTATACGCGTCTATATAACTAGGCTCTTTTGCTATAACTCTCTTATAGAATTTCTGAGCTTTTTCATGTTGGTTTTTGTTGTCGTAAATTGCCCCCAACGCATTTAAGGAGTCAGCATTTTCAAATTTTAAAAACTCTTTTTCCGCGAGATCTATTCTGCCCGATAACAAATGGATTTTTCCGCGAAGATAGCTAACCTTACTCTCGGAAGCACCACGGTCTTCCGCCTTTTTTAGGTATTCGGTCGCAGCATCCAGCAATTTCATATCCGTATAAGTTTCACTCATACCGAAGTAAATCTGCCCGTTCTCCGGATCAAGTTCCTTCGCTTTCTTATAGAAATTTAGAGCCGCTTCCGGATTGCTACTGTTTCGAGCTTTTTGAGCAACTCTTATAAAATGAACCGACTCGCTGTCTTGATCCGAGCCTGCACATCCGAACAACAAAAAACCCAAACTAACTAAAATCGTTATATTTTTTTTCATTTCTTCCTCCCAAATTAAAAACCGAATTAACGTCCCAATTGTCTGCTCGGTCTCTCTATAAATCTATACAACAACTCAGTGCTTGCCAGCAAGAGTCCCAAAAAAATTAAAAACTGATAAAAGAAAAATTCATTCTTGGACAGGCTGTCTTTCGGAAAATATATTGAGTTAGTAAACCATATCACAACATTTGCAAGGGTTAACTGTATTGAATAAAACGAAAATGATTTTTTCCCCAAGTAAGTGAATATCTTGTTAAATCCTAAAAAGCTGAAGCTTCCCTCGCAAAATACGCACAGCATCACAAGAAAAACAGAAGAAATTGTTTCCACTATGTTTCCGAAAAATACTTTTTCGACATTTTTAAGCGCGGACGGATAAAACCAAATTGCAAATACAAAAAATAATGAGAAAAAATTCGCCTCTACTTTGGATAAATTGATTTTGAATCCACTTTTATATAGATAAGCCAAAAACGATCCCAAAAATAACTCTGCGACATTGTTTAAGGTCCAGTAGTAATGGTCGCCCAGGTACAAATTGCTCAACGGAGTCACGAACAAAGCAAATATCAATCCCAGTAACAATGAAACAGTTGCGCGCTGATTATCATTTTTGCAAAAAATCAAAACCAATGGCCATAACACGTAAAATTGAGCTTCGACTGCCAAAGTCCAAAATGGTCCCATCCCCGAAATATAGATAACATTTTGGGACACGAAATTTTCTACGGAATTGTTAAAAGTTCCGAATAAAATTTCCAAAGGACTTCTCATCAACGCCGATTGCCAATCTGGTTTCGCATCGATCATTTGCAGATAGAATCCGCAGATAATCGTTACGACTAAAACCAGCGGAAAGATTCTGAAAAATCTTTTTGAATAAAATTTTGAAATCCAATCTCGCGAATTTTTCAGATTTTCCAAAAAATTTCCGTTTAAATTTTCTAATTTACTCGATAGAGAATAGGTGATAACGAATCCCGAAATTGCGAAGAAGATATGCACGGCACCACTTCCGATCGAAAGCCAGTCCGGTACTATACTAATCACAAAATAGTAGGGACAAATCCAAATTAAATGCTGAAACAAAACGAGAATGCACGCAAACCCACGCAGCTTTTCTATATCATCAAAAAATTTCACCGGCTGTTTCATTTATCATCTCATCATTCCGAATAGCTTTGAGAAACCGCCGCCTTTTTTTATTCGTTTAAATAAAGCCAGCGCGTTTTCGTACTGTTTGATCAGCTTGTTAACCTCCTGGATCGTCGTTCCCGATCCGTTTGCAATTCTCTTTTTGCGGGATCCGTTCAGCAACTTATGATTTATTTTTTCTTTTTTGGTCATGGATTTTATAATCGCCAAACTTCTAGCAATGGTTTTATCCGATAAACCTTGAGCAGCCATCGCATCTTGAATTTGTTTGCTTTGCGGCAGCATTTTCACAATCATTTTTAGGCCGCCCATCTTGGACATTTTTTCCATTTGGGATGCAAGATCATCGAAAGTGAAAATTCCGCTTTGCATCTTTCTTATATCAGCAAATGCTTCTTCCTGAGAGAAATTTTCCTGTGCCTTTTCGACGAGCGAAACGATGTCGCCCATATCCAACATGCGGCTGGCAATTCGTTCGGCATTGAATTGTTCGATGTCTTCTAATTTTTCTCCGACACACAAAAATCTGATCGGGCAATTCGTGACGGATTTCATCGAAAGAGCAACACCGCCCCGGGCATCACCATCAACCTGAGTGAGAATAATTCCGCTGATTTTTAAAACTTCCGAAAAACGTTTCGCAACGTTGAACGATTCTTGTCCGGTCATGATGTTCGAAACCAAAATGATTTCGTTCGGTTGAATTATCTTTTCAAGTTCTGCCAACTCATCCATTTTGACTTCATCGATCTGTAAACGCCCGGCAGTGTCGATTATCAGAACATCCGAATTAGTCTCTTTCAAATTTTTTAGAGCATTCTTCGCAATCTCCGCGGCTGAAAGTTTCTTGTCATTTTCGTCTTGCAAAAAAAGAGAGTTTTTAACTTTTTCAGACAGAATTTTCAACTGTTCAATCGCGGCAGGACGGTATATATCAGTCGAAGCCAACAGAACTTTCTTATTTTTCTTAGAGAAAAAGTTCGCGAGTTTCGCCGCAGTAGTGGTTTTCCCGGCTCCCTGTAATCCAACCAGCATGATCTTATAAGGGGATTTATTTAGATTGATCGGCTCAGACTTTCCCAGCAGTTCAACGATATAGTCGTAAACTATCTTGATAACCATTTGCCCAGGAGAAACCGATTTCAAAACATTCTGTCCGACAGCTCTTTCTTTAACCTCGGAGATGAACTTCCTGGCGATATCCAACGAAACATCGGCCTCCAGCAAGGCTATCCGAATTTCTCGCAAAGCCGTATCGACATCTGCTTCCTTCAGTACGCCGCTGCGCCTCAATTTATCGAAAATTCCAGAAATTCTCTCAGAAAATGAATTAAACAATTTTAACTCTCCCTTTTGCTGTGCATTTTAACACAGTTGAGTTTTCTTAACCAAATAAAGTTTATGTTAAAGGATTTCATTTGGTTAATGCCACATATATACTAACTCCCTGATGATGTCACGTGTGATATGCGGAAACGCTTGGAAACAGCGTGATCGTAATTTTTGTTTTCAAGAAATCTTCAAATCTTCTTTAGAAACTCTCCTGTTTTGCTGTTCTCACAGTTGCAGATTTGTTCGGGAGTGCCTTCGAAAACGATTTCGCCGCCTTTATCTCCGCCGTCCGGTCCCATATCGATAATGTAATCTGCATTTTTGATGAGATCGAGGTCATGCTCTATGACGATGACCGTCGCTTTGTTTGCGATGAGTTTTTGGAATACTCCGATTAATGTTTTGACATCCAGCGGGTGCAGTCCTATGGTCGGTTCGTCGAAAACGAAAATCGTATCCTCTTGTTTTCTGCCCATTTCGGACGCCAATTTTAATCTTTGTGCCTCGCCTCCCGATAAACTCGGAGTGGCTTCTCCCAAAGTCAGATAACCCAAGCCCAAATCGCTCAAGGTTTGAAGTCTCTGCCTTACGGAATTGATTTCGCGGCATGCGACAAGAGTATGGTTTATATCCATCTCCATGATTTGGGGCAGAGTATATTCGTTGGATTTTGTTACATATTTAATTTTTTCGGCAGTCTTGGAATATCTCGAGCCTCGGCAATCAGGGCAGGGAATGTCGACATCCGGCAGGAACTGAACATCGAGTACAATGCTTCCCGTTCCGTCGCAAGTTGAACATCTCAACGAGCCTGTGTTATATGAAAATTCTCCCGACTTATAGCCTAATTCTCTGGCGTCTTCTGTTTTTGCGAAAACTTTTCTCAACTCATCATGGATATTCGCGTAGGTTGCGACTGTAGAGCGCACGTTGATTCCGATTGGTGTTGCGTCGATCAGTTTAATTTGCTTGATGCCGTCGGCTTGGATATCTTTCACGTGTTCGGGTAATTTCTTCCCCGAAAATTTGTTTTCCAAGGCCGGGATGAGACTTTCCAAGATGAGAGTTGTTTTCCCCGAACCAGAAACACCCGTCACGACGGTCAGCTTGCCTTTAGGAATTCTCACTTCCAAAGGCTTCACCGTATGAATTTTAGAAATGCTTAGTTTAATTTCTCCTTCGTCGAACATTTCGGATTTTTGAACACGCTGTCTTATGATTCTGTCTGTTTTGTCGGATAAAAATGGCCCGATTTTCGATTGCGGATTGTTTATCGTTTCGGATATGGTTCCTTCATTTATGACTTGTCCGCCGTTTGCTCCCGATTCGGGACCGAGTTCGATTATCCAATCGGATTCCGATAAAATTTGCGTATCGTGATCCACTAAAATGACGGAATTTCCGTCCGCCACGAGGTCGTGCATGACGGCATTCAATCCCTTGATATTCGCAGGATGTAAACCGATCGATGGCTCATCGAGAACGTATAACACTCCCGTAGTTCTGTTCCTGACGGAGCGGGCCAACTGCATTCTTTGTCTTTCTCCTGTTGACAAAGTCGAGGCCGTTCTGTCGAGGGTCAGATATCCCAAACCCAAATCCATCAATCTTTTTGCTGTTACAAAGAAGGACTCGCAGATCGCTTCTGCCATTGACCTCATTTCGGAAGGCAGAGAATCAGGAACGCCTTTCACCCAGTCAATTAATTCAGATAAAGTCATTTTGCAGACTTCCGCCAAAGATATTCCGCGCAATTTCGGAGCTCTCGCTTTTTCCGACAATCTTGTACCTCCACACTCAGGGCAAAGGTTTTCCTTCAGGAATTTTTCGACTCGCTTCATGCCTTTTTCATCTTTGACTTTTGCGAGAGCATTTTCGACGGTGTAAACCGCGTTGAAATATGTAAAATCTAATTCGCCGGCCTGATTGGTGGTTTTAGAATGATAAAAAATGTGCTTTTTTTCGGCAGGTCCGTGATAAACAATTTCTTTTTCCGTGTCGGTTAGATCCTTAAACGGGACATTCGTGCGGACCCCCATTTCGCGGCAGATATCGGTCATCAAAGACCACATCAGCGAATTCCAGGGGGCAACAGCTCCCTCATCAATTGTCAGATTTTCGTCAGGCACGAGAGTTGATTCATCAACGGTTCGAATTGTACCGACTCCGTTACATTTCGGACATGCTCCCTGAGAGTTGAAAGCCAATTCTTCCGCTCCCGGAGCAAAGACCTGAGCTTTACACTTGGGGCAGATCAACTCCTTTTCCGCTGCTACATTCAACGATGGCTCTAAATAGTGACCATTCGGACATCTGTGATTGGCGAGCCTCGAAAACATCAATCTTATACTGTTCAAAAGCTCTGTTCCTGTGCCGAAGGTAGAGCGAATTCCCGGAACAGCAGGCCTTTGATGCAGAGCTAAAGATGCCGGAACGTACAGAATCTCATCAACATTTGCCTTTGCTGCCTGAGTCATTCTTCTTCTCGTATAGGTCGAAAGAGATTCCAAATACCTCCTCGAGCCTTCGGCATACAAAACGCCAAGGGACAGAGAAGATTTTCCCGAGCCCGAAACTCCGGCTATTCCGACAATTTTGTTCAACGGAATATCGACATCGATATTCTTAAGATTATGAACCCTTGCTCCTCGAACAAGGATTTTATCAGGTTTGGCGCTCGTCATTTATTTCGCTCCCATCGTTTGAATATTATCATAAAAGAAATGAGTTTTTTAGATTTCTTGCCCTTTACCTTTCGTTATCGGTTAAAATAGATTCCTTACAGAATTCTGGTTTTCAAATCCTTTTTCTCTGCGATGGATTGTTAGGGGTTATTTATATTAATTCAGGTCACAGTGCAATCCATTTCACAGACAGAGATTTTCACTAAATCGGAATAAACTCACTATCTATTCTCTATATCTATCATAAAATGGAGGCTGGTTACAACTATAAGTATATATAATACTACTTAAAATAGAGTTTGATTGTTGCAATGCAGTTGTTCGGAAAGAATGACCGAGGCTGCAAATAAAGCAGCATGTCATTTTCGTTATTTTTCTCGTTCAAATATTTATCATTTTTGCAACATATTACTAAAATATACAAAATTTTTGTTGATAATTTTAGTTACATGCTTTATATAGAGACTCTGCGGATAGTTTTAGTGTTTTTCGTAAATAAAACCATTAGGGAGATAGAAATGAACTTGAAGTTTTTAAATTTGTGGCCCATGTTGTCACTCTTATGTATGCAGGTTTCCGTTGCTGTGCCGAATAATTTATTTCAACATAACAACAATAAGCAAACAAAAACGGAGATTGTTGTACCGAATGGTCAGGTTTCGGAGAGACAAAGTTCAAGGGAAGAAAATAAACAAATGATTGAGGCATGTCAGCTGGGGTATTTGGGATTCATAAAATTGTTGGTGCAAAAGGGGGTGAATATCAATGTTTACGGAGATAACGGTTTAACTCCCTTGATGGAAGCAGCTCGTCACGGGCGTTTCAGCATTGTGAAGTATCTGATAAATGAGGGGGCTGACGTGAATGTTCGTGCTAATAACGGATCGACAGCAGTACAGCTCGCTGCTTCAAGCCATCATTGGGAAATTGTTGATTTTTTGAAGACATACATGCTTCATAAAGAGGAAATGATTCCTTATTCGGGAATTAGGTTGCCTGTGTCGGATTAGATTTTCTCGAGAAGGTAGAAGAATTTCTGTTTTTCTCCTTGGGGGATCTTTGTAAAAATTAAACAAATTTATATAAAATTTGCATAAAAGAATATATAATTACCCCTTGTATGGGAGAAAGTTTATGCGTAATTTCGTTAAAGTATTTCTATTGTTTATTTTAGGGGTAGCGTTTGGAAGATATTTTGATAAGATATCTTTAAAATTAAACGAACTTGTTGCGTTTGAGGGTAAGAATAGGGCGATAGCCTTAGGATCAGATAAAGTTTTTCCGAAGTCAAACAACAAAGACGGAGTAATATCTTCAAAATTAGATGTAATTATTTCTGAATCCGAAATGAATGAAGCCTTTCCAAAATTAAAAAAGGACGATAAATCAACAGTTTTGGGAATGAATGAGATGTTTGCGAAACTGGGAAAAGTAGACAAAGAAACTTTAGTGATATTAAATTGCGAAAATATTGTATTTACATATTTGGATGCGGCTTTTTCTAAGGAAAACAAAAGTCTTTGGTCTGATTTTTATAAAAAACGTTTAGATTTAGATCGTAAAATAAACGAAGAAATAGATCAGGCGTTATTTTTTGCTCCCAAAAGAATTATTAACATGGAGCATAAGCAGGATTTCGAAAAACTCAGAAGTCGCGGAGTAAATATAGTTTTTGTGTATCAAATCGATGAGAATAGGATAAAATTTCCTGATGAAGAAGTTATAAGATCAGAGATTTCTTCTATGCTTAAAGATGTTGGATTGAATCTGAACGAAAATTCTTCGGTAAAATTATTGATAACTAATTCGAAAAAAATTTCTTCAGATATAGCGGAAGCGATAACAGATTTTGCGAAATCAGACATAACGGACAATGAGAGAAAATCGAATTCAATAAAGAAAATAATTCTCGTACACGAAGGAGATCTGAAGCTTGATAACAAACAGATTAATATTCCGACAGAAGAAATATTGGTTAATTTTGGATTTCCAAAGAAAGATATTACGAAAGATCAAATGAAAAAACAGATAGAAATATTAGGAAAAATCGGTGAATGGATGCATGATATGCGGATCCGAGAAGTAACTAATTGTGCTAATGACGAGGAGTTAGTATATAAGCTTTGTAAAGAGTCAATCATGGACGTATGTTCTTGTGCGGAAATCATAGAGGAAAAAATTTATGAAAAAATTGCGAGTATCGTGACGGATAAAAATGTCTTGGAAAATCTAGAAGATATCATCGATTATTTTCAGGAAATCCATAACAGATTACCGAATATTTTTCATTATGCGTTTCGTAAATATCTGTGGGAACTTTGTTCCACTCTCGGCATAGAAAATGAAAAAGCGATAGAAATATTTAGAAAAATGAGACATTTTCATTTTAACGAACATGAGGTTCAAGAGCATACACATAGGGTTGTAAAAAGGCTCGGTTGTGGTATTCATTGGCGAGATATGGTGAAATACGAATTTGTTAGAGAATTTCTGGCGACGGGAGAGAAAGCGTTAGGATCGAATGATTCCTCGCGATACAAGACTTATATGAAGGTAATGAATATAGTTTTTAATAGAGTCAGTATCAGCATGCGTCACATGATGGAGGATTGCAAGCACGAATTTATTAGAATTCTTCATGAAAATGGGATCGAAGACTCAAAAATTATGAATATTTTTAATATTTCTGAAGAAAAATTTAAAAATATTATAAGTACAAATAGTCTCAAAAATGAGGAAAGTGATAGAAAAAATATAAAAAAAATAGAAAAATCACAAAAAACTACTTAAAATCTTAATAAATTTTTAGTAAATTTTAGATAGCGTACCAATTAGAGACAATATTTGTGAATATAGGTCTTGATTTAGTTGGTATTTGGAGGTAAGTTGTGCGAGTATTATTGATAGAAGATGATACCTTAACTGCTAAGGGGATTGAATCTCTGCTAAAAAAAGAAGGCGTGGTGGTTGACTCTACGAGCTTTGGACAGTATGGTTTAGAGGTCGGAAAGATTTATGACTATGACGGTATCATTTTGGATTTGATGCTGCCCGACATTGATGGGGTAGAGGTAATCAAGAGGCTGCGTAGTGCGAACATAGGGACGCCGGTTATCGTGGTTTCGGGGTTGTCTGAGTGTAAGGATAAAGTTAAGTGCTTGGATATCGGGGCAGATGATTACATCACCAAGCCTTTCGATGGGAAAGAGTTGGTGTCCAGAATTCAAGCAGTTATAAGAAGGTCTAAGGGCCATGCCGAGTCGGTTATAAAGATCGGCAGAATGACAGTTAACCTTCAGAGTCGTCGCGTGGAAGTCGATGGCAACGTTTTGCACCTTACAGGTAAGGAGTACTCAATTCTGGAGTTACTCTGCCTGAGGAAGGGGGCCACGTTGACCAAAGACATGTTCTTGAACCACTTGTATGGTGGCATGGACGAACCTGAGTTAAAGATAATAGATGTATTCGTCTGCAAACTGCGGAAGAAGCTCATGGATGCTCTCGGTGGAGAGTGTTATATTGAGACCATCTGGGGCAGAGGATACACTATAAAAGATATAGATTCGCAATCGAGCGAAAAGGCGTTGAATTCTCCTCATGAACTTAACGCTATGTCGGGTGCTCCCGGCACTATATAAGTGGGAATCCACGCAATTGTGGGTTTTCATTCTTTCTTTGTATATCTCACTATCTCGCTAGGTTTTGAAAGAAACCTAGCGTTAACTTTTTTATATTGAGTTTTTATTTATAATTTTGTAACCTCTCTTTAGTGAGTGGGAAGAGTTTTTCTATGATAGATTCAGTTATTGTAGTTTTGTATCTGGTTATTACTCTCGCCGTGGGAATTTTCGCGGGACGTAATGTAAAAAATATGAAAGATTTTTCGGTTTCAGCCAAAATCTTTCCTACGTCTGTTTTGGTATCCACGATTTTTGCGACATGGATGGGAGGAGGTGACACTATAGGAGTAAGTGAGAAAGTATATAGTGTCGGATTGGTTTTTCTTGTTATTGCAATAGGTCAGTCTCTAAGTCTTTTTTTCCACGCATATGTTGTCGCTCCGAGGATTCTTAGGGGATTTTCAGAGAAAATCTCAATAGGTGAAATAATGGGGGGGTTGTACGGAAAATCTGGGCAAGTGATAACAGGGATTTCAAATATGGTGTTTTCACTTTCATATATTGCGGTACAAATCAAATCGATTGGGTATGTTTGTAATTTATTTTTTGAAATGCCTCAGTTTTATGGAATAATTGTTGGTAGTTTGATCGTAATAGCATATTCGTCGTTTGGGGGAATAAGGTCGGTGGTTTTTACCGACGTCTTGCAGTTCGGTATTTTAATAATTGGAATACCGTTGATGGCGAATGTCGCTTTGGAAAAAGTGGGTGGTTGGGAGTACCTGCTTTCCAATTTACCCGAGCAACATGTTGAATTAACATCGTATCATGGATCATTTGGGTTATTTATTGCTTATTTTATATTTTGTGCCTTTCCAGCTTTTAATCCGGCGCTGATACAGAGAATTTTGATGGCAAAGGATGAGAAACAGGCTACTCAGTCCTTGGTGATTTCAGGGATCTTGTATGTTCCGTTTTATTCCGTAATAACAATTATTGGACTTTGTGCTGTTTTAATGTTTCCTGGTATTGATCCGAATAGTGCATTCTTAAATGTGTTGAATTGTTCTCTTCCGATGATAGTGAAAGGGATTGCTGTTGTTAGCTTACTTGCCGTGATCATGTCCACAGCAGATTCGTTTTTAAATGTCTCCGCGATTGCAGCAACGAGGGATGTTTTTTTTGTATTATGGCCGTCAAAAATAAATGATAGGTTGGAATTGTTGTTGGGTAGAGTAGTAACGATATTGTTAGGTGTTATTTCCATTTATATAGTGACGATGTTTCGCAGTATGATCGATTTCGGATTATATTTTTCAAATTTTTGGGCACCTACGGTTGTTGCCCCTATGTTTCTGTATATGTTTAATTTAAAGACAGATGTAAAAACTTATTTAATTAGTGTTATTGTGGGAGTTGTTTCCATAGTTGCTTTTAGGTATCTCGTTCCAGAGGATTACGTTATTATCAGTCAGGTATTCGGGGCGATAGTAACGTTTATTACCATGCTCGTATTGGGAAAGTACTTGAAGACTTTAAGTTATACTTGTGATCCTGATTTGGTTATTAGTAAGATTTAATCGTTACTTGTAGTATGATCTGCAGCATGTTGTAGCTGAATATTTTGATTACTGGGGATTTGATGGGAGGTGTTTTCTGGTTTTTTAAATTGAGTTTTTGTTTGTAGTTTTGTAACCTTTTTTAGTGAGAGAGAAGAGTTTTTTTCATGATAGATTTAGTTATTGTAGTTTTGTATTTAGTTCTGACTCTTGCGATAGGAATTTTGGCGGGGCGTAATGTAAAGAATATGAAAGATTTTTCGGTTTCGGCGAAAATCTTTCCTACGACGGTTTTAGTTTCTACGATTTTTTCTACGTGGATGGGGGGAGATGATCTCATTGGTGTTAGCGAAAGAATATACAGTGTCGGGTTGGCTTTTTTTGTCATTTCTTTAGGGCAGTGTTTAAGTATTTTTCTCCATGCGTACATGATCGCTCCGAAAGTACTTAGGGGATTTGCGAATAAAATTTCAATTGGCGAAATAATGAGGGAGTTGTATGGAAAACCAGGACAAGTTATGTGCGGGATTGCGAATGTGTTGTTTTCAATTGCATACATCGCCGTCCAGGTTAAAGCGATTGGCTGTATCTGTCACCTGTTCTTTGGAGTGTCTGATTTTTTCGGGATAATTATCGGTAGTTTTATCGTGATAACTTACTCATCCTTCGGAGGAATAAGGTCTGTGGTCTTTACCGACGTGTTGCAGTTCGGTATCCTGATTATAGGCATACCTTTGATGGCGAATGTTGCTTTAGAAAAGGTCGGCGGTTGGGAATATCTTCTCTTTAATCTGCCGGAACATCACGTAGACTTGGTTACTTATCAAGGTTCGTTTTCGTTGTTTGCGATATATTTTGTCTATTGTGCGTTTCCTTGTTTTAACCCTATGTTGATTCAGAGGATTTTGATGGCAAAGGATGAAAAACAGTCTACTCAGTCTTTGATGATTTCCGGGATTTTATATATTCCATTCTACGCGGTAATAACGGTTATAGCCCTTTGTGCTGTTTTGATGTTTCCCGGTATAGATCCGAACAGTGCTTTTCTTAATGTTCTGAATTACTCTCTTCCGACTGTTGTGAAAGGAGTTGCGGTTTCCGGGGTGCTTGCTGTTATCATGTCTACGGCTGACTCATTTTTAAATGTCTCCGCGATTGCCGTAACGAGAGATATTTTTGCGGTGCTGTGGCCATCCAAGGTGGATGATAAGTCCGAGTTAATGCTGAGTAGGGTGGTGACCGTGTTGCTGGGAATTGCTTCTGTTTATGTTGCGACTATATTTTCCAGTATGATTGATTTCGGGTTGTATTTCTCAAATTTCTGGACTCCGATTGTTGTAGCTCCGATGTTTTTGTATTTACTTAACTTAAAGACGGATATAGAAACCTACTTGGTTAGTGTTGCGGTGGGATTTGTTTCTATCATCGTTTTCAGATATTCTGTTCCCGAGGATTATGTTGTCATAAGTCAGATTGTAGGAGCGGTTGTAACATTTGTTACTATGCTTGTATTGGGAAAGTACTTGAAGACTTTAAATCATCCTTACGATCCTGGTTTGGTCATTAGTAAAATTTAAACAGTTACTTGTGATACGATCTGTAGAGTACTGTAGTTGAATATTTTTAGATTACATTTGTTTTAACTGCTTGGGATTTGAGAGGAGGTGGTCTCTGTTTTTTTTAAGTTGAGTTTTTATTTGTAATTTTGTAACCTTTTTTTAGTGAGTGGGAAGAGTTTTTTCATGATAGATTTAGTTATTGTAGTTTTGTATTTAGTTGTAACTCTCGCCGTGGGAATTTTCGCAGGGCGTAATGTAAAAAATATGAAAGATTTTTCGGTTTCAGCCAAAATCTTTCCTACATCTGTTTTGGTATCCACGATTTTTGCGACATGGATGGGAGGAGATGACCTAATCGGTGTCAGCGAAAGAATTTACAGCGTCGGGTTAGCCTTCTTCATTATCCAGTTGGCACAAACCATTAGTCTTTTTTTTCATGCGTATGTTGTTGCGCCGAAGGTTCTTCGGAATTTTTCCGAAAAGATTTCGATCGGTGAGATAATGGGAGATCTGTACGGTAAACCGGGGCAAGTGATGAGTGGTGTTGCGAACGTTTTATTTTCCATTGGTTATGTGGCTGTTCAGGTTAGTGCTATTGGATATATATGCAATCTGTTTTTCGAGATACCTCATTTCTATGGAACGATTATTGGAAGCCTCGTTGTTATAGCTTATTCTTCTTTCGGAGGAATAAGGTCGGTCGTTTTCACTGATGTTTTGCAATTTGGTATTTTGATTATAGGAATACCGTTGATGGCGAATGTTGCTTTGGAAAAAGTAGGAGGTTGGGAGTATTTACTGTTCAATTTACCGACGCAGCACATTGAATTGGCTTCGTATCAGGGATCTTTCCCTCTGTTTTTGACCTATGTAATCGTTTGTGCATTTCCGTATTTTAATCCAATTTTATTTCAAAGAATCTTGATGGCTAAAGACGAAAAGCAAGCTACGCAATCCTTGGTGATTTCTGGAATTTTGTATATTCCGTTCTACGCGGTAATAACGATTATTGCTCTGAGTGCCGTGATGATGTTTCCGGGGATAGATCCTAACAGTGCTTTCTTAAATGTTCTGAATTATTCTCTTCCGACGGTTGTAAAGGGAATTGCGATTTCGGGAGTGTTAGCTGTTATTATGTCCACTGCTGATTCATTTTTGAATGTTTCCGCTATTGCTACAGTTAGAGATGTTTTCGCTGTGTTGTGGCCATCTAAAATAAATGATCAATCGGAACTGTTGTTAAGTAGAACAGTTACGGTGTTATTCGGATTGATATCCATTTATATCGCGACCATGTTTTATAGTATGATCGATTTCTGGTTATATTTTTCGAATTTCTGGACCCCTACCGTTGTCGCTCCGATGTTTTTGTATTTATTTGGTTTGAGAACAGATATAAAGACTTATTTGGTCAGTGTAATGGTGGGGTTTGTTTCCATTGTTATTTTCAGGTATTCTGTCCCTGAGGATTATGTCGTTATTAGTCAAATTGTAGGAGCGTTTGTGACATTTATCATTATGTTTGTGCTGGGGAAATATCTAAGGACATTGAGTCATCCTTACGACTCCGATTTAGCTGTCAGCAGAGCTTGAGCAGTTGTTGTCGGTGATGATGATAAGATGGGTCAAGCATTGGCTGGATAAGTTGGCCACTATTTCTGAGAAAAGGGTAGAGGAATACGGAGCGAGGTATGTTGCTTTCGGAGTTTTCTCTGCCGTTAACTATCTTATTCCGATGTACATGTGGTCAGAGTGGCATGCAAATGACATTTCTGTTTACACGGTGAGAATAGTTGCCATCGTGTTGAGTTTTATTTTATCAGTTTCAGATTCTTGGGATGATTCGCTAAAAAAATATCGACCTTTATTTTGGCATTTTACAGTGATGTTTTGTCTGCCGTTTTTGGTGACGTTCATGTTACTGTTTGAGGGAGTGACCCTTTATTGGATTGTAAACATAAATATCGCGGTTCTTTTCGGGGTCATTTTGTTGGATTTCGCAAGTTTCATAGCGGTGTATTCTGTCGGTGTCATATTAGGGGTATTGGTATCTTATTTGCTCGGGCATATCTCAAATGTTGAGCTGCCTAATTACCTTGTGTATCCGTATTTTTACATGATGGTATTTGTTTTGGGTATTCTGATCATATTTGCTCGAGATCTTAGCAAAAAATATAACATACGTCTGAAAGCCATGAGAATGTTGGCGGCTTCCATGGCTCATGAAATAAGGACTCCGTTGTCGACCATTTCTATGATTTTGCACGGATTAGATCTAAATGATATACCGGAAGAAAAAAGGTTAAAGCAGCTTGCAAAAAGGGATAAGGCTCTTAGGGAAGTTAATTGTGTTTTCAATACAATAGATACGACATTGACAAAACTTGCTTTCAACGGAAATAAGTATTTGGATCATGAGGAGTTAAGTGCTGAAGATTGTATAAGAAAAGCTATTGATGAATATCCATTTTTTCAGGAAGATCGCAGTTTAGTACATGTTAAGATAGTGAAGGATTTTCACTTTTTCGCCAGTCGTGATTTATTTATTCATGTGATCTTTAATTTGATACAAAATGCACTATACCAGATTAAGGCGGAGAGAAAAGGACAAATTTATATAACCGTAGACAAAATCAAAAAGCGGGCGTTTATTTCTGTGAAGGATACTGCTTCAGGTATAAAACCGGAAGATATTGACGATATTTTTAAACCATTTTTTACTTTGAAAAATGAAGGGACAGGTGTTGGACTGTACTTTTGCAAGAGTACGCTTCGTTCAATGGACGCTAATATTTACTGTCAATCTGTATACAGAAAGTATGCGGAATTCATTATTCGATTTGATAAATCTTGGTGATTTACATAGGTTTATGATAAACCGACTTTCAACCTTATTATTTTGAAAAGAGATTTCCCTAAATTTCTTTCGATGATAATTTCAGTGATATCGGACAAATCTTCTGTTTTTGATAAGTCTTCTTCTGTTACGATCAAAGAGTTTTCGTTGATCCATCCTGTTTTGAACAGATGTTGCAATGTTTTTTTTATCGAAACCTTTCCATATGGAGGATCAATGAATGCTATGTCGCAGGCGGTGCGTTCTTGGAATTTTCTAATTTTCAAAATATCGATTTTTATTATTTTGCAGCGATCTTTCAGAGATAATTTTTGTATATTCTTATAGATTGCATCGATTGCCTCCTGAGATATATCTACGAAATACGCAAAGGAAGCCCCTCTCGACAATGATTCAATTCCCAAAGCACCTGATCCTGCGAAGCAATCCAAAATTACTTTATCCTTAAAAAAAACTTTGGAATTTGGAACCATACTTACCATCATATCAAATAATGACTGTCTGAATCGAAGTAGAGTAGGACGGGCAGAATCCGGGACGACTAAAACAGAACCTTTCAATTGGCCGGATAAAATTCTCGTAGACATAAACTGAACTCTAAAAAAAACTCCCCAAAACTAAATTTGGGGAGTATACATTAATCAGACACTATAGCTTTTATGCTGAAGTCGTTGTCGAAGGAGCAACCTCAGGGGTTCCATCCTCATTGAACTTCTGGACTTTGTATTGATTTTCCAGTTTCTTTATCAACTTCTCCATTTCATCTCTCAAAATCAATTGAGACAATATTGGCTTTATCTCTTCAAAAGTTCCAGGTTTAGAATCTCTCATGTCCGTGATCTTCAACACATGATAAGCATCAGCAATCTTTATAGGCTCTTTCGTGACCGCATTTTTCGCCACTTCCTTGAACTTACTCTTGAGGTCCTCAGGCATTCTGGATACAGATACGTATCGATCACTGTTCTCAGACAAAGCAGAGAGCCCTTTATCCTTCTGTAGCTTATCAAACGGAGCACCCTTGCTTAAAGCATTTATAACATCTTTGGCCTCTTTTTCCGTGTTCAAAGCAATAGTAGAAATCTTTATCTCTTTTCCTGACTTGAACTCAACCAAGTACTGCTGATACTTACTCTTCAAAGTCGTTTCATTAGACGCTTTTGGCTCAAGTTCCTTAATTAAGTAAGTTTCAAACAGAACTCTCTCTTTTAATTTGTCGATCTGCTGAATATATTCCTTCTCGCGATCCATACCTGCCTTTTTAGCTTGCTCGATTACCAGGTAAGTCATCAATTTCTGACGTTTCATAATATCAAACAGTTTATCTGCAGGCGTCTGCTGTACTAATTGAACAGGTAACGTCTTTATGTCCGCCAAGATTTCATCACGGCGAATCTCTTTATTTCCGATCCTGAAAATAACAGGATTTCCTTTAATCTCCTTTTTCTTAGCAACCTCTTTTGTCTGAGCCTGCTCAGCAACCTGCTCAGCTGGTTTCGAGGACGCTTCATTTGTCTGAGCTGTTTCCTCACTTTTTTCAGTTTCTTTGTTTTGGCTTTCAACTTCAGTCTTATTCTTCGTGAACGAATTCTTCAAAGCACCACCCCAGGCTAGATCGTAACACAAAAATGTGAGTACTGCGGAGGCGCAGGCTAATTTTAGTTTCATATGTTAATCTCCATTCATAAACTTCCAATTTAGATACCACAGTATATCAAAAATGTATCGACTGTAAAATCGAAATTTTCGAAATTACCATATATTCCGTTTTTTTGTGATATATTTAAAAAAAAATTAGAAGCAAGAACGGTCTTTTTTGAGAGTTAAATAAAAAGCCCCCTGACCGCCGTGTCTAATATTGGCGGAAGAACAAGAAGTTACGTAATTTCCAAATTTTTCCCGAACCCATATTTGAAAGTGTTTTCTTAAGGTGGTTTCTCTCATATTGTTCCCTCCGGTAATTACCAATACTTTTCTAATTCCTTCTCTCTGACAGGAATTGAAAAATCTTACGAGAGCCATAAAAGCTTCTTCCCTCGTATATCCGTGCAAGTCTATGGTTTTTTCATATTCGAATTTTCTCTTTTGCTTGCGACTCATCGATGCTAGCGTACTTTCTTTCGAAATTAAAATTTGCTCGGATTTTTCTGTAATTAACTTTTTATTAGTATTGATTTTTTTTTGAATTATGATAGTATGGGCGACAGTTAGGGGCTTTACATCTTTGAGATAGTTTTTCATTATAACTCCATAAGGTAATTTGCATGAGGGATTTTAGCAGAAAATTCGGTATATTTACAGCGTTTGGTTTATTGTTATTGTCCGCCTGTTCCAGTGAACACAGACCTAAGTATTGGCATGCTGGGTCAGAGAGACCATATGAAATAAAGGGCGTCAGGTATTATCCGCAGACGAATTATCAATACAGTGCGGTCGGGTATGCCAGTTGGTACGGTCCCGGTTTTCACGGAAAGCCGACTTCGACCGGGAGAACCTTTGATAAAAACAAATTAACTGCAGCCCACAGAACTTTGCCGCTTCCTTCCGTTGTGATAGTTGAAAATTTGAGTAACGGCAGAAAGGTGAAGTTGTTAGTTAACGACAGAGGTCCTTTTGCTCATACAGATAAGAGAATTATTGATGTTTCGCAAAGGGCCGCAGAGATTTTAGGATTCAAAAAAAGGGGGCACGTGAAGGTCAGAGTGACTTGTTTGCCGAAGGAAAGCCAGTTAGCTGCGGTGAAATATAAAAGGAAACCTTACCCAAGCAGGAGGCGAAAATAAAATCGGGTTGCTTCTGGATTTTTTTTATCGGAAATGATAGATTTGTCGAAAATTAGCTGTGATCAAGTTTCGGGGGTATAAGTGAATAGTATGGTGAAAACTTCAGAGGCTGTAAGGGATGAGGAGCCGCAGGAGGGGTGTTCGGAACGGGAAATGAGCCATCGAAAGGATGGCTTTTTTTCTATTATTTCCAGTATTCCGGGAGGTATTTGGGCGATTTCGTTTTTCGGGTTGTTCCTGGGAATGTCCACCACGATGGTTTACAGCCAATTGAGTCTGTTTTTGAAGAATGATTTAGGATTAACAGTTTCACAGATAGCCAATATGGATGGTTTGGTAGAATGTGTCGCCTATATTACTCGCGTATTTTCGGGCCCGATAAGTGACTTTTTCAGAGAAAGAAAGTTGATTTTGTGCGTAGGATGCGCCTTTACTTTGGTAGCAAGGTCATTTCTTCCTTTCGTGTATGGGTTCACGGGAGTTTTTGGTGTTCAACTTTCTGAAAGAGTGGGAAATGGGTTACAGGCATCGCCGAGAGATGCGCTAATTGCGGACATCACTCCGAGAAGCATAAGAGGTAGGGTCTACGGACTTACCAAATCCATAAAAACGGCCGGAGGACTTCTAGGTGGTGTCATGGCTATCGCACTCATGGGATATTATTCCAACGATTTTCGTAAAGTGTTTATGTTTGCGGTTGTTCCTGTGGCATTGGCTGGTATTTGCCTTTTGTTTGTGAAGGATTCTAATCGGAAAAATGCAAAAAACGGTGAAAAGATTGAGAAAAGGGAAAATCCTTTTAAAAGGAAGTATTTGAGGTTCTTGGACTTTTCGTTTTGGAAGCTGATTATGCTGGCTTTTATCTTTCAGTTGGGGCATTTTACAGAGCATTTGTTTCCTATATATATGAATAATTTTGTGGATACCAGAGTTGCCGGTTCGGTCGGACTTATTGTGAATGCAGGGCAGATTATGTTGGCCTTTACTATAGGTTTTTTGGCTGACAAGTTCGGAAAAGGAAGGTTTATCAGATTTTGCATGGCAATGATGATTGTGTCGAATCTTCTGTTTTTGATGGCCGGATATATTTGTAATGTTATTGATTTTTCTCTCGATTTATCAAAATTTTTCGGTAACGGATTTGTAGTAAATTCGCAGGCTTGCTGTGTTTATCTTGGCGCTTTCTTGTGGGGCGGACAAATGTCGGCAATAGAGGGATTGTTCATCGCGATTATCTGTGAACAAGTGGTATTTCATTTGAGAGCAACAGCCATCGGAATTTATTCAGTGATTTTCGGTATAGGATACTGGATATCCTCACGAATAGGGTCTTTTATTTGGGAAGCTGAAGGTTTTGGTTGTGAATACACCTTCATATACAGTCTTGCGTGCTGTGCTTTGGCACTTGTTTTTTCGTTCGTTTTGCTTCCGAGGAAGTACAATTTTGCGGTAATCTCGAAAGGAAGGTAAGGGGTGATATTTTCAAGACTTCGGAGTTTAGGAGGTAATTTATGATTTTTTTTAAAACTCCTGAGTTTTGGTATAAAGACCCGGGTTTGTTGCGGAAGTTATGTCTGAAGCCGATTAGTGAAATTTATCGAGCTATTTCAAATTACAGATATCATTTGCCTTGCAATGTTTCACTTTTCGGGAAGAAAGTAATAGCTGTCGGAGGGATAACCATCGGAGGTTCGGGAAAGACGGTTGTTGTAAGCTCTATTTGCAAGATACTTAAAGAAAATAACAAAAAATTCGCGATATTGAGCAGAGGATACGGACGGAAATCAAGCGAAGCTCTGAAAGTAGACAACAATATCCACAGTTATGAAGATGTGGGAGATGAACCGTTGATGCTTTCCAGGCAATTTGATGTATTCGTTGGAAAAGACAGGGCGGAAACTGCTGATATGGCGGAAAATGTAATTGATAGTTGCGAATATCTGATTTTGGATGACGGCCTTACCCAGAAATATCTCGAACCGACTAAAAAAATAATCGTAGTAAATAATGATCAACTGTTTGGTAACGGCGAAATGTTTCCGTTGGGGCCGAACCGATTGGACTTCAACGAGATTAAATCCGATATAGACGCTTTACTTGTACTGAAAAGGGAAGGCGATGACAATATTCCGTCATTTGGAGATATTCCGGTTTGCTGTGGTAACATAAAACAAAACTTTGATAATATTTCAGGCAGACTTATGGTTTTCTGCGGTTTGGGATATCCGCAAAAGTTCTTTCAGATATTTTCAAATTTTGAGGTAGCTAAGACAATTGCTTTTCCAGACCATTATCCTTACAAAGATGAAGAGATTAGCGGAATGTTGGAGGAGGCTTTCAGACTCAGAGCTCAATTGGTGACAACTGAAAAAGACTTAATGAGAATTCCGAAAAAATATTGGTCCCAAATAAAAACTGTAGGCGTGGATATTATCTGGGAATCACCTATTGATTTTCTTTTTGATTTTTAAGTTTTATCTTTTTATTCCAAGATTTAAATCTTGATTTGCCAATTTATAGTCGTTCTCGATTTTTCTTATTTACAAAATCATTCGACTCATGCTAGCGTAACTCATGGTTAGTATAGAGATGTGAAGATGAGTAAAAAATACGAGGTAGATATAAATGGCATCAGGTTTTCCAGTCAGGAAATGGCCATAGTTGAAGAACTGAAAAAGGGAGCAACTTATCGCGAGATAGCTGAGAAGTTGTCGATTTCAGTGAAGGCGATAGATTATCACGTGAAAAATTTGAAAGAGAAAACAAAAGCTAATTCCAAAAAGGAGTTGTTGGATTTTTTCGAAAAGAACAAAGAGAATTTGATTGTAAAAAAGATTTTGATTTTAGGTAGTGACAAAAGATTTCTACGTGCTTTGATATTGATTTTGCTGATTTTGCTGGGAGTAACGGCTCTTCTTTATCCGCAAAAACACAAACCTCTTGAAATAACGAATATTTCAAATTTTACTGATAATTTTCTGAATAGGCCGTATATCGAAGATAAAGTAATTCAAAAGCTGAAATGGCAGAAAGGAATACAAACTGTTGTAATCTTTGGAACAGGTGGAGCAGGAAAAACTACTGTTGCTAGAAAAGTTGTATCTTTGCTAAAGGGAGATGTTAAATTTGAAGTTAACGCGGAAACAGGGGAGACTTTATATAACTCATTCATGGAATTGGCGGATCATTTGGCAGTAGATCCCGATCAGAGAAAAGAGATTGATCTCATCAGAAATTTGCAAAATGTAGAATACCGTAAGAAAAGGTTGGTCAGACTTATCTCAATGTTGTTGAAACAAAAAGATAGTTGGGTTTTGTTGATGGACAACGTTGGATTTTTTGAAAATATCAAAGAATATTTTCCTGCGAATGAGGAGATTTGGGGGCAAGGCTGTGTCTTAATTACGACCAGAAACCAAAATTTGGGAAACAACAATTTTATAAAAGCTGAGTCTTTGGTAAATATCGGAAGATTGGAAGAACAAGAGAAGAAGGAATTGTTTTCAAACATTGTCTTCAGAAAGGAGTTTGCCCAGCTTGATTTGGAGGATAAGAAAAGAGTCTCAGAATTTTTGGTAACGATACCTGAATTTCCCCTGGATGTGAGCGCTGCAGCCTACTATATAAAAAACACTAATATCACTTTGGAGGAATATTCTCAGTTAATCGCAAAAAGTATCAACGAGCTTAATTCAGAGCAGAGAGATTTGATAAGAGAGAATTCCGGATATAGCGAAACCCGATACGGAATTATAAGTTCGTCACTTAAGGAAGTTTTAAATAATAAAGCGGAGTATAAGTTACTGTTATTGGCTCTGAGTCTATTAGATTCTCAGAATATTCCGAAATACATACTAAAAGATATTGCAGGAACGCTTAATGCTGATAATTTCATAAGGAGACTTAGGGAAAAGTCGCTAGTGACTGACTCAGGGGCGGAAATTTCTATTCACAGAAGCAGTCACAAGATAGGGTACGACTATATTACGGAATTGCTTACGGATGAGGAGTTGGCGTCATCAGTGCACGCGATAACTAAGGTGATTTTTCACAATGCCGATAGGAAATTAACTTTGATTCCTCATTTGGATGCTATGTTATCCAAAATTTCAAAAGTTAAGGGAGAGAAGATAGCCGGCGATAAATCCAGGGTACTGTTGTTGATCTCTGAAATTTTGAGGACGAAATCTTACAGAATGAAAGAGGCGATGGAATATCTCGGCAAAGTTGTTGAAATTAATGAAGGAAACAATTGCTTAGGTGAATATAATTTGGCAAGAGTAAAGTTCAGGATGGGAGAGATTTACACGGTAATGAATAAAATTTCTCTTGCGGATAAGTATTTGGTCGAGAGTTTGAAGGTTTTTCGCGATAACAGCTTGGAAAAGGTTCATGCCTATATGATATTGGGTATTGTTCGTATGCGGCAGAGGGCGTTTGAACAATCCAACGAGTGCTTTATATCTGCGCTAAAACATCTGCAGTTTGCACAAATGGAAGACGTTCGAAAAGGGTTGTTTGAATCTAATATCCTCGAAAATATGGCCTTTAATTATTTTGTAGATGGAATAAATCGGGACAATACACGTGCTTCCGTGGACATAATGAAAAAGGCAATAGAAGTATTATCGCATGAAAAATTCGATAAATTTGAGCCGGCTGCGACCAGGAGAAATGTCCAAAAAGCAAAGCTGGCAGGAATTTATAATGCTCTAGGAGAGTATCAGCAAGCTCTGGGATTAGCAAAGGAAGCCGAAAAAGCTCTTGATAAAGCCGGATACTATAATGCTGATACATTATATGCGAGAGGTATAATTGCTCTCGAAAGAGGATTAGCTTACCTTCGTATGAGCAAAGTTTCTCGTGCCTACAAGTATTTCTTGGAATCTGAATCGTTTTTCTCGAAATTAATGAAGGGAGAATATTTGTTCAGAGTTAAGTGTCACGAAGTGGAGTGCATGATTCGTCTTAACAAATTAGATGAAGCAATGCAGATATGCGAAAATGTGTTAAATTACGAAGATAAAGGAGGACATACTTACGGAGACAGAGAGAGGAATAATTATTGTGATTTGTTGTACGATACCTGCATATATCATGCTGCTGTAATCGGGTACCGCAAGAAAAATTTCGACGTTTCTCAAAAGTATTTCCAAGACTTTTTCAAAAATATCCGAAAGTTATGTAAAGAGATTCTGCCGGAGTCAACTTACCATGATTTAGAAAAGCAGAAGGCTTTCGATGAGAGTTTCAAAAGTATGAGAGGATATTTTGAAAACAGTTTGAAAATATTCGAAGCGATTTATGGAAAAAACTACGAGTTTAATGAGTGTTATGTGGGAAAAAATCTGCTTTTAACAAAAAGGATTGATCCTGAAAAAAAGTGAACAAAGAAATTTCAATAACGAAAAGTAATTTCTCGAGACAAAGAGGCTTCTTTGAATAAAGGAGCTTTCTTTGTGATTAATTCGTCGGTAAAGAATCTTGGCTTTCCGAAAGTTGCGGACAGCGACTATGTTGTAACGATAATTGAACTGCTTTATTTTATTGCAAAACATCTGTAATATTGCTGTGTGCGTGCTTATGGATGAGAGATTTGGACGGTGATAGCTATTAAAAACATGGATTTTTCGGAGCCGTATTATGAGTTTGATGTGCGTGTCGACAGAAAAACTATTTTCGGGAATCCTTTTCGAATTGATGATGAGTCTTTACGTGATTGTGTCCTCGATAAGTATCAGTCTTACTTCCATGAACGAATAAAAAAGGACGTGGAATTCCGAAATGAAGTCGAAAAATTGCTGTATATTTATGAAAAACACGGCAGGATTAATTTATTTTGTTGGTGCTTTCCGAAGAGGTGTCACTCAGAAACAATCAAAGAATATATATTATCTAAAGTTCCTTGAATGCTATTCCGATCCTTGGATATGTTAGAACAGAAGAATTTTTCAATTTTATATTATCCTTCCAAAGAACGAAAATAAATCTTGTCCTTCAGATTTAATTCGGATTACGTTTTGTAAATTTAAAACTTCTTTCTCTCTTGTCTATTTCAAACCAGCCTGCATCACCGTTTATCACGTTTCCGTTGACGTAAAAGATACCGTCTTTTTCATTGGGGTTAACAATCTCATATCCTAAAAGCTTTGCTATCATTTTTCCAAACTCATAGTGTGTAGGCATAAATATCGATTTTAATTCGGAAACAAACGGATCATTTTCTTTGTGTAGCAATGTGAAAACAAACGGTATTTTCGCAACGTTTATATTTACAATAGAGTGTCCCCACAATCCATCTTCACCGAGCAGATCTGCATGATCGGGAATCCAAAATATATATGTCGGATTGTTCGTATTATTTCTGAAATAATCAATAATTTCAGAAATAAAATAATCATTAAACAACATCGCATTGTCGTATGAGTTCCTCTTTTTTTCTTCGAATGACGCAGTAATAGGAGACACATACTTTTTGAATCTTTCTATATTTCTGTATCCTTTGTCATACGGAGAATGCGCGTTTCTTTGATGAAGCACGATGAAGTTTTTGCTTCCGAATTTTGTGCCAAACTCTTTCAATTTATCAAGAACCACCAAATCTCCTTTTTTCGCATCTTCTACCGGAGCATATTCTTTCGTGTGCAAAATATCGACGAAATCCGGAGCGAATCCTCTTGCAATAGCGTTGTCTTGAGCGCTGATGTACACGGTTTTAAATCCATTTGTCTTTGCAAGCTTAAACAGATGTGAAGGTTGAGTCATTAAGTGTTTTATATTATTGGGTTCTCTCAGAACATTCATAAACATCGTGGTAGAAACGGTCGTAAGTACACTACTGGATAAGGCCAAACCATATACAAAGTTTCTGTCTGATTTTGCTAATCTATCCAAGTTTGGTGTAGTTGGCCTATCATGCCCAAGTAAATGCACTCTCGATGGATTGGCACTCTCTCCGATTATAACAACAACATTGACATTTTTAGGAGAAGAAATCTTTTTCACCTCGTAGGGTTTGTAATCCTTTATCTGCGTGTTTTTACCATATCCCAGCAAAATCCTGTTAAAGAAAAATCCGGAAAATGAAGTTAATGAATTATAGATACTAATAGAATCATTTCTCGGCATAAGGTTATTTATAACCTGTCGCCCTCCGGTTAATGCTTTTTTAGGTAAAATGGAAAGCATTATGAGAAGGAGTATGGAAAAAAAGACTGATCCCTTACTTTTTCTTCGTTTCAAATACACGAAAAACAAGGTGATATACGGTATGAGAACTGAAAATAACGGAATTAAAAAGTACGGAAAGGTATCAAAACCGCTTTCGAATATTTCTCCTTTTTCTTGCCAAATCATTTCTATTTCAAAAGGAGTTATTGGTGTACCGAAGTAAAATATGTGCGAAAACTGAATCAGCTCCATAATAGCAAAAATACCGATAACAAATAAATTGAGTTTCGTTTTCGCTCCTGCCATGAACAAAGCAAATACGAGCACTAACCAAAAGATAAAATCAATCCTGAAATTATAATTGGAATAGCACATCGAATATAAAAAGGACGGAGCGACCAAACACACAAAGCTCAACACAGAAAATATCAAAAATTCTTTTCTGCTTACTGCGGTAACATCAAGCTTTACTTTATCTACAATTTTACGAAACAACATCTTTATCATTTCTTACATCTTTAACACTAAATCGATACAGTTCTCACTAATCCCTTCGTAATTTCATCTTTCTATTTCAACGTATCTCAAACTTTCACAAAATTTTCTCGTTCAAGCTGACCGCTTTTTCCCCTCCAACGAGGCAGGGTGATTGTACTATGCGAAAATCGAAAACTCAAGACAGATCGACAGCCGCGACCTCACCTATTTTATGATCCGATGAAACACTGAAACTTAAACTGGTAGCGGGAGAGGGACTTGAACCCCCGACACGCGGATTATGATTCCGCTGCTCTAACCAGCTGAGCTATCCCGCCAAAACATAGTGCATAATATACTACAAAATTTTTAAAGTGAATACTGAAAAAAACTTTATATTCGTTTACAATGAAGAAATGTTTTGGGGACATTTATGTTTAACGTAAAATTTTTAAACAAAATATTGGACAGATGGTTTTCCGGATATGATCATGTGGAGTTGGCGAAGAAGTCGGTTTCTCTCGGAGTGATGACCTCTGTTTTTTTGGTTATCATAAAATTTATCGCTTGGCGTGTTACAGGATCAATTTCTCTTCAGGCGTCCATGACTGACTCTCTCCTGGATGCGCTGGTTTCTTTTTTGGTATATCACGCTCTGAAATATTCCGATATAAAGTTCGACGATAATCACAATTTCGGACACGAGAAGGTAGAGGGAGTGGTTTCGATTTTTCAGTGCTTGATTATCTTTTATTCGGGAATAATGATTTTGCACGAGTCATATGAAGCATGGAGTGATCCTCAACCGATACAAAATACAATGATCGGTATAATAATTATGTTGGTGTCAACAGTAGCGGTTTACCAGTTGATTTATTTTCAAAAATATGTTGCGAGGAAGACCAGTTCGGTGTTGGTAAAGGGAGATTCTCTGCACTATTTATCCGATTTTTGTATGAATTTAGCTGTCATCGGATCGTTGTTACTCTCAAATTTCTTCGCTCACGTGGATATCATTTTCGGATCGGTTGTGGGAATTTATGTTTTGTACAGTGCTCTTCAAGTTTTGAGAAACGCGCTGATGGATCTTATGGACGAAGCTCTGCCCAAAAGTATTCGCAACAAAATTGTGAAGGAAATTCTTGCGGTTTCGGGAGTAAAAGAGATAAAGGTTTTAAGGACGCGATCCGCGGGGATGAAAAGGCATATCGAAGCTATCATTGGAGTAGATCGCGACACATCTTTGGAGAATGCCGATGATATCACAAAAAATGTTGAAAAAAATATCTCAAAATTGTTTGCAAAAGTTGATATTCTAGTAAAAGCAGAGCCAAAGGAAAAATAATGATGTTGAGACGGTTTATGAATGGTTTTTGGATTTCGATGGTGATAGTTGGAAGTGTCGTGTCAATCGGAGGTTACGGCGTTGTTGAAGCGAAGGATATGCAGACGACCAAGGTAAGCGGCGAGATACAGCAGAATGCGGAAGAGTTTATTCAAAATCTGGGAAACAGGGCGATCGAAGTAATTAAAAGATCAGGGATTACCGAGAAAGAGGTACAACAGGAGTTTTGCTCTCTTCTTAAGGAGAATTTCGCCGTGGAAAGCATTGCTAAATATTCACTAGGAAAGAATTTCCGACTTCTATCCGAGGAAGAAAAGAAGGATTTCGTGGAATGTTTTGAAAAGATGCTTGTCAGGTTTTATTCTTCAAGATTTTCGGAATATAATTCAGCTAAGTTCGAGGTTGTCGCCGATCATTCTAAGAAAAGAACTGATAAGAAGGCGTTGATTAATTCTAAGGTTACTATTTCTTCTACCAAAGATAAAAAAAATAAGGAGATTTTCATAAAGTGGACGGTTTTTCTTTCCAAGGGAAGCTTAAAAATATATGACGTTGCAATTAGTGATGTTAGTATTAGTAATGTTCAGCGTTCGGAGTTTATGAGCCAAATTTCCAAGAAAGGGTTGAAGAGGTTTTTGGCAGATTTTAGGAAGAAGTATGGACAAAATGAGGAGCAAAAACAATGAAAGTAGATATAAAAGTTTTGGATCATGGTAAGGGATTGGAGTTGCCTCACTACGCGACGGATGGAAGTGCGGGTGTTGATTTGAAGGCGGCGGTGAATGAATCGGTGGTTATTCATCCTATGGAGAGAAAATTAATTCCGACAGGATTGTCCATGGCGATTCCTGAAAGCTACGAAGCTCAAATCAGACCAAGATCAGGTCTTGCTTTTAAGCATGGTATTACGGTTTTAAATACTCCGGGAACAATCGATAGCGATTACCGAGGAGAGGTAAAAGTTCTTCTGATTAATTTGGGAAAAGAAGATTTTATCGTAGAAAAAGGCATGAGAATCGCCCAATTAGTTGTAGAAAAATATGAAAAAGTTCAATGGAATGTGGTAGAATCCCTCGATGATACTTCAAGAGCTGGAGGCGGATATGGATCTACGGGTGTTAAATAAGAGAAGTTGTTTTTTATGCGGTTTGGTCTTTCTGATTACTGGATGTGAAAGTCCAAAGACTCCTGTTGAGGGAAAGAACGCGGAGGAAGTCTATCTTGAAGCGAAAAATTTGATGAAAAACGACGAGTTCGAAGATGCAGCCAAACGATTTAAGGATATAGAGACTTACTTCCCTTATTCGAAAAAAGCCGGGACTGCACAGATTATGTCAGCTTACTGTAATTTCAAAAACGGAAGTTATATAGATGCTATTCGCGAATTGGATGTTTTCCTGAGATATCATCCGTCCAATGAATTGGTTCCTTACGCGATGTATCTGAAAGCGGTCAGCAAATATATGACCGTGTCGACGGTGGGGCGTGATTCGGCTCAAGCCAAAGATGCCAGAAAAGCTTTCGTTGAATTGATAAATAGGTTTCCGACCTGCAAATATGTCGAGGACAGTCAGAAGAAGGTAATTGTTTTGGATGATATTATTGCTGCTCACGAGATGATAGTCGGTCGTTATTATCAGCAGAATAAAAGCACTCTCGCCGCGTTGGGAAGGTACAATTACGTTGTCAGTAGATTTCCAAACACCAAAAGTGCGGAAGAGGCTTTTTATCGTATAGTTGAGTGTTGTAAAAATGAGGGACTGAAAGAAGAAGCTGACAATGCTGCGGCAGTGCTGAAGGCGAGATTTCCGAAAGGAACCTGGGTGAAAAAATTAAATCAATTAAAATAATAATCTATCGTTAATACTTTTATAAGGAATATATGATATGTATATAAATGAAAGAGAGATAGAAGAAGAGAGATACAGTATAGAGGATACTATCGTGCCTTATTCGAACATAAAGATAACACATGTAAATGATAACAAGCCTCCGTTTAAGGTTGTGATTAAGAAGGCAGTGGTTTGGCTTTTAATTATCGGAATGGTTGCGGGATTGTTTTTCTTTTGATAATCCGTTTGCCATTATTCATCTGTTGTGCGTTTGTTTATTTCGTCAATTTTGGCTTTTGTTAGTTGCGGTTCGATGAGTTTGAACATGGATACGTATGCCTTTATATATCCCGTGTTTATGCCTCCTTTTTGAAAAATATCGTCACTAATATTTTTCGATGAGTTTTTTGTGAGCTTTAGGAGTTTTTTCGCTCCTTTTTTGTTAATGATGTATCCATACAATCCGTAAACACGATTGGTTTTCTGAATTTGAGCGACATAGGGGTGTCCATTGACTTCATCGATGTCTCTGAAAATATCTCCCACTGAGATAAAGCATCCGTACTTGTTATTTTCTCGACCTATCACCAAAAAAGCTATGTCCCAATCTTTGGGAAGATCTTTTATATATTTTTGCAAATTTCTTTTGAATCCATTTTCAAGTCGAACGTTATCTTCAAGAACTATGACTTGAGATTCTTTGCCATCAACAACTTGTTGCCAAATTTTTCGATGATTTTGTTGAATATTTTTGGAAGGCTGTTTTGTATCTGTTTCAGTGGTAAATTCGCTATACTTAATGCCAAGTGATTCTAGTTGATTCTTTATTTGATTGAGTGATTCTTTGTTGTCTTTCGAACTGATTATATACACTTTTTCATCGAATTTCGGACCAAAAAACTCGGACAAATCCTCGAAAAAATTACACCCTGATAATAGAAAAAACAAAAGGCATGCTGTTTTTTTCATTTTTTATTATCCTTTCTTCGATTGAAAATTATTGAATCATCCAAACTTCCCGTTAATAGTTTTATTTTTGATACATATAATTTTAATCCCGAAGACATGATGGATATATCAATGGGAATATGCATACATTCAGTTTTTTTTAACAATTTCTTTGCTGCATTATGCGTTATCACATAGGCATGAGTACTGGTAATATTCTTATTAATAATGTTCTTAGTATCGAATTTTATTTTTGCATAGTAGGGCGATAATGTATTTGAAAATTTGCTGAGCCAAAAATTTGGAGAGAAAAAACTCGGTTTATCGTTTTCATGCAGGCGTATTGCTATATCCAAGAAAAATACATCAAAGTCGTCGGGGAGATTATTCATAACTCTCGACAATTTTTTGTTAAAGTTCTTTTCTAATATCGTAATATCATCTTCCAAAACAATCGCTTTTTTGTACTTATGCTTCACGATGTCTGACCATACAGCGCGATGACTCATGGCGCATCCCAGTTCGCCGCAATTTAGTAAGCATTTGTCAGTTATATAGTGAAATTCAGCATCCTTGTAGGAATGATAATTTATTTTCAAATCAGCATTGCGATAATATCCGTTAGGAGGACCTATTTTTTGCCACTGAATAATTTGATTCCTTTCCAAGTCTTTCACGGTTATCAATTTACCGTCAACGGCAGAAAATCTTTCGTGGTTTAAATTAAACTTATCCAGTTGCTTTTTTACGGAAGCGTATCGTTCCGGAGTGCGATCCAAAGATATTACATATATTTTATCGTATAATTTTGCGGAACTCGATTGAGATGATTTAATATGTCCATTTTCGATGTTTTCTGTTCGAATTTGTTCCGACCCGGATAATTCATTTATCGCCGTAGAATCAAAGCCCAAAAATAATATCGAAAAAAGCAGAAAAATTATTTTTGGTAAAGGTTTTCCGTATACCTTTTGTGTGAATTGCTTAAAAAAGTTCGGTTTGTTGTTTTTTCCCATTTTTGTTGCACAAAACCTCCGTAAGTTCAATATTTTCATACATTAGTTAACGAAAGGTAAATAATATTTCCGAAAATTGTAGTAATACGAGGATAGGGCAGAATATTCATTTGCAAAATAAACTTTAAAACCTTTGGCATTTTTTCTATACTTAATGCATCGCGTTTAGGTAGTACTATGGAAGATAACCTCCTTTATTATAAGGCTTTGAAAGATTCGACGCCTATGATGTCTCAGTATATTGCGGCGAAATCCGAATGCCAAGATTGCTTGCTCCTATTTCGATTGGGAGATTTTTACGAATTATTTTTTGAAGATGCCAAAATCGCCTCAGCTGCACTGAATATCGTGTTGACCCACAGAGGGAAGGTTAAGGGGGAAGACATTCCCATGTGCGGAATTCCCGTCGCTACCATAGATAACTATGTTAGCAGATTGATAAAAGCCGGACATAAAGTGGCCGTTTGCGAGCAGTTGGAAAATCCGAAAGACGCGAAAAAAAGAGGGTATAAGGCTGTTGTAAAAAGAGCGATTACGAGAATTATTTCCGCGGGAACTTTAGTGGAAGATAATCTGCTTACATATAACAAAAATAACTATTTGATGTCGTTGGTTCCGGTTTGCAAAAAGAAAAAAGATAAAATCGACCAAGTAAGCTTTGCGTTGATTGATATTTCCACGGGTGAATTTTTGGTGAATACCGTGGATTATTCGGAAATTAGTTCAGTATTGGAAAATTATTCTCCGAAAGAGATTTTGATATCCTCTGAGTTCGAAGATTTTGCAAAATATGTCAATAAATTTACGGACGCGAGTATCACGAAATTGCCGTCATCTAAATTCAATTCCAAAATCGAAAAGGCTCGGCTGGAAAAATATTTTAATGTTTCGACTTTAGACAGCTTCGAGTTAGGATGCGATGCTGAATTTTCCTGCTGCGGATCGGTTCTGGAATATCTGATTATAACTCAGAAGGACAATCTGAAAGTTCTTCCGATTCCGAAGAAAATTTTGATGAATAACTACCTTGTCATCGATTCGGATACGAGCAAGAGTTTGGAGATCATGAATACCAACGGCTCGGAGTCGAAATACACATTGATTCAAGCGTTGGATAAGACAAAGACCGCATTTGGTGCCAGGATGTTGGCTTCTCGCGTTGCCATGCCGATAGTCGATATCGATATGCTGAAAAAGAGACAGGAATGCGTAAAATTCTTTATAGAAAATAAGGAGTTATTGAATAATCTTCGGGAAATTTTAGCTCAGTGTCCCGATTTTGAGAGATCCATAAACAGAATAAGATTCAATAAATTTTCCCCCAAAGATATGGAAAATATTCGAGACGCGTTGATCGTAAGCGAGCAAGTAAGAGAAATGGTGTTCGGAAAAAATATCCCGCATGAAGGAAGTTGTGATTTTGAATCTCTGCGTGATTTTTCCGAGTTGAGAGATCGTTTAAAGAGTTCGCTTGTGGAAAAGTTCCAACAAAACGGAGAATTGATCGCCGAAGGATATTCCCAGGAGCTGGACAAGCTGCGGTACATGAAAAATCACAGCGAAGATCTCATAATGCAGCTGCAGGACAGATATATATATCAGACAGGGATAAATACCTTAAAAATACGAAATAACGCGATAATTGGTTGGTATATCGAAATTCCTCTATCTCAGAAAAATAAAATATTGCCGGAATTTATGCATCGGCAAACTTTGGTAAATAATATCCGATACACTACCGAAGAAATGCTGGAGCTGCAAGATAAAGTGATGAAAGCTTCCGAAGATTTCGCCCAAATGGAGCGGTCGATATACAATGAATTGGTCGAGATTGTTTTACAAAATTATGAATCAATTTCTGAGACCATAAAGCTTTTGGCTTTGTTGGACATTTATACAAATCTCGCGTTAATCGCCATGGAACGCAATTATGTGTGTCCTGAAATTGTGACTGATGCGGTGTTGGATATAGAAAATGGTCGCCATCCGGTGCTGGAGCTTCTACAGAATGATTTTACCGGCAATGATTGCGATCTGAGTCCTGATTCTCGAGTGTGTTTGCTGACGGGGCCGAATATGGCGGGAAAAAGTACTTATTTGAGACAAAATGCGTTGCTCATTGTTATGGCTCAAATCGGAAGTTTTATTCCGGCCAAAAAGGCGAAAATCGGAATTGTAGACAGGTTGTTTTCGCGCATAGGAGCTTCCGACGACCTGGCTCGCGGGCGGTCGACTTTTATGGTCGAGATGATCGAGACAGCGACGATATTAAATCAAGCGACCGAACGTTCCTTTGTTATTTTGGATGAGGTAGGGCGGGGGACATCTACCTACGACGGTTTGTCGATCGCGTGGGCAGTGATAGAAAGTCTCTACAAAAATAATAAATGTCGTGTGTTGTTCGCGACTCATTATCGAGAACTGACCGCACTGAGCGAAAAATTTAAAGATATAAAATGTAAAACTTTGAAAGTTCAGGAGTGGGAAGGAAAGGTAATTTTTTATCACCGCATTATCGACGGAATAGCTGACAAATCCTACGGTATTCATGTCGCGAGTTTAGCAGGAGTTCCGAAAAATGTGATAAGACGGGCGAAAGATCTTCTTGTCAAGTTGGAATCCAAAAGTGGTGCGCGAAACTTGCCGGTTGAACCCTCTGATCAGATTGAGCTGAGTTATGTGCAAGCTTCTCCGGTAGAAGAAAAATTGAAAAATCTGGATTTGAACGAGTTGACTCCTTTGGATGCCCTGAATTTTTTATTTGATCTGAAAAAAATGATGAATTAATTCTCCTTTCAAAATTTTTATTTCGACGATATAGATACAATGCAGCGATTTTTTGGTTGCTTAATTTTATCCAAAATTTGTTGATAAGTTTCGTTTGAGCAATCCGAAAACGGCATAGCTAAAAAAGTCAGAGAATTATGTATGGATCGCAGCGATTTTATTTTCTGTTTTTGGATGAAATAGTTTTTAGATAACTCCAAATTTTTTAATTGTGATAAATCTAATTTAGAGAGAAAGTCATTTAGCTTTTTCATATATTTGTCTGCATCTTTTTGATGAACAAACGACGATAAAATCAGCACAGTGGAAAGTTGGCGATTATTTATTGTGTAGGAAAAATTCATTGGGAATTTATCGTTCAAAAACTCTCCATAGTTCTCATTAAATAGCGCATATGTGATAATCAAAAGAGCAGCTTTTTCTTGTTTAGAGAGCTTATCAAAACGTATTCCTGCTATTATGCCGCAAATGTTTCGTACATTGTCATTTGAAATTTTTTCATCCGAGTTATCGACCTCAATATTTTTTAAATCAGCGATTTTGTGCTGATTTGATTCTTTCGGCAGATATTTCAAAAGTTCATCAATTAAAATTTTTAATTTTCTTTTGGAGTAGCTTCCGGCATAATAAATCTTTAAATTATTTTGCGCAAAATTATTTTTCAGAAAACTATCCATATCGTTTAGTGTAATTGAGCTGATTGCAACGGAGGAACCGGTGGAATTTTTTCCATATGCGTGGTTGGGATACAATTTTTGATATAGCTTATCAATTAAGATTTTATTGGGGCGGGAATTTTCTCTGCTCACTTGAATCGGAAAAAATTCTTTTGCGAAAGATAAGTCGTTCTCCGAAAATTTTGCGTTTAATCCCGAAAGTAAAAATTTTACGGCGGGCTCGAATTGATCTTCTATCACGCTGAACGAGATTAAAAAATTGTCAGTTGTTCCGTTTAACGATAAATTTGTAATACCCATTTGCCGAATTTTTTCTGCTGTTTCTTCCGCGGACAAATCTCCGATTTTTCGGAACAATAGTTTAGATAATAATGGCGATATTCCATGTTTGTCCTCCGAATTATGCAACACCCCTGCGTTTTTGAATTTCAAAGTTATATAAATCTGTTTACTGTTTGGTTCGTTAAAAACAACAGTTTCATAGGGAGTCTTAAAATGAATTAGGTGCAATTGGTTCCGAATTTTTTTGTTGTAAATCAGAAAAGCCAAAAGAATTAGGAGAATGGTAATGGCTATGCTTAAAATCTTTTTCATATCAATTTTCCGTCTTATATTGTGTGGATATTTTCGTAATTAAATTGTTTTCTATAACTTGTTCTATGAAATTTCGGATATCATCAGGTGACACCGTTAATATTTCTTTGGAAGTGTCGTCTTTTGATTGAGAATGCGTGATATATCGATCTTTGATAATACGATATTTTGTGGAAATATCCTCGTCCATGTTGATTTCTGAAAATTTCTGAAGTTTTGATACGGATTCCAATTTTTCATGAGAAAAATTTATTTTTTTAAGATAAGAAAAGAAACTTTTCAGGCTGATTTCAAAAGATTTTTTTGATATATCGCTTTTCGGTGTAAAGCCAAGCAGAATAAAATCAGGTTTCTCAAAATTTGTTATGAAGAAATTATCAGCCAACTGCGAATATTTTTTGAAATAATTAAACATCTCATGACTCAGTATAGTGGAAATTGCGCTTTGCTTTTCTCGGAGTTCAGGAAAGGGGATCTTGTGCATATAATACAAAGAACGTCCGAGAAATTTGCTTCTTGCTTCAATGATTTGTTCTGAAAAATTTTGAGACGCAACCTCATTTTGATTGGTATTTACACTCTCCAAATCGCTTGGAGACAATGGTTCTAAGTGAAGTTTTTCAACAAGTTTTTTCGTATCAAATTTTCCGCAGATAATTATATTTAGATGAGTTTTTTTGTACTTGTTTAATGAATTTTTCAGATCATTTTCCGTAATATTATCTAAGATTGATTCATTAAAAATGTATTTGGAATCCACCTTGGAATAAATCTCATTATCAACAAAATCAGTCTCAAAATAATCGGATAGTTTATATTCCAATTTTATCTTGTTTTTTATCAATGGGAGATCAGTTACGTCAGTTTTGTTGTTAAGTATTATTTTTATGATATCCGGAATTTGTTCATTTGCTACGATTGCGCTAATCTCCGAAAAATTATCATGTATGCCGAAATCAATATCTGTTCCTAGGTTTCCAGCAGATTTTTTCGATGTTTCACTTAAAAAGGTTTTTCCTATTACTTCAGCTTCGGAAATATTTTTTAATTGATTTAGTCCGACAGGATAGAATACTCCTACCTTTGCGATCGGAAGAAAAAAATCATCGCAAATAATTACTCGCGCATCTTCTAATTTATATTCTTGAATCGATGCAAAGAGAGCCTGAAAACACAAAAATAACAGAATTAGTGTTCGTTTCATTCGTTTCCTCCTATAATGACGATAGGAATGTTTTCTTCATCAAAAATTTGCTTGGCCAGCGAATTTACCTGATCCAAAGTTACGGTATCTATTCCGCGTAAAAACTCATCTAAGACATTTGTGGAGCATCCTTGTAGCTTTTTCATCATATAGAAATTGCATAAATCCCTGGATGTCCTTAAATTTACAAGGAATTTCCCTTTTATATTGTTTTTCGCAAAATCGAGTTCTTTTTGAGAAATCCCTTTTTCTTTCAGATTTTTTATCAAAGATTTGATACTATCGACAGCTGCAGCTGTATGGTTATTCGAGGTTTGCAACAAACCTATTTCAAAACAAGAATGTTTCTTTTCGATTTTACTTACACCTCCGTAGTAAATAAGCCCCAGTTCTGATCGAAGCTTTTTTATGATATAACTTCTAAAGCCGCCATCTCCGAATATTAGATATAAGACGTACGCAGCAAACTTTTGCCCGGAATTTTTTAATATGTTGGGTAACGCGAAAATTATATAACTCTGCGGACCTTCGATATGATATTTCTCGCTAAAATTTTCCAATGTCGGTTCTGTGTCGGGAATGTTGTCTTGCGCTTTTTCTCCCTTTGGAATTGAAGATAAAATCTGGTCGGCCAATTTCACGGCTTCTTTTTCTGATATATCTCCGAAAATACATAGTTCAACATTACTTCGCACAATGTATTTTTTGTGAAATGATTTCAAGTCGGCATCATTTAATTGCAGAACATTCTCAGGAGCGGCGACGCTATCCCCGTATGGGTGATTTTTAAACAGAAGTTTCGGAAACAGGACACTTTCGCACCAGGATATGGGAGCAACCTGATAATTTTCTAACCTATAAGAGATGGCATTCTTCATTTTTTCGATTTCTTCTTTCGGAAACTTAGGAAAACTAAAAAAGGTTTGTATCAAACTTGCAGCCTCGGCGGAAACGATTTTGGGATATTCAAAGAAGAACAAGACATTATCGGAATCGCTATGACCATGGAATATTGCCGAAATATCTTCTGTTTTTTCCTGAAATTCTTCCTTGGAATAACTTCCGCAACCGCAAAAAATAGTGCCTACAAATAAATTCGGGACAGACGTCTTTGTTTTATCCATATGCGCTGAACCGCAGTTTTTAAAGGCGACGGCAATATTAATCAATGGATCGCTGTTGTCACGGGAATACCAAAATTTTATACCGTACGAGCAGGTCAACTCTTTTACTTCTGCCTCGGAAATTCCGGATATCAAAAACAAGATTGCGAATAAAATTTTTCTAATCACGATCATATCCTTTCGGTAAAGTTTTCGTAACGGATATCGGAGATGTCGAGAATACTTCTTTCAGTACATCATTGCATTCTTTTACAGTTATTGATTGTATCGTATCATCTAGAGATAAAATTTCTTTCACGGACAATTCCGACATCAAATTCCAACCGAAGTATTCCGCAATCTGTTGTACATCTTGTTTTTTATATGCAAGAGAAATGAGTTTCCTCTTTTTTACCTTTTTCAAATCGCTCTCGCTTATACAATTAGCTAATATTTTCTTTTTCAAATATGGCCACGCGATTTCAACTTTATCCAAATTATCAATTGAGTTTGCATGGAAAATTATACCTAGAATATCGAACTGATAAACGGAATCTGTATATGAAAAATTCACAGCCGAAATAATATTGCTCATTTGTTTTAGAATGGTTTCTGTGAAAGAGGTAGGTTGTCCCAATATTTCTAAAGCTAAGCTTAACGCAAGGGATTTTCTCAAATTATTTTTCGATAAAAATGGAACTTTCAACACATATGTTATCGATGAAGAAGGACCGTTTTCGGTAGATCGGTATTCAATTAATTTTTTGTTGGATTCTTTGTCGTTCAAGGAGGATATTTTAGGCAAATCTCCCGGAGAAATGATACCAAAATATTTTTCAATGAGTTTTTGGGCGGATTTTTTTTCAAAATCTCCTACCAAAATCAGAATGGCATTGTTCGGAGTTATCCATTTTTTGTAGAATGATTGCAGGTCCTCTACCTCTATGGATTCTATCTCGTGTTTCCATCCGATTACCTCAATGCCTCCAATTTGTCGATTAAAAACATTAGATAAAAATATTTCTTCGTACCTTCCCTGGACATCTGCGTCTACTCTCATTCCTCTTTCTTCTAAAATAGCTTTTTTTTCGTTTTGAAAAACCTTATCTTCAATTTCCAGGCTTTTCATTCGCTCAGATTCGAAGGACAAAACTTTTTCGAGACAATCCTTGGGAAAAATTTCATAAAAACAAATCGTGTTAAAAAACGTAAAGGCATTATTTTCCGCGCCGATTTCCTCCAGGTAATTGCTGAATTCACGCTTGTGATTTTCGCAAGCCAGATGTTCTAGAAAATGCGCTGCTCCGGACTTCGAAAGCATGTCGCACTTGGAACCGCATTTGTACCAGACTGAAAGAGAAATAATGGGGACAGATTTCTTTTCTATCATTATCACTTTCATTCCGTTTTTCAGAGAAAATTCATCCGCTTTAAAATCGGCATTCGCGGTGAACATTAAAAAAATGAAAAAAAACAACAATCTTTTCAAAATTTTCCTCAAAAATTTTTGATCAAACACATCGCATTATACTAATTGATTACAGGAAATTACAACAATTCTCTTTTGGGCCAAGATTTGATTTTCCCTTGATTAGATAACAAAAATAGAAAAAAACCGCCCGAAGGCGGCTTTCATAATCAAAATTCAAAACAGCAATTAAGCCATGAATTTGGCGAGCGAAGCCAAAAGCAAAATCGCCACGATATTCGTAATTTTGATCATAGGGTTAATAGCTGGACCTGCGGTGTCCTTGTAAGGATCTCCGACGGTGTCTCCTGTGACAGCCGCTTTGTGAGCATCTGATCCTTTTCCTCCGAAATTTCCGTCTTCGATATATTTCTTCGCGTTATCCCAAGCTCCACCTCCGGAAGTCATGGAAATAGCCAAGAACAGACCCGTTAAAATGGTTCCCAAAAGCATAGCTCCGACACTGATTAACCCAGCTTCGTGTCCGGCGACGGTTCCAATTGCAAAGTATAGAACTACTGGGGCCAATACCGGCAAAAGAGACGGAAGAATCATTTCTTTGATTGCTTCTTGAGTCAGAATGTCGACCGCCGTTTTGTAGTCAGGCTTGGCTTTTCCGGTCATGATTCCTTTGATAGTTTTGAACTGGCGGCGTACCTCCAGAACGATCGCTCCACCGGCTCTTCCGACGGCCATCATTCCGCATGCTCCGAAAAGATAAGGTAACAAACCACCGCAGATTAATCCGATGACTACGTAAGGGTTGCCCAAATCGAAGTGTACGTTCAAATTTTTGAAGTAGAATTCGATGTCCTGAGTGTAAGCAGAGAACAAAACCAAAGACGCCAAACCTGCGGATCCGATAGCATATCCCTTTGTGACGGCCTTTGTCGTGTTTCCGACAGCGTCTAACTTGTCGGTAACTTCACGAATGCTTTCCGGAAGCCCCGACATTTCGGCGATGCCACCGGCATTATCCGTCACTGGACCATATGCGTCTAAAGTAACGATAATTCCTGCCAAAGCAAGCATGGAAGTTGCAGAGATTGCAATTCCGTAAAGTCCTGCACTCATATATGAAACCAAAATTCCGGCACAAATTATCAAGGCAGGAACAGCCGTTGCTTCCATCGAGATGGCCAAACCCTGAATAATGTTTGTTCCGTGTCCGGTCGTAGAAGCTTGCGCAATACTCTTAACGGGCCTGTAGGAGTAAGATGTATAGTACTCTGTGATAAACACCAAGAGCAAAGTAATAATCAATCCAACCAATGCACAAACAAAAATGTTAGATCCGGTAAAGGCTAAATTTCCAATATTGTAAACAGAACTCAAGTCTCCAAGCATTTTCTTCGTAACCATGTAAATGAAAACGACAGAAAAAACAATAGTGGCAAACAATCCCTTGTACAAAGCATGCATGACTTTTCCGCTCTTACCTAATTTTACGAAAAAGGTTCCCAGGATGGACCCCAGAATGCAAACTCCGGAAATCGCTAAAGGATACAGCATGAATAAATTCTTCATAGAATCTGTAAAGAAAATTCCCGCTAAGACCATTGTTGCCGCGATGGTTACGACGTAGGTTTCAAATAAGTCGGCTGCCATACCGGCGCAGTCTCCGACGTTATCTCCCACGTTGTCCGCGATAACGGCAGGATTTCTCGGGTCATCTTCAGGAATTCCCGCTTCAACTTTTCCGACCAAATCTGCTCCGACGTCAGCTCCTTTTGTAAAGATTCCTCCGCCGAGACGTGCGAAAATTGAAATCAAAGAAGCTCCGAATCCCATTGCGATCAGCGACTCGGAAATAAGTCTTTCATCGGACAAAAACGCTTTCAAATAGAAGAAGTAGAAGGAAATTCCCAGCAATCCTAATCCTACAACTAAAAATCCGGTAACAGATCCTGATTTATAAGCGACTGACAATGCATAGTTAATACCCTTTTTGGCGGCCTCAGTAGTACGAACATTTGCTCTGACGGAAATGTTCATGCCGATATAACCGGCGATTCCCGACAAAACTGCGCCCAGCACAAAACCCACAGCAGGATAAATTCCCATGAAGGAAGCGACAAGTGCGGCGATAATTACACCAACTATCGAGATAGTTGTGTACTGCCTGTTTAAATATGCTGAAGCTCCACTCTGTATTGCTCCTGCAATCTCTTGCATTTTTGCATTTCCAGCGCTGAGTTTGAGCATATTCATGGTATTGATCGCCCCGTATATCAGAGCGAGTACGCCCGATATCACAACGATACATTCAAAAGTACAACATTCCATAAATACTCTCCAAATACATATAACTAAATGCATACATTATCTCATAATACAGAATAAAATCCAATTTATAAAAATGAGAAAAGTATCTAAATCATGAATTATGAGATAAATTTTCAGAATGTTTTAACCTGTTTTGTTGTAAAATCTTTTGATTTGGAATTTTGTGATAATGTCTGATTTTTTGAAAAAAATAAAAGATGCGTTGCTACCTCCGAGATGTATATATTGTAAGGAATATGTCGAAAGAGTAGGGGTTTGTGATAATTGTTGGAAGGAAATCAAATGGATATCCGAACCAAAGTGCAAAATTTGCGGCCAGCCTATGGAGGATGAAAGTTGCAGATATTGCATTAGGGATGAGAACTTCTTTGACAGAGCGGTATCTGCCATGGTGTATGAGGGACTGGCTCGGCATTTGATTCTCAAATTCAAAGATGGTGAGGCTACTTTGTATGCACCGATTTTTGCTCAATGGCTCAATAGAATAGTTCAGGATTTTTTTGGCGAAGTTGATTTTCTTGTGCCCGTTCCGATCAGTCTGAAACGCAGATTTAAAAGGAAATATAATCAAACAGAGTTGCTGTGTATCGAATTGCAGAAATTGTCGGGCTTGAATTATGTTCCTGAAATTCTGAAAAAGTCGAAAGAAACGGCTATGCAAAAATCTCTCAACAAAGAAAGACGGAGAATAAATTTAAGAAAAAGCTTCTCTGTAAATGAAAAAATTTCAGTTAAAGATAAAGTCGTTTTGTTAGTGGATGATGTTATCACGACTGGTGCAACCGCCAATGCCTGTGCTGAGTTATTGAAAAAAGCAGGGGCTTCCAAGGTATATGTAGCTACTGTAGCCAGGGTAATTCTAAAAAATACAATATGAAATTCATAAACTATTTATCGAAAGGACTTTCTATGCACGGTTTATAATCGCAAGAGCAAACTCCTACACGCACCAAATCTTGCATATCTTTTACGGATTCCTGTATTGTGTCATTCCCATATATAAGGACATCGGCATAAGAATCAAACTTGTTCGCGAGTCCGTGGAATTTTAATGATTTTAATCGATATGATATGCCCCGAGTTTCCGAAATCAGGGTCGAGACATCTTCAGACACATGCCCCATAAAATGACTTCTTATTTTTTCCGCGTGATTCCGTGCATCTCTCAATGTATTTAGTTCCTCATTGCTGCAACAAGCCGTCACAATCAGGAATATTCCCAATAACTTTTTCATAAAAACTCCCACTATCTACTATCAAATTATCATCAAAAATTTTAAAAAAGATTAATTCCTGAATTTTTTTTAGCGTTTGTGTACACTTTTTTATATAATGAGGGGCGTCATGAAAAATATCTGAGTTGATGAAAGGAAGATGACGACGGTGCAACCAAACCAGAAAAGCAGATTGAATAATCCAGAACCTTGGCAAGATCCGAAGATTAAGCCGTATGTTAGTATCAAAAATCTTACGAAAACTTTCGGGGAAAAGGTTGCGGTCAATGATGTATCACTTTCCATATATAAGGGCGAGCTTTTTTCTTTACTTGGTCATTCCGGATGCGGAAAAACAACTTTGTTGAGAATGTTGGCGGGTTTCGAGTCACCGACTTCGGGAAAAATTTTCATCGACGGAGTGGACATGACTGACACCCCGGCCTATAAGCGTCCTGTAAGCATGGTTTTTCAATCTTATGCTTTGTTTCCGCATATGTCGGTGGAGCAAAATATTGCCTTCGGATTGATTCAGGAGGGAATGAATAAAAGTGAAATCCAAGATAGGGTCAATTCATATTTAAAGCTGGTTCAGATGAGCGGATACGAGAAACGACGGCCGCATCAGCTTTCGGGTGGTGAAAGGCAGCGAGTTGCTTTGGCGAGAAGTCTTGTAAAACAGCCGAAATTGGTCTTATTAGATGAGCCTTTGGCTGCGTTGGATAAAAAATTGAGAGAAAGAACCCAGCTGGAGTTGGTGAATATTCAAGAAAAAGTCGGAGTTACGTTCGTAATGGTTTCGCACGACCAGGAAGAGGCGATGACTATGTCTACTCGTATCGGTGTTATGAATGAAGGGCGTATATTTCAAGTGGGGGAACCGACGGAGGTTTACGAATATCCGAATTCACGATACGTGGCGAATTTTATTGGGTCGGTGAATTTGTTCGAAGGATTAATAATCGAAGAAAAATCCGATCACGTAATTGTAAAATCCACAATGTTGGAAAAGAATCTCTATGTGAATCATTCTGCTTCAGTGCCGGTAGGTGCTCAAATCTGTGTAGCTATTCGTCCCGAAAAAGTCATGTTATCTTTAGATGAGCCGAAGGGGGAATACAATTGGACGAGCGGAATTGTCCAAGATATAGCCTATTTGGGAGATGTTTCGATATATTATGTGAAATTGACATCGGGGGCTATTGTTTTGGCAACAGTTGCAAATTTGGTTCGAGCTGCCGAAAGACCTATACAGTGGGATGATCAGGTTTATTTACACTGGAAATCCGAGAGTGGTATAGTTCTAGCAGTGTAACTTCTGCGAAATGGTCTCGGTGATATAGTTTCTGTAGTGCGGGTTTGAATAAAAATTTCATAAAATAATTAAAAAATTGTATATTTATTTGATTTTTTCCTGTTAGGGGTGTACAATGATATACGATTATAATGCATTAAGGAGAAAGTTATGGGTACACCAAATAACAGTGGATCAAGTGAGAAAGCAGGGACGACAACGTTTCCGAATTTTAAGATGCCAAATATTGATATGAACGCAATAATGGAATCTTACAAAAAGAATTTGGAGGTTTTGGGCTTGATTAACAAGATGTCGATCGAGGTATGTAACGGTATCACTAAGTTGCAGTCCGCGTTCATTAAGCAAATGATGACCGACATGGGATCCATTTGGGAGAAGACCAGTAAGCCTTCGGACGTGATGACGAAGTTCAATGAAGTTACTCGCGATACTGTTGAAAAAGCAATCGGAAACAGTAAGCAGATTTCCGAAATGATAGTTTCAACAAATAAAGAATTGTCAGCTGCTATCACCAAGAGAGTGAAAGATTGTGTTGAAGAAGCTAAGAATATAGTAAACAAGAAATAATTGTTGAATAAGATCTTATTTGGAGCGTCGAGGTTTACTCGGCGCTTTTTGTATTTGCAGAACCTTGAAAACTTCAGCTTTCAAGATAATGAAATTTACTGTATACTCAAAAAGTTTCTTTAGTTGGGAGTTCATATGCAGGAAGATCAGGAACAAAAACGCAATGTTATGCTGTTTTTCGCGATTTCGCTAATTGTTATGCTTGGGTATCCTTATGTTTTTAAGTCTTCGACACCGGTACAAGTTAGTGATCTGAATAATCAGAGTCAGGAAATATCAACAATTTCTTCCGAGGCTCAAAGTTCTGACACAAGATTGGCGTCCAGGAGAGAGAACACCGTTCCGCAGGCAGAAGTAAAAACGATTGAAATCCGCGCGCCGAGAATTTCCGGAACCATTTCAACTAAAGGGTTAAAATTCAGTGATGTTAATTTGAATGATTACACTCAAGAGTATGATAATCAGGATAAAGTTTCAATTTTCGGAAAAGAAAATTATTTTGCGGTTTCGGGGTGGAAATCTGATGATAATTCGATAGTTTTACCGAATGAAAATTCATGTTGGGAGACTGATGGTACAAAATTAACTCCCGAGTCGCCGATTACTCTGACCTGGGATAACGGTTCAGGATTGATATTCACGAAAAAAATCTCAGTTGATGAAAATTTCGTATTTACGATTACTGATGAAGTAAAAAACAATGGCGCTGAAGCTGTTCGGTTAAAAAATACCACTTTGATTTATCGTGAAGTGGGTAAGGACAAGTCCGAATCTATAGGGTTTTACCACGGTCCTATCGGATATTTCGACGGAAAATTACGTGAAGTCGGATATGACGACATCGATAAAAAGAAAGAGATATCGTACAAATCCAAAGGCGGCTGGTTCGGAATTACCGACAAGTATTGGTTAGTTTCTTTTATTCCGGAGCATAATTCTTCGTATTCCGTAAACTACAAGTCGTTGGGTAACGGCAACTATGCGGTCGAAAGTAGCGAGGATTGGTCGGTAGTGAATCCATCTTCGAAGTTTTCGAAAGATTATCATCTGTTTATAGGAGCGAAAGAAATAAATACCCTTGATATGTACGAGGAAAAATTAAATGTGCCGCATTTGGATTTAGTTATTGATTTCGGATATCTCTACATTCTCACGAAGCCACTGCTGTACGCGATGTCCTATGTCAAGGATTTGATCGGAAACATGGGATTCGGAATTCTTTTGATAACTTTGCTGCTAAAGCTGCTTTTGTTCCCGCTTGCCAACAAAGCTTATCGCTCCATGAATAGAATGAAGACGATTCAGCCGAAGGTTAAGGCGTTGCAGGCAAAATACGCAGGCGACCAGATGAAGTTGGGGCAAGCGGTTTCCGAACTGTACCGAAAGGAAAAGATAAATCCGATGGGTGGGTGTCTGCCGATGTTCCTGCAGTGGCCGATTTTGTTCGCGCTGTACAAAGTTTTGTATATTTCGATCGAAATGAGGCAAGCTCCTTTCATTTGGTGGATTCACGACTTGTCAGTAGCTGATCCGTGGTCGATTTTAAATCTGGGCGGACTGATTCCCGTTACTTTACCGGGCTTCCTGCAGATAGGAATTTGGCCGTTGCTGATGGGATTGTCCATGTGGGTGCAGCAGAAGATGGGGCCGGCTCCTGCAGATCCTTCTCAGGCGAAAATGATGATGATAATGCCGATAATGTTTACGCTGATGTTCTCGCGTCTGCCGTCTGGATTGATTATTTACTGGACTTTCAGCAATTTGTTCGCGATTGCTCAGCAGTACGTGATCAGAAAGGTTGATGAGAAAAACGCTTTGGCGAAATCTGAGTCGAAAGCCGGGGCGAAAAGTTGAGTTCCATAAATTCGCTGTTCAGCTCCGAGTGCAAATTTTTGGCGGGAGCTGCAACCTTTTCTCAAATTCCTTTTCTGAAACTTCCCGAGGTAGCTTTCGTCGGAAGATCAAATGTCGGGAAGTCTTCTCTGATAAATTCTCTGACGGGGAAAAATACCGCTCGGGTTTCCAAAACTCCCGGGCGTACCCAGCAGATCAATTTTTTTTCGCTGGGAAATAAAATTTCGCTGGTCGATCTCCCCGGTTACGGATACGCCGCGGTTTCCAAGCAGACACGCATGCAGTGGGACGAACTCATTCTCGGTTATCTCCGTTCCCGCAAAAATCTGCGCAGAATTTTCCTGTTGATCGATTCCAAGTTGGGCATAAAGCAGAATGACGCCGAGATTATGGAAATATTTGATTCCCTCGGATTGGTGTATCAAATAATTCTGACCAAATCGGATAAAAAATCGGCGGAGGTGGAAAGTTCTGTTTCCCAAATTCTTCAATTTCATCCGTCGGCTTTTCCTCAAATTATTTCCACCAGCTCCAAGAAAGGCGAGGGGATAAAGCCGCTGCAGGCAGAGATTTTCCAAATAATTCGCCAATAAGTTCGCGCACAAATTCAAAAAATTAATTAAAATTTTTTCGATAATTAAGAAATTATTAACTTTTCTGCGCAATAATTAAAATATAGAAATGTGAGGATGAAGTATGAAAAAAATAATATCAGCAATGACGATGGTTTGCTTGTCTTTCAGCTGTTTCGCGGAAGATTATTTTGTAAAAGTCGCCGACAATGAATACGTGCTGCAGCATGTAAAAGCATCCAAAGATCTTGGGACCTACGACATTGGTATAGGAAGACCAGTAGCGGCCGTCGATGCGGTCTACACCCCGACTCATATATTTACCTATCCCGACGGAACTCCCGCTCATTTCCGAAATATACAAAAAATAGATTATACCGAGAGCAAAGTCACTTTTGTTAAAAACATAAAAACCAGAAAATGCTGTATCGATATATACGATGATGAAAAAAATCCAAACAAATGCCGAATTATCGGTGTAAATGGTCACAATATCACTGGAGAGGGCGGTAATAATTTTGAAGTTTATGATGTTGCAGAAGAAGCCAACAGCTTTACCGACAGTAAACAACGGTTGATCTATGTAGACCATTCTGGTTTGTATATCGTAGAAAAAGATAAAAATGCTGTCGAAGATATTTCCAAAAATTATATCCAGATCAGAAAATTCGACTTTAAAGGAGAAATCATAAAAATTTCAGCAATTGACGGAAAACGCGAAATGTTAGGATTCGACGAAAACAAGAAAGCAATATTCGCATTTAATTGTCCGAGTGATACGCCTGTATCTTTTGGAATAGAAGCTACTCCTTTCATGAAGCAGATCGAAGAGATAACGGGCGTGAAATTAGTCACTCCTCCTCCAAGTAAAGAATCTGCCTTGAAACGTATGGCGGAAATATTAAATGTACCTGAGGAGGTGCTTGTTTTTGGAGACGGGCAGGTGAAACTGGCAGAGAAAGTAACAGTTAATGGTATAAAGCCGACAACATTTTCATTTGGAACAGGTGGTGGTAATAATAAAGCGACGTCAACATCTTCAAATCTCTCTTCAGAAAGTCCTTTAGCTGAGCGATTAAAAACGATGACTATCCCTTCAAATATGAGTTCTTCACTTTCATTTTCCATTCCCCCTTCAAAAAATCCTTTTGTTGAGCGATTAAAGGGAATCATACCAGTAGCTGTTGGTACAAAGGGTGGTACTATAGATATTAAATTAATGGAAAAAGCAAGCAATTACAAATTCGACACCTCGCCTGAAGCCAAACAGCGCCGCAAGGAAATCGCTCTGAAACCATGGGATGAATAAAAGTTTTCTCTGTTTTTCTATCAGTGCGCAGGGTCTTCGGGCTCTGCGTTTTAGTTATTCGAAACCTTTCAGTTTTTGATTTCCAAAATCACGGTTTTCTTCTTGCCGCAGGACAACTTAAGCAGATCTCCGTCGGATAAATCTTGCGGAAGTTTGTAGTCCTCGGTGATCGACTCGTTGTTTACATATACGCCCTTGCCTCGGATCATCCTTTTTGCATCACCTCGGCTGGAGCATAACTGCGTTTTTACCAAAATATCGATGATCGACGCGCTTTTCTCCATCGGAAATCTGTTCACCGAGTCGATTTTAGCCAAGTCTTCGCAGGACTGATTGAAAATTTGTTCGGCGGATTTGTGAATGGACGCGAGCGAATTTTTTCCGTGCACGATGGATGTAATTTCGTCTGCCAAGATGACTTTCAGCGCGTTTATTTCGCTTCCCTTGACGGATTCCATTTTTTTGATTTCGTCAATCGGCAAATCCGTGAATAAATACATCAATTTGATGACATCTGCGTCGGCGACATTTCGCCAGTACTGCCAAAAATCGTAGGCGGACATGAAATTTTCGGACAGCCAGACTGCTCCGTTGGCCGTTTTCCCCATCTTCTTTCCATCGCTGGTTGTCAGTAGCGGATTAGTTAGCCCGAATGCTTCGGCTTCGCATTTTTTTCTGATTAATTCTACGCCACAGACAATATTTCCCCACTGATCCTGTCCGCCCAGCTGGATTCTGCAGCCTTTGTCGCAGAAAAGTCTGTAAAAATCGTATGCCTGCAGAATCATGTAGTTAAATTCCAAAAAGCTCAGCGAGTTGTTTTGCGACAGCTTCGTTTTGACCGAATCGAACCCGATCATGCGGTTTATGGAAAAATATTTTCCGATGTCGCGCAGAAACTCCAAGTAATTGATGTTATCCAGCCATGTAGAGTTATTTACCATTACTGCCTTGTCGTCCCCAAATTCCAAAAACGGCTCGAGGCAGGATTTTATTCCTTTAAGATTTTCCTCGATCTGCTCATTTGAAAGCATCGGACGGGTAGTGTTGCGAAACGAAGGATCTCCGACTTTTGTTGTGCCGCCTCCGACCAGGATAATCGGCTTGTGTCCATGCTTCTGGAACAGCCGCATCGTAAATATCGGAATCAAATGCCCCACGTGCAGACTTTTGGCGGTAATATCGAAGCCCACATATCCGTATCGTCCTTTTGTCGACAAATATTCGTCGATTGCTTCTAAATTTGTGGTTTGGTACACAAAACCTCTGGCCACAGCCTCATTCAAAAAGGACGATTTCATTATTTTCTCCCGTAATTTTTCGATAACTAGACGACTTTACGCATTTCTCTCCTGGAGTTCAAGTATTCAGTGACATATTGCTTGATGGTGTCCAGATGTCCCGTGAAAGAATGATCGCAATTCGGAATTACGCGATAATTGATCGAAATTCCCCGCTGACCGTTTAATTTTTCGACCAATTTGTCCACATGCTCTGTCGGGCACACGATGTCATCCGCGCCGTTTATCATCATGCCGGAAACAGGGCAGGGTGCTAAGAAAGAAAAATCATTGAGATTCGCCGGCGGACAAACGGAGACGAATCCCGAAATTTCAGGACGTCGCATTAGCAGCTGCATTCCTATCAAAGCTCCGAACGAAAATCCGGCTATCCAAATTTCGCGGTGGCCCTTGTTTATGTCTCGAATCCAGTCGAGTACTGAAGCGGTGTCGTTGAATTCCCCTTCGCCCTTGTCGAACTCACCTTCCGATTTTCCGACTCCTCGAAAATTAAATCGAATTACGGAAAAACCGTTTTCCACGAAAGCATTGTACAGACTTACGGTGACTCGGTTGTTCATGGTTCCGCCCTGCATAGGATTCGGATGCAACACCATAGCCAAAGGTGCTCCGGCCTGTCTGCTGTGATGATACTTTGCCTCAATCCGTCCTGCATGACCCGTTAAAACGATAGCTGGCATAATAGTCTCCTACCTGATAAAGAACTCCATTATATCAAATAATGGCTTTGAAAGCTTTTTACAAGGGGTAAGCCAAAAAAAGTTCATAAAATTTTCAACGTATGATAAAATCCTGCACGGTTATTGATGGGTTTAGTTATCCGAAATATGAGATTTTCAGATAGTATTGGAACGGTAGAGGGAGTTGGTTGTGGAATTATCCGGTAAAATAGTCTTGGTTCGGGTCGACTTTAATGTTCCGATGGATGGAGGCACCATAATGGATGACGCCAGGATAAAAGTGCCGGTTGCGACCGTAAAAGAGCTGAAGAACAGGGGGGCAAAAGTCGTCCTGATGTCTCACATGGGGAAAACATCGGACCAAGCTGAGGCGCCGAGTTTGCGTCAACTGATTCCTGTCATAGAAAAAATTTACGGAAATTCAGTGTTATTTATTGAAGATTATCTGGGTGAAAATGCGCGCTCCTTAATAGAAAAAGCTCCGCATGACGATTTAGTTTTTTTTGAAAATCTTAGGTTTCACCCTCAGGAGGAAAGTTGCGATTTGGATTTTTCTAGGAAATTGGCTTCATTGGGGGATTTTTTCGTGAATGAAGCGTTTTCGGTATCTCATCGCAAACACGCTTCGGTTTTCGGAATACCTCAATTTTTGCCGTCGGATTTAGGTGAGAATTTTAAAAAAGAAATCAAGAACATAGAGAGATTTTTTAATCATTCTTCCGGGAAAAGAATGGCTATTATCGGAGGTTCGAAGTTATCAACGAAGATAAAATTGCTCAAGCGATTAGTTACTAAGGTGGATAAGTTAGCTCTCGGAGGAGGAATTGCGGGTGCTTTTCTTTCCTACTTCAAGAATGATATATCAGGGATTTTTGAATTTGGAGAGTACGAAGCAGATGTTAAAGAAATTGTGGAAAATGCAAAAAAGTTTGGATGTGAATTAATTGTTCCGACTGATTTTTCCGCTTTGATTTCGACAAAAAGCGATCATGCGATCATGCGGTCCGAGGATTCCAACACAACGGTTTTTGATATAGGACCCGATTCCGTAAAATTGCTGGAAGATCATATCTTGACCAGCGACATGGTATTGTGGAACGGTCCCGTGGGACTGTTTGAGCGCAGTCCATTTGAATTCGGAACGAAGACGATTGCCGAATTTATTGCCGAAAGAACGCAAAATCATCATCTGATTTCGATTATCGGAGGAGGTGATACGGGATTTGCCATGAAAAAATTCGGCGTCGCGGATAAGATGACATGCATATCTACGGCGGGCGGTGCCTTCCTGAATTATGTTGAAAATGAAGATTGTCCGGCCTTGGAGGCGATACGCATCAGTCACAATAAATTCGGAGAATTGTGAGAAGAGAAATTAATTTTTTTGTCACTAAGATTTTGGATTGTTTCAAAAAAAAGAGGTCACGAATTTTTGAGGCAGGTGTAGTTTCAGAAAATTCGTTGTTTTAATATCCCGTATTTCTTTCCGAAAAAAATGAATCTCCGGATGAATTTCTTTTTGTTTGTTGAGACAATTTGTTATTTTTGATACCTAAACTGTCCTCTACCTCTGTTTTGTAGGCGGATACTATGTATTTTACGTCTTCAAAAAGGTCATATGAGACATAGAATGATGAAGCGAGCATCGTTATTATTCTGAAATTTTTTACTTTCTCCTCAAATAAAATTTGAGTACGTCCACAAAATCCGGAGAAATATTTCTCTTCTATCGAGAAGGTTTTATCCAGGTCATTTTTCCAATCGGCGAATTTAAATTCTGCTTTTGGGCATTTTTCATTAAATATGTGGACATTGTCAGGTATTTCAGGTAAAGATCGTTCATTTGAGTCTTGGATAAATACAAATACTGCGGTATCACAGTTACTAAAAGAAGTTCCTTTCGGCCATAATACTCCCACTAATCCATTGTTTCCCTTAAAAGTTCTGTAAGCCCAACCGCTTGGGGCCTTTATTACAAATTGGCTACGTTCAGGTTGATCAGGTGTTTCAATCGGAAGACATCGCGGTTTGCGATTTGTTTTTTTCCCTAAACGACGAGATTGACGTTTATTGTAATTCGGCTTCTTCCTTTGATAATAGGGCTGATCTTCCATTTCAATCGGATCATCATATTCCGATTCGTAATCTCCGAAAGATTCGAAAAAAAACAGCAAAGCTAATAAACAGCGTAATATCTTCATACCTTCCTACGTAACAATATCGAAACTCGCGAGTTTCTTTCCTTACTACGACTAAATTCTATCATTAAATTATCAACAAATTGTTAAATTTAAGATAAAATCACTAGTAAAGTGCTATTAAAGGTCAGAAAAAATTCAAAAATATGAGGTTAAACGGGTTAAAGATTTCTAACAGAGATTATCTTTTCATCAATTTAGAGGATAAATTATCGAGAAATTACTTTATTTTTCCGATTCCTTTGTTTCTGAAAATTTGTGAAAATGCGGGCAATTATCTGTCTTTTTGGTTGATTAGGTTTCAATCAAAGTGATAGTATCTTGTGAGTAATTTGCGAGGGGTGAATGAGGATTCGTAAAGTAGTTTTTCCCGTTGGAGGTTTGGGGACACGGTTTTTCCCTATCACTCGAGCCATTCCGAAGGAAATGCTGGGCATTATTGATAAGCCTCTGATTCACTATGCTTTTGAAGAAGCGATTAACGCAGGTATTGAGCAATTTATATTTGTTACTCGGCACGGAAAAGATTCTATCGAGGATTACTTCGACTATATGTTTTCTCATCCCGATTATTTCGACATAAATATGGGGAGCGTCTGTTATGTTCGCCAGAATGAACCTAAAGGTCTCGGACACGCTGTGCTGTGCGCTAAAAATCTTATAAATAACGAGCCCTTTGCTGTTATGTCGGCGGATGATTTTATTCTGAGTCCGAAGTCTTGTATTGGAGAAATGATAAAGAATTACAGCGGCGCAAATATGGTAGCGACAATGCCTGTCGATCGGAAACATGTCAGTCGTTATGGTATTCTGGACGTTGAGCGTCAGGAAGGAAAGTTGGTCTACGCGAAGTCGGTGGACGAAAAGCCTTCTCCGGAGAAAGCGAAGTCTAATATCGCGATAGTCGGGCGTTATTTACTGTCGGCGGATATTTTTAAGGTTTTGGAACATCTTGGGCCGGGAGTAAATGGGGAAATCCAGTTGACTGATGCACTGTTGGAAATGATTCCGTCTTGCGGATTGGTGGGGTTCAATTTTGAAGGACAAAGATTTGATTGTGGTTCCAAAGGCGGGCTGTTAGCAGCTATTTTGCGAGTAGCCAGCAATACAGAGAAGCTGAAGCACGTGATAGATGAATTTATAAAAGAAAATAAGGAAAAGTAATGAATATAACGGTAATTGGTACGGGTTATGTAGGATTGGTTTCCGGAGTTTGCTTTGCGGAGTTCGGATTCGATGTTACGTGTGTGGATAACAACTTAGCGAAAGTTGAATCTTTGAAAAAAGGTGAAGTGCCGATCTACGAGCCGGGTCTTGATAAGTTGATGAAAAAAAATATGGAGGCAGGCCGTCTTGGTTTTTCTTCCAGCACCAAAGATTCAGTAAAGGATGCCGATATCATATTCATTGCAGTAGGAACTCCGAGCAAAGAAGATGGTAGTGCCAATTTAGATTACGTATATTCGGCAGTTGCGGAATTGGCTGGTTCGGTAAATCCAGATGCCGTGTTGGTTATTAAGTCTACGGTGCCTGTCGGAACAACGAAATCTGTGAAAAAATTCCTGAAAGATCGGGGAGTTGAGATTGATGTTGCCTTCAATCCGGAGTTTCTGAAAGAGGGAGCGGCGATTGACGATTTCATGCATCCGGACAGAGTTATTCTCGGAGTTGAGAGCAAAAAAGCGAAAAAAGTTTTGTCTCAGGTCTACAGACCGCTTTACGTATTTAACGTTCCGATTGTATTTACGAATTTAGAAACCGCGGAATTGTCCAAATATTCTTCCAATGCTTTTTTGGCGATGAAAGTTACTTTCATAAATGAGATTGCAAATTTGTGCGAAGCTTGTGGGGCAGATGTCAACGACGTGGCTCTCGCCATGGGACTCGACAAAAGAATCGGAGATAAGTTTTTGTTGGCGGGACCTGGTTACGGCGGCTCTTGTTTCCCGAAGGATACATCGGCACTGGCTGATTTTGCAAAAGATTTCGGTGTCAACATGAATTTGGTGGAGGAGACGATTTCTTCCAATGATAAGCGGCGTGCCAAAATGGTAAAAAAGATTCTTTCCGCCTGTGATGGTGACGTCAAAGGTAAGGATATTTCTGTTCTTGGTGTTACTTTCAAAGCGAATACCGACGATATGAGAGACAGTCCGAGCATTGAAATTATTCAAGCTTTGCAAAATGCAGGGGCGAACATAAAAGTTTACGATCCTTCCTTTTCTCAGCAAGCGAAAAGAATTTTCAATAATGTTTCGTGGGAAAAAAATCCTTACGAATGTTGTAACGATGCCGATGTTGTATTAATTCTGACAGACTGGAGTGAATTTCGAGCTCTCAATTTGAAAGAACTGAGGAAAAGGGTGAAAAGTCCGTTGTTGATTGATCTCAGAAATATTTATTCGGTGGATGAAGTTAAGGCTTCAGGGTTTTCGTACTGTTCTGTCGGAAGGGTGTTTTGTAAGTAGAGTGTTTTATAGGTAATGAAACTTTTTGTGATAGCTTTTTTCGTTTCTTTGTTGCTGTTTCAAACGGGAAGTTGCACTTTTGTCCAGTCGACGGAGATACGAAGGTTATGCAAAGAGGCTCAAAAGCAAGAGTCGATTCTTTCTAAGGTTCAGGCAGCATTGCAGGATGTGAATAAACGAGAAAAGATGTCACTGCCGACAATGATAAATGTTTACGAAATCTTGTCCAGGTGTTGCACTGTGTTATCCAGTATCCAAAGATTTTCGAATATGCTGATAATCAGTAAATACCAGAGTAAGAATGATTTTATTCGTTGCTCGATTGTTATAAAAAGCTTTGCGGATTATTTCAAAAATATGAGCCTTAAGTTGGGAAGGGATAACGCGGAGTTAGTAAAGCTTCAACGTGAGAAGAGCAATTTGGATAGAGACTATACTCGAGCTTCGGAAAAATACAGAGATGTTTGTAAGAAAATAGATGAGGAATCCAAAAAACTAGCGGAAACCAGAGAAGAAAATGTAATTCAAAATGATGTGGTTTACCATATTGCAACTAAATCCGAATCTATTGAGGAGTTGGATGCCGAGTTGGAAGCAGAAAATGTAGTTGGGGTTTTGAGAAATAATAAGGTTTCGACAGATTTGTCTTTGGCATATCCGGTGAATGGAAAAATTGTTGCAGAATTCGGAGATCGTGGGGATGATGGTTCGATGATTTGCTACATGGGATTTGAAACAAATCAAGAGGCGATTGTCACTTCTCCAGCGAAAGGTCTTGTGGTATTTTCCGGAAATTTCCTGAATTATCAGAATATGGTGATTATCAGTAACGGCGAATATCGGATATTTCTGTACGGCATTAATAAGATTTTTGCGGCGACGGGAGATGTTGTTGAAATTGGCGATTATATAGGTCAGATGGATGACGAATCAAAGGATCCTCCGATCGTAAAAATGGAATTAAGAAAATCTGGAGAACCTCTTGATCCGAGACATTGGCTTATGCAGACTATAGAGAAAGGGAAAAAATGATGAAAAAATTGTGGGTTTTGCCTTTTTTGCTTTCGTTGGTGGCTTGTAATTCAGGTGGAACGAAGTCAGAAGATAATGCGGGAAAAATTGAAAAGTCTGAAGTTTTGTCCCAAGAGAGAGATAAAGCCGCAGACATAGCTGGCCGCGAGTTGCAATTCGTTTGCGCTTGCATAAAGTATGAATATGTCAACGAAATGACAAATGAGGACATAATTCGCAAGGCAATCGAAGGAATGATGTCCACTCTGGATTTGCATTCTCGTTATTTGAATGAAAAGGCGTTTAATTCTCTGAAAAATTTAACGGAAGGAGAATTTGGTGGACTCGGTATAGAATTTATCATGGATGACGACGGATACATTCGGGTTATTTCCGCTATAGATGATACTCCAGCCTATAAAGCAGGGTTGAAAAACGGAGACCTTATTGTCGGGGTGGACGGCGAGTATCTCGGGACGAATATCACGGATGTGGAAGTTATTGAAAAGTTGAGAGGAAAGCCTGGAACTTCGGTAAAGCTCAAGATTGTCAGAGAAAGGCAGGCTCCTTTCGATGTGACGATCAAGAGAGATCTAATAAAAGTTAAGTCGGTTAAAGCTGAGGTGCTGGACGACATAGGATACATCAGAATTTCTACATTCGATAAAAACACCAGCGCGGATATCAAGAAATTTGTACAGGAAAATAAAAAGCTGAACGGTATTATACTGGACGTAAGAAATAATCCGGGAGGTCTGTTGGATGAAGCTGTTGCGGTTTCGGATTTGTTTCTCAAAAAATGCAAAATCGTATCGACCAGAGGCAGAACCAAAGATAACTCCATGGAATTTTTCGCAAACGATGAGGATATTACTAATGGACTTCCGATGGCTGTGTTGATTAACAGCGGAACGGCTTCAGCCCCTGAAATTTTAGCAGGTGCTCTACGTGATAATAAACGCGCCGTTATCATCGGAACTCGTTCTTTCGGAAAAGGTTCGGTGCAGAAAGTTATTCCTCTTTCGGACAAAACCGGAATTAAATTGACTATCGCGAAATACTATACTCCGAGTGGCGAATGTATCCAGGGGAATGGTATAAGCCCTGACATTGAGGCGGGTTACGCCAGCATCAAAAAAGTTGAAGGAGTATTTTCCCTGCGTGAGGAGATCTTTAAAAATGCTCTGGATAGAAAAGAGACTGAGAAGAAACACCCCGATTCCAATAAGTTGCCAGATTCTCCGATTGTTAAAAAGGGTGATAAAGACAAAAAAGAAGATGAGGAACCTGATTTCAGAAAAATGTCTCTCAGAGAAAGAGCAGAAAAGGATTACCAGTTAAATAAGGCTTTTGATACTTTAAAGGCGATAAATGTTTACAGTAAAATAAACAGTAAAAAAGATGAAGTGAAAAATAAAATGAACGGTGAAAAGAATAATGCAAAATAAGGTTCGTTGGCTCGTATTTTTTGGAGGATTCGCTGCTTTTGTGTCGGGAGTCGAGTTGTGGCACAGACATGTCCAAGATAGGAATTCTGTTTATCAATGCAGGATATTAATAGACAAGGATTTTTCCGTAGATGAGTCGAATTCCGATGAGGAAACAAAAAGCGAACCGATAAGTTTGTACGTAAGAACAAAATACGGAGTTCTTCCTCGGAAGCAATCTGATCCTTCTAAGATATTTGATGCTTATTCGGCCACCATTGATTATGAGGAAGATTGCTTAAAGAACGGGTATTTAAAATTAGCTGTTTTGGTTCCAAATGCAACTGAAGGAAATATACAAAATATCATAGCTCGTTTTTCTGATGCAAAAGTTTCGTTTATTGTTCCGCATTATGTAGATAATCTAAGTAAGATTGCTGAAATTATAGTATCTTCCGGGCATGAGTTCTTTATTCAGTTGCCGACTCAATCTTCGATTCCTTTGGATAAAAAAGAAACAGTTTCTCCGTTTTTAGCGAATGCTTCTTCGGATGAAGTTAGAGATAAGCTGTACTATTTAATGTCTTCGACAAAATATGCCATAGGAATAGCAAATACTTGCGATTCTCTTGTGACGAAATCCGGAAAAGATATGGAAATCATTGCCAAGGAGCTTTCGCAACGTGGGATGGCTCTCCTGAATATCGAGGATGATAGTGATGTCATCAATGAAATATCAGAAAGAATCAATTTGAAAACCTTGCGAGCAAAAGTTTTTCAAGATTCTGATCAATTGAAAGAAAAAGACACGATTATCGTAAGCTCAAAGCAGCTGGATGATGTCATGGAAGCTCTTCCTAAAGGGGTAAAGCTGGTTCCTGTTAGTTTCGGTAAAAAAAATGCTTCCCTATAGAAAATGCGTTGCAATTGTTTTGAAAAAAGATAACCTGATCTTTGTCGCTGAAAGGTTAGATACCAAGAATGCCTGGCAGCTTCCGCAGGGAGGGGTGGATAGTGACGAGTCGTATTTGGAGGCGGCCAAGAGGGAATTGCTGGAGGAAACAGGGGTTTCTTCGGTAAAGTTTTTGACCCAGACACGTAATTTATATAAATATGATTTTTCTCAATATTCTCAAGATCGAATGATGAAAAAATACGGAGCGCTGAAATATAGAGGTCAGGAGCTGTGTTTTACAATGTTTGAATTTACAGGGAATGATTCTGAAGTAAATTTAAATTATAATACGCAAGAATTTCGTCGCTGGAAATGGGAATCCGTAGAGGGAATTTTGAACTTCATCGTAGATTTTAAATACAAATGCTATAAAGCAGCTTTTTCTGAATTAAATTTATTACGTTAAAATTTTGTTAATAGTTTGTGTTTCATAATATCGATATGTTGCGGAATTCTATGGAAAAAGTGTAAACATTTGCAATGAAAAAATTCGATAAAATTCAGAATTAACCGCATGCATGAATAAAATAGTTCCGGAAGAGAGATAAGGATGGAGATGAAAATATGAGCAACATGACAGCGGTTATCGGCGCAGGACAAATGGGGAGTGGAATAGCTCAGGTGTTCGCTACGGCAGGGTTTAAAGTTTCAATTTATGATATTTCTTCGCAAATTTTGTATAAATCGAAAATGCGAATGGAACATTCACTTGCGAGATTAGCTGATAAGGGACATTTGGAAGAACCCGTCGAAGCGATTATCGACAGAGTGAAGTTTGTTGAAAAGATGGATGATCTTGCTGACTGTCAGATTTTTATAGAGTCGGCTTTTGAAAGTTTCGATATTAAGACGAATATACTGTATAAGCTTGCGCAATATTTATCTGAAGATAGCTACGTTGCCAGTAATACTTCATCTTTATCCATAACTTCGTTGTCTCAAATGTTGCCTTATCCTGATAAATTTATAGGGTTTCACTTTATGAACCCGCCTCCGATTATGCAATTGGTTGAAGTGATAAGGGGATATCATACAAGCGACGAAACCTATAATTATTTTTGGAATCTAGCCAAGCAATTGGGGAAATACCCGATTTATTCAAAGAATGCCCCGGGATTCGTACTTAACAGAGTTCTGATTCCTATGATTAATGAGGCAATATATGCCTTGTATGAGAATATATCGACGGCAGAACATATAGATGAAGCCTTAAAATTAGGGGCAAATCACCCAATAGGGCCTCTGGCTCTTGCCGATTTGATCGGATTGGATACGGTGCTAGCCATTCTCAAAACTCTGCAAAAAGAGCTGGGAGAAAAAAATAAATACAGACCGTGTCCATTGCTGGAGGAATATGTCGAAAAAGGATTTTTGGGCAGAAAATCCAAAAAGGGATTTTATGAATACGATGACATTGCAATGATAAGCCGAAAAGTGACAAGAAAAGACCGTTAATTTTTAAATCAACAAAGTTCTAAGTTAATGAGACAAAAAAAGAGGAGGACCGGCATAAAACAACGATCCTCTTAAGGTCATAAAATGTGTAAACTTTTAATTTTCGGTTTTGTTAACAACCTCTCGGATAGCGGCTTCATCCGTAGTTGGGGCTGGTTCCGATTCATTAACAACCTCTTGAGCAGGGACTTCATTCATAACTGGGGCTGGTTCCGATTCATTAACAACTTCCTGGCCCGTGGACTCATCCATGACTGGAGCTGGTTCCGATTCATTAACAACTTCCTGGCCCGTGGACTCATTCATAATTGGAGCTGGTTCCGATTCATTAACAACTTCCTGGCCCGTGGACTCATTCATAATTGGAGCTGGTTCCGATTCATTAACAACCTCTTGAACAGGGACTTCATCCATGACTGGAGCTGGTTCCGAATCTAAACGGATTTCCGCAGAAGATTTGTCTTCAACAGGTTCTTCCGAAACTACCGGAACATTAGATTCTACGGAAACTTCCGGAACGTTACTGGAATTTTCTGTATTTCCTTCGTTTGCTACAACGGTTGGCTCTGCATTATTTGGAACCTCTGTCGATTGAACTTCTTCTACTTTCGGCTCATCATTTACGATATCTACAGGTTGGGTTTCTTCAGATTTTGGACCTTCTTCCTGAATTACCTTTTCTGTATTAGATTCAGGCGTTGAATCGACAGTTATTACACTTGCAGATTCGATATTCGCGACAGGTTCTTCATTTTGAGAAGGGACAGCAATATCTTCCTCGGTTTTTACTTCCTCGATATTAATTTCATGGCCCGTTTCTACATCGCTTTTGGTCTCTGAACTAGGGATTTTCGACTCGATAGGTTTGTTGATATCTGCATAGATATCGTTATCTTTTGTTCCTGACTCTGTCTGGTTTTTTGAAGAAATTTCTTTAACTGGTTCGGTTTTCTCATTTTGTATATGTATTAACTTTTGAGATTCAGCGACTTTTTGCTTATCATCAGTCGCTTTCTTATCTCCATTGTCACATGCCGTTAATAGTAGCAACACACCTAGACCGAATATATACGAAAAATTTTTATACATTTATCACCTATTTAATTCAACAAGACAAGTTTATGCTGTAAATCCTTAAGATTAGGTTAATTTTATGAAAGTTTTTTTATTGAACTTTTTAGGGTAAGTGATATCATGATTCGAGATCAATATATTGGGAGTTATAAATGGCTAGTACAGTAAATTTTGTGCCTTTAAAAGATAGGGTTTTGCTCAAAAGAGTGGATCAAGAGGAAAAGACTCCTGGCGGTATAATTATTCCGGACACTGCGAAGGAAAAGCCTGTTGAAGGAGAGGTTTTGGCGGTAGGAAGTGGTGTTCGTGATGAGCAGGGTAACCTTCATCCGTTAGAAGTAAAGGTTGGCGATAAAGTTTTGTTCTCCAAGTGGGGAGGCAACGAAGTAAAGATTGATGGTTGCGATTACGTAATTATGAAAGAGTCTGATATTTTAGGAATTTTGAACAAATAAGGGGATAGATTATGACAGCAAAAGACGTAAAGTTTTCGGTTGATGCTAGAAGTAAAATGTTGGAAGGGGTGGATACCCTCGCGAGTGCAGTAAAAGTCACTCTTGGACCAAAAGGTCGTAATGTAGTAATTCAGAGAAGTTTCGGAAGTCCGAAAATCACTAAAGACGGTGTCAGTGTAGCGAAAGAAATTGAGCTTTCCGATAAATTCGAAAATATGGGAGCTCAGATGGTAAAAGAGGCCGCCAGCAAAGCTAATGACTTGGCGGGAGATGGTACCACCACGGCGACTGTTCTGACTCAGGCGATAGTGAAGGAATCGCTGAAAGTAGTTGCTTCCGGTGTAAATCCGATTGATTTGAAAAGAGGTATTGATGCCGGTGTGGATGCTGTTACCGAGATGCTGAAAACGGTTTCCAAGAAGATTTCCACAAACGAAGAGATTGCTCAAATCGGAACGATTTCCGCAAACGGTGATTCTTCGGTTGGAGAGATGTTGTCCCAGGCTTTTGAGAAAGTCGGAAAAGAGGGAGTTATTACTGTTGAAGAAGCGAAATCTTTGCAGACCGAGTTAGAAGTTGTCGAAGGTATGCAGTTCGACAGAGGTTATTGTTCTCCTTATTTCGTGACGAATCCTGAAAAGATGACTTGTGAATTGGAGAGTCCGTTCATTTTGTTACACGAGAAAAAGCTGTCCGTTCTGCAGCCGATGCTTCCTATTTTGGAGAAGGTAGCGCAGTCAGGTCGTCCGTTGCTGATTATTGCGGAAGACATTGAGGGAGAGGCTCTCGCAACTTTAGTTGTAAACAAATTGCGTGGTGGGTTGAAGGTTGCCGCGGTAAAGGCTCCGGGATTCGGTGACAGAAGAAAAGCAATGTTAGAAGACATCGCGATTCTTACCGGCGGTCAGGTTATCAGCGAAGACCTGGGAATCAAGTTGGATTCCATCGACATGAACATGTTGGGAACGGCGAAGAGAGTTTTCATCGACAAGGAAAATACAACAATCGTTGATGGAGCAGGTGCTGCCGAGAATATCGCTGCACGTTGCGGTCAGCTGAGGAATCAAATTGAGGAAACAACTTCCGACTACGACCGTGAAAAGCTTCAGGAGCGTTTGGCAAAATTGTCCGGAGGTGTTGCTGTCGTAAGAGTTGGTGGTGCGACAGAAATCGAAGTCAAAGAGCGCAAAGATAGAGTCGAAGACGCTATTAACGCGACGAGAGCTGCTGTTGCCGAAGGAATTGTTCCGGGCGGTGGAATTGCTTTGTTGAGAGCGGTAAAGGTTTTGGCGAATGTCACGACGGCTTCCGGAGACGAGAAGTTGGGAATCGACATTTTGAAGAGGGCGCTGCAGTCTCCAGCAAGACAGATCATTGACAATGCAGGATTGGACGCATCCTTGGTCGTCGGAAAAATTCTCGAGAACGACAGCTTTAACTATGGATTTGATGCGCGTTCGGGTGAATACTGCGACATGTTGAAATCCGGAATCATTGATCCTGTTAAGGTTGTAAGAATCGCTTTGCAGAGCGCTGCTTCCATCGCGAGCTTGATGGCTACAACAGAGTGCATGATTGCCGAAAAGCCGGAAAAGAAAGAGCCTCAAATGCCTGCACCTGGCGGAATGGGAGGATACGGCGGATTCTAAAATTCAAAAGTTGTAAAAAAATTGTAGTTCGCAAAAACCCATCGGCAATTGTCGGTGGGTTTTTTGTATGATTTTAGGTGCATTCGATACCGTTATTCTCCGTTGTAAAACGATGTCGGCGCTTTAGTAGGGGCGTTCTTGCGGATTTTTTTGTAAATTTTTCTCCAGCACCAGATAGTTGCACACCAAACAATCCAAGAAATACCAAATCCTGTGAGCAAGGAAAATTTGAAGATAATTACATACAGAAGCCATGAAACAAACGGTACGAAGATCGTGGATTTTAAAAATGCGTATCCAGAGAATTTTTCTATAGCTCATTTTTGCGTATTTGGGCTCTTTGTAAGATGCACAGATGGATTTGTATCCCAAGAACAATACGAGAGACAGGCAAGTCAACGGTATCAATAAAACCAGATTTACTAACGTTTCCCCAGATAATGAAGTATTATTTCTCGAATTGTTTCCATTGTATTTATCCTTTTTTGCTAATTGTACTCATAACTTGTTAAGAAAAAATGAAATTTAGTTGAGGTATTCGGTATCATTATTAATATTAAACTATAACAATCAAATATCCGGCCGTTAAGAAAATACTCAGAGGTAGTACCGACTAGATTTATATTGAAATAAATTAAGAAATATATTATCTTGCAACGTGTACTTGCGGACAGGTGGCCGAGTGGTTGAAGGCACCGGTCTTGAAAACCGGCAAAGAGGTAACTCTTTCGCGAGTTCGAATCTCGCCCTGTCCGCCAATCTCTTAATCGCCTAAATTCGTCATATGTTTTAATTTTGCATTTTTCTGTTATTGTCTCTATACTTCTCGTTCGCTTTTAAAAAATTCCTTATTTCTTGTATATCATTTTATTTCGGAGGGGAATAGCAAACTCTCGGCGAGGGATTGTTATGCTGATGCTATTCGTTATAACTATTTGATTTTCCTTTTAATTTAGTTTAAATCGTCATTCTGGCGACTTTACAAGAGGAACGTTTCTAGATAGCATAGTAGTGTTTAGTGGGAGGTAAATTATCATGATGAATTTATTCAGAATGTTTTTTGTTGTAGCAATAGGCTTGACATGGTGTTTTTCGGTTGACGCCGGTATATATGAATTTTCGAGTGGGAAGAAGAGCATAAAAATGGGAGAGGTTGCTCATGACGATTTTTATAAGAAGCAGGAGCTTTCTTCGGAAACCAAAAAATTGCTGCAACATTTTACAAAATTTGTAGAGGATTTCAAGAAGCATCCGTATGATAAATCTTGCGGATTGACTCAGGCAGAATTTCTTCGGCAGAAAAGAAACGGTTTGTTTATGGCGCTGAGCGGGCCTTTGGAAGATATAAAATCAGTTGAAGATAGTGTTGTAAAAAATGAAGCGGATGGGAACGAAATTACGGTAAGATTGTATAGGGATGCTGACGAACCAACTGATGATTTAATTATTTTTATCCATGGAGGCGGATGGACTCAAGGAAATTTGGAAACACATGATTATCTTTGCAGAAAGTTGGCGAAAATTATTCAAAAAGACGTTCTTGCGGTTGATTACAGACTTGCTCCGGAAAATCCTCATCCGTGCGCTTTGAATGATGTCATCAATGTTTACAAAAAGTTCGCAAAATCCGATTATGAGCGCCTTATGTTATGTGGAGACAGTGGGGGAGCGCATCTTTGCAGTGTCGCGTGTATAAGGATATATGAGGAAAAACTGAAGCGTCCGTACGCAACAATGCTTTTTTATCCCGCTCTCGGAAATGATTTTAATAGTCGTTCCTTTCAATCCTTTGGCAGCTGCTTGGCACTTACGAAAGCGGGGACGATTGCATACACCAACAATTTAGCGGGAGGTAATTGCCAGGCTTCAGAGAATATTTCTAATAAATATATCTTCCCTGTTTTGCAGGAAGATATGGCAGCATTTCCGAAAGAGATAATTGTCTCATCAGGATATGATGTACTGTTCGATGGGCAGCTTGAGCATGTGAAAAATATGATCGAAAGCGGTAGATGTGAAGATGTCGATTGGTTTATTTGTCCGGGAGTTGCTCACGGGTTTATGACTTATGGAAAGTATTACGATGAGTTGGTCACTCAAGTATGCAAAGAAATTAAAGTCTGTTTAAAAGCTGATAAGTAAAATTTGCCCTTTAAATTCAGAGTGGCTGTCGCGGTCACTCTTTTAAGTTTTGTATATTAAAGCTTTCTTATTTTGAAGGCTTATTGGAAAACCAACAAACAACTAAGTTATAACACAAGATTGACAAAAACATATGGATGGTGGGCAATTATTCCTCCATTTATTACCTCAATTATAGATTAGAAAGTGGGAGGTGCTGACCAGAAATCGAAGGTTTAGTCGGCTTTAATTGATAAGAGATAAGGATAGAAATTGTATGCACGAGCGTGTTAATAAAAGACCACAGCGCTAAAAAACATAATATCCGAGGCATCAAAGCTATGAATCTTTCGTAACTCAGCATTTTCGGAAATTCCGGCCTATACTACTGCAGATATGATTTGTAAAACAAATTCCGGCACGGAGATTCCTGAAGCATCAACACTATAGTCGCTATTTCGCTTTCGGTTAGCTCTGGAGTTTCCGTCTTCTATTTGCTTCTTTTTCCTCTCTTCTTTCAACACTTTTATCACAATTGTATCTGCAAAAAGCTTTTATTGCTTAAAATTTGAGGATACCCTCTGCCTCGACTTAATTTGTAATCATATCCCGAAATAATTATCGTGTTATCTTTTCCGACTTCTTGCTGTGTAGATTCAGCAAACAGAATTTCACAATCTCTGCACATATCGTAATATGAGGCCATATAGGTTGGTTCCGTTTTTTCCCTGTTACGTTTTTGTAAATAACGTACAATATATTCTGTATGGGCATATATGCTGTAATCCTCCAACAGAGAAGGGGCGTATAACAAATTTTTTATATGGTTCATGTTTTCAATAAATTGTTTTTGATCTTTTTTGTTAAACTCTCCTATATAGTCGCCAAATTTATCCAAAAATTCTCGAACTATCCCCTCTGCTTTGTTGTGAGGTTCTGACAATCCTTTCTGGCTAAAGTCCAGATCTTCTGTACGTATTCCTAATGTTTTGGCCGCTTTTATATAATTTGCAGCACATTCTATATATTCATGGAAGAATCGTCTGCATGATCTTTTATGTTTCTGTAAAGTTTTATCTATCTGCGAATCTTTTTGTACTTTCGCTTCTTTCCAAAAATTTTTGATGGAAAACCAAGTTATTGCTTTATTCAAAAGTGGAAATCCGTTGGATATTATTGCTACTGCTTCAATATCTTCTCTTTTATATCCAAGTATTTCGTATAATTGTGTTAAATGATAGTTCCTACCTTTTATACGTAAATCAGAGACAGGAAAGATGGAGAGAGCCCCGTTTACATACGCCTTACCATTCCAAAATAATATATTTTTTCCTTTTTTATAGGGTTCAAAAGCATTAAAAGCTTCCCATATTAAACTTTCTGCTTCTTCTCGTGAATGAATACTTATTCCGAATATTTTATTTACAATTTCTATAAATTTCGAATCGTTATTTATCCTTTTTTGCGCTTTTCCAAATGTTAACGGAATCTCTAAATTTGATAATGGGTTGTCTTTTATAAATTGGATAATCTGATTTAGTTCAGATATTTCATTTGAACAAGAGCTAGTGACGTTGCTTATCTCTTCAAGTTTCGGAGTCCAATAACAAAATCTTGTTCTATCATCCTTCTCCTTTAAATAAAGATCCATTGTTTTTTGATATATTATTTTCGATCTTTCTTTTTTCTGCTCAGCGTTGTAACGTTCTTTCTCGAAAATGTTAATTAGTTGCGCTTTATTATTTGCGTTAACTTCTATTATATTTTTGTTTATTTTTGCCTTTTTGTTAGAACATTTTCCTCTATCGATGGTTTCTGATAAACATAGGCTTCTTTTTCGGCTATTTCCGTCTGGAGGCATTCCGAAAATATTTGTAATTGTGACTACTAAGCTTACGACTAATAGAGATTTATTCATTTTTTCTTCTCACACAAATTACCTTCAAACACACACTCGCACCGTACAAGTACGTATCTCTGCGTCCGATTACACCACCCAACCCTATGCACAAACTATTTCTAATGAAACTACAAAAACTACGAAAAAATGGCTGGGAAACCTGGATTCGAACCAAGGTTGCCCGGTCCAGAGCCGGGAGTTCTACCGCTAAACTATTTCCCAACGGCGAGTAGATTAATAGCACAAAAAATATGATTTTTCTATACTTCTTTTCC
>CACXWU010000001.1 GCA_902771535.1 uncultured Pseudomonadota bacterium | reverse complement strand
ATTTACGGAAAATATGAAACGGGAAGCCTATGAGCGTCAAAATGGAATATGCGCGAATTGCAATCAACATTTTGAGTTCGAAGAGATGGAAGGAGACCACATAACGCCTTGGCATCAAGGCGGGCGGACTATCTCAGAAAACTGCCAGATGCTCTGTAAATTGTGTAATAGACGAAAATTCGCAAAGTAAATCGAAACAATTACCCTCTATTCTAACGGTAGTGTGCATGAATAAGAACGGAGAGATATAGCGATACGGTCCAGATTTTTAATTGTGTGTGTGGGGGGGGGGGTAAAAATGGGGGTAAATTGCATTTTATAAAAATTCATAATATCCATTAAAAATATTTTTATTTTTTTTAAAACAGCTTTAAATATAAATAATGAATCGCGAATGCGAATGAAAAAATGGGGGTAAAATGGGGGTAAATTTCTAATATTTCCAAATTCTTGCGATTTTTTAAGATCAATCTTTTCCTGAAATTTGAACTGGCGTCCCCTAGGGAATTCGAATCCCTGTTGCCGCCGTGAGAGGGCGGTGTCCTGGACCACTAGACGAAGGGGACAAAACTGGTGTCACTCTAAATCAAAAAATAAAAAAAATCAATAAATCGAATTCAGTTTTTAAACATTTATTTTTGGGGAATGTTTTTTTAGTAATTTTTTAGTAAAATTAACCGAAGGTGATGTGGTCGAAATTGAAGAACAGGTAATGCTAAGGTTTTTATCGTTGGGATTTTTCTTATTGGTTGTTGATGTTTTCGGGAAATCTGACGAATTAAGAGATTTTTCTTATACCATCGAGTTGTCCATGAAAAAGGACAGTTCGATTTTTGATGAAATGACGGAATTAGTTTTGGAATCAGAAATAAGATCTGAAATGAAAAAGTTAGCTATATTTGCTCAACAAGATAAGCCCGTTAACAGCCTGACTGCGCTCAATGATAGATTAAATAAAGATATGGTTATCCTTAATAAAGATCTACATAAATTCGGGTATTACAATGCTAAAGTAAAGTATAATGTAAAAGTCGATGAGGATAATTCCGTAAAGGTCTTTATAAAAGTAGATACTAAAAATAGATTTTCTTTGAATTTTTCGATAAAGTTTGTCGATCAAGATAAAGATTTCAACAGACACTACTCGGAGATTTTGAAAAATAAATTCGGCTCAGCTAAGGCATCGATGTCGGAAATTCGCGCAGTGATTGATGAAACTTTGGTTTTGTTGAAAAATATCGGCTTTTATTCTCCGGTAGCAAGAAAGAAGAAAGTTTTCATAGATTATGACAATAATCTTGCATTTTTGGATTTGGAAATTATCTGTGGAAAAAATGTGAATTTCGGAGAAACAGAAATAGTTGCGTTTGATGGAATAGACGAACAGTTTATTCGCAATCGACTAAAATGGAATCAAGGAGAAATTTTTAGTACGGATAAAATAAATTCCAGTGTGGATGAATTGAAAAATACGCAGATTTTTTCTGTAGTTAAAATAAATCCCGTGGATTCAAAATTAAAAGGTCAATCTCTTCCTATGCGAGTAAAAGTCAAGGAAGACAAGAAACATATATTGGATATCGGGCTGATGTATCAAGGTGCCCGAAATATGAATTTTGAAAAAAAATCTCAGGCGACGAAAGGGGTAAAATCGATAGTTGCGAAGGCTTCTTGGACCAGATTAAACGCGTTTGGCGGCGGAGAGAAGTTGATTTTTAATGCCGAAGGAACTCCAATGAAGAGTTCCGATAAGCGAGCTGATTACGCATTCGAAGTGATTCTGGCGCAACCGGATGTGTTTATGAAAAATGCAACGATGGAATATGGAGTCTCTCATCGACAAGAATTGACCAATGTTTTTTTTAAAAAGAATGAATGCCTTAATTTTAAATATACATTTCCTTTAACGGATGTTTTGTTTGCCGGAATAGGGATCTCATTGGAAGATAACTATATAAATTCGGATAAGATATTTTTTTCAAACGTAAATCCTGAGCGAAATCTGTCACATTATTACAAGGCTCAATCTATACCGATTTCTCTCGTGTGGGATCAAACCGATAGTTTGTTGAATCCTACATCTGGGTTTAAGCTTGAGGGAAAAGGAACCTGGATGAGATTGACGGGAGCCGAGATTAACAGTCTTAAATCTTATAGTCTTGCTTTTTCCTATAATCATTCGTTAGATAATCTAAAGAAAAATGTGGTAGCTTTTCGGGTTTGTAGAAAAGGTATTTTTTCCTCGGATATAGATAAAATTCCCCTTGATAAGAGATTATACGGCGGAGGCATAAATTCGGTTCGAGGATATGCAAATCAAATGGCCACGGAAATGGTGAAGGGTGCTAAGATGACAATGGGTGGAAAAGCGCTTACAGAGTTCAATGTTGAATATCGACGAAAAATAAATTCGGATTGGGGGGTAATTGCTTTTTTTGACGGAGCAAAGGTTCATAACAATAAATCTAAATATTTTGAAATAGAAAAGAAAAGATGGTTCTTTTCAGTTGGTGCTGGAATGCGGTATTATACCAGCATAGGACCGATTCGTGTGGATTTTGCATTTCCGCTGAACAGGAGAAAAGAAGTCGATTCTAAGATGCAGTTTATAATGGGGTTGGGGCAGTCTTTCTGAGTTTAATTGGGTGTTTGAGTGTGAAGATAGTTAAAGTATTCTCGATTTTTTTTGCAGTAATATTTTCGGTTTTGTTGTTGGCATTTTTAGCTTTCTACAACGATTCGAGCAGAAAGTATATTGTTGATTATGCGGTTAGTTATCTGCAGAGCGATAATTTTTCGCTGAAGATTGATGGTGCAAATGAAAAGCTAACATATATCGAAAAAATATCTGTGAAATTTTCGGGCAATTCTCTCGAGGTGTACAATGTGAATTTTGAGAGAGATGAGCTGTTTTCGCGTCCCCGAGTTCAGATAAAGAAAGTTATCTTCCAGGTCTCCACGCAAAAATCTGAAAATAAAAAAGAGGCTCAAACCGAGAGCCAGAATGGTTTTGACCTCAATGAAACGTTGTCTTCTGTGGGAAAAGTTAAGCTTTTCATCGAAAGTTTGAAGGTCGATGAACTGACGGTTTTGTCTGGGGGTAACAAATATAGATACGAAAATTTGGAGTATAAATCAGAGAACGATTCGGATTCTGTGTCTATGAAAACGGGGAAATCGCATTTCAAATTTGTTCTCAATTGGAGTGATTCTGGGACATTAAACGGAGATTTTCGAAATCTTGAAGGGATTTCAGGAAATCTGTACATGGGTTCCCTGAAAAGCAGTAAACCGAAATATAAAGTTGAAGTTGAAAAATCCGGCTACAAACTTAATGCAAGCGGATCTTTTGCGGATAAGATGAATACGCTGATTATTTCTCAGGGGCAATTTCAATTCAATGGTAAGAAACTGAATTTCAACGGAAAGATCTTGTTGGATAAAAGTAAGGCCAATCTATCTACTAAGCTGTCTTTGAGCGATTTTATGGATGTAAGAAAAGTTCCGACAGAAATTACCAAGAATTTCCAAGACATACTAACGGACATTACAATTGAAAAAAAAGGAAATAGCGTTAATTCGCAGATTGAATTTAAAAAGGACAAACGTAAGCTGGGAAATTGCGACATAGTTTTGCAGGGAAAAAGTTTAACGGTGAAATCTGATCTTTCCTGGATTAAGTTTTGGGGACATGGGGTGAAAACTTTGGATGTTTACAGCAGAGATCTGAAGAATTTCACCATAAGTATTTTAGGGATGGATATCCTCGGAAAAGACATCAAAATCAACTCCGAAGTGCTTTACGGAAAGGATCTGACGGTTCGGAAGTTCGTTTGTGAGTTCCAAAAAGGGCAAATTTCTTTAGTCAGACCTCTTGTTTTGAACAAGCACAATATGGATACCATGTTTAATTTTAATATCCAAAGTTTGAGCTTTTTAAATAAGTATTTTAAAATCAAGGGCAGTTTTGCCGGGGATCTGTTCTTGAAGAATGGATTGCTCGATGTTAAGGCGAAAGTCGATAATATTGTGAGCGAAAAATTAGGAATATTCAAAGGAAAGGTTTCCGGAAATTTGAAGAATTTGAAGATCAATGTCGGAAGTGCGAAGTTCCTCGATAATATTCTGGAAGCCGTAAATCTAAAAAAAAAAGTAACGAAATAACTTTTACCGCGAAGCTGAATGGTAATTCAAAAATAGCTTTGAATGGAACTTTAGTTGACGATGTTTTAAGTTTTTCGGGAAATATAAAAAATAAAAATATTGAACTGAAACTAAAAAATTGCATTATTAATTTAAAAGATCGTTCATATCAAATTTTATTGGAAGTTATCGGAAACAAAAAAACGGGAACGTTACAACTTTTGGCATCCGCGAATAAAATTTATGTAGTAGCCCAAAATATGTCGGTACAAGATCTGGGAAAAGCGTTTGGTAAAATCCTTCCGCAGTGTTTAATAAACGGAAGTTTTGAGTCGGCACCTTCTCAAGATTGTTTTGCGGGAAAGGGGTACTTCAAAGTAGAAGAGTTGATATCTCGACAGAGCAAAATTGATATTAATTTAAAACAAGATCGAGAAGGATTGTCGGTTCAAGGAAATTTGTCCAATGCCGTCGATAATTTGCGATTAGAAGCTTTAGTTCCCGTTCTTATTAAACGCGATTTAGATTTTCTGATAAAAAAAGATTCATCGATCAAGATATCGATTAAGGGAAATGCTCACATAGAAAATATTTTTGAATTTCCCGACGGAATAACTGTAAAAGGAAAGGTAAAATCTGATCTGAACATCATCGGAAAGATTGATTCTCCTCAAATTCGAGGTAATATAGAATGTTCGAATACCGCAGTTATCATAGCCGATGTGGTTTTAAAAAACGGAATGATAAAACTCTCCGGACGGGATAATAAATTTGTCGTTTATGATTCATATTTTGTGGATTCTTACGGGAAGAAAGCGACGATTAACGGTGATGCGGTTTTGTTTTTCTCTGATAATATCCCTAATCTAGATACGGATTTGCAATTGGGTTTTGATAATTTCAGATTATTCGACACTGATTCCATGAAAATAAATATTTTGGGTAACGGCAAAATGGAGGGACCTATTGATAACTTGAAATTATCTGGAAATCTGAAAGTTCCATTGTGTGAATTAATATTTTTGGAAAGTGGGGATGATGATCAATATAAAGACATTATCGTTATGAACGATGTCTTTTTGAGTAAAACCAAAAAGGAAGAAGATGATTTCTTCTTATATGACATAAATTTGGAAGGTCAGCAGATAAAGATCTTAGGTAACATATATAAGTTGGATTTCGCTGGAAATCTTCATCTGGGAACTTACAATAAGAAGGCAACACTGTCGGGAAGTATTGATTTGAAGGAAGGCAGATTGAATCTTTTTGGTAAGCGTATGATATTTGAAAAAAGTAAAATCAAATTTTTTGAACAATATCCATTTGATCCGAAAATGAAAATATCTTGTTCCAGGGATATTGATTCCATGAAAGTTGTTTTAGATGTGAAAAATATTCCGGGAGAGGAAATGTCTTTGGATTTGCATTCTCATCCTAATTATACTCAAGACGTCATTTTATCTCACATGATGTTTGGTAAATCTAGCAAAGACCTTTCCGTTGGAGAAGCAGCTCAGTTAGCGCATGCTGTAAACAGTATAAATAAAAAGGGATATATTTTCTCTGTTTTGAATGCATTTCAGAATATAGGTTTGGTTGATAGTCTGTCGTTTTCTTCGGATAGTAAATCATCTTCGTTGTACAAAAATTCACAGACATCTTCTGATAAAATTAATGTAAGAGCAGGAAAATATCTAAGCGACAATGTATACATAAGCGTTAACAAAAAAGGGGAAGAGACCAGTTTTGATGTTGATTTGTCCGTAGGTTCTCATACTTCTCTTAAAGTAAATACTTTGGGCGAGGTTGGTGTTAATTGGAAATTTAGATATTAATAGTAAGGAGAGAGGATTATGAGAGAGTTATATCATTATCCGTTGGATCCGTTTGGAAGAACGGCAAGAATTTATTTACAAGAAAAAACTCTGGAATATCAGGAGATAGAGGAATATCCTTGGAATAGAAAGAAAGTATTTTCCGAAAATCATGTTTTTTCGGATTTGCCTACTTTGATTGAAAATGACGGCACGATTTTAGAAGGATGCTATCCTATCGTCGAATATATCGAGCAAGCCTATCGATCAAATTCTCTGCTTGGTGATTCTTTGAAGGCAAAAGCAGAAGTTCGTCGTGTTTCTTCGTTGTTTAATGTGAATTTTTTCGCTGACGTTACAAATAACATTATTTTCGAAAAAGTAATAAAAAAATATGTAAGCAAATCCTCTCCAGACTCTGCAAGTATCCGTAAAGGTAACAGCAACATAAGGCAATATTTCGATTACATAAGTTGGCTTACAAATAGAAGAAATTGGCTGGCGGGGGAAGAATTTTCTTTGGCAGATATTTCGGCCGCAGCTCAGGTATCCTGTTTGGATTATGTAGCGGCCATCGAATGGGAATCCTATCCTGAGGTAAAAGATTGGTATGTACGAATAAAATCCCGCCCATCTTTTCGTGATATTTTAAGAGATCGGATAGTGAACGTCATTCCTCCTACTTTTTATTCTGAGTTAGATTTTTAGCGATTTGGCGACGGTTTGCGAATATGTTTCCGTTGAAAGGCTTGAGAATCAGACTCTTTCCGTATATAATCAACAGGCTTTATTAGAGGTTTTGATGTCAGGACATTCGCAATTTAAAAATATTATGTATCGAAAAGGTGCTCAGGATGCAAAAAGAGCCAAGATTTTTTCGAAAATTTCCAGAGAAATTACAGTTGCCGTGAAGGAAGGCGGGGCCGATCCGGAGAGTAACACGCGGCTCAGGTCGGCGTTGCTGAGTGCGAGATCCGAAAATATGCCGAAGGATAATATCGAAAGAGCGATAAAAAAAGCTTCCGGAGGTGATGCATCTGCCGATTACCAGAGTGTTCGATATGAAGGATACGGACCAGGTGGAGTAGCTATAATTGTCGAAGGTTTGACTGATAATAAGAATCGTACGGCTCCGGCAGTGCGTTCGGCTTTTTCTAAATTCGGAGGAAGTTTGGGCGAGACAAATAGCGTCAGTTTTCAGTTTGATCACATCGGATATGTCTCCTATCCGAAGACCGCGGGGTCAGAAGATGAAATATTTGAGCTTGCTATAGAAGCGGGAGCGGATGATATCATTACGACAGATGAAGGATTTGAGATTATTTGCGCAATGGAGCAGTTGACAGCTGTTCGTGACAGCTTAACTCAAAAATTGGGGGATCCTTTAGAGGCAAAGGTTACTTGGAAGCCAAAGAATACTATTGCTGTTGATGAAGGTACCGCCAAGACCTTGTTTAAGTTGATCGAGATTTTGGAAGACGACGATGACGTCCAGACCGTCATTGCAAACTATGAACTTCCCGAGGGTTTTGAACTGGATTAATCTTAAAAATACCCAACAATATCAATTTCTCGTTATGATAAGAGCTGGTGTTGTTGGGTATTTTGTTGATGTTGACTCATCGAATCACATGAGTTGTCATTTGTGGTGCGTTAGCACTCAGTTCATTTAATTTTTCGAAATCTCTTCCCTGACTAATAGAAAATCTCTCCAGATTTCCCTTTTTTGAGAGGGGGACCGCAGCAAGTATGCAGGGTGAAAAGTCGGCATGATTTTTGCCGAAATTCCTTCCGTAGTGGTCCAGCGTCCATGAAGTTTCATAATTCCATCCGAGGTCTGCAACAACGCCTTTGTCGAAGTTCCTCCGAGACACACTACGACTTTTGGATTAATCAAAGAGATATGCTTCAACACATAAGGTCTGAATAGCGCAACCTCCTGGGTATTTGGAGTTCTGTTTCCGGGAGGTCTCCACGGTAGAATGTTTGTAATGTAGACCTTGGTTCTGTCCAAACCGACAGCAGCCAGAACTTTATCCAGCAACTGTCCGCTCTGTCCTACGAAAGGAAGACCTTGTTTGTCTTCTTCCGCCCCCGGAGCTTCTCCCAGGAGAAGAACGTCTGCTTTCGTGTTTCCCATGCCGAATACCATATTGGTCGCACAGTGTTTTATGGAGATATCAACCTTGGCCATTGCTTCTTTTAATTCCGTAAGTGTGGATATCTTGTTGCTCGAAGGTCTGGAAAAATCAGTCTCTAAAATATCGGAAACTCCCATATCAGAAAACCATTTCAGAACTTCTAATATTTCCTTTTTTTTCATACTTACCTACTTAAAGCGTCATCTATTAGCTTAATGGTATTTTGTACTCCATACAATACAATAAAAGATCCCATGCGAGGGCCTTCTTCTTGCCCGAGAAGATTTTTATACAAACACACAAACCAGGCTCTCAAATTTTCAAACTCGTAATGCTTTCCGACTTCGAATACCGCACTTTGCGCCTCTTCAGCTGTTATATCGGCAGATAAGTTCTCCAGTGAAGCTTTTAGCTCCTCCAACGCCTCTCTTTCCATATCACTAGGGACGGCATACTTTTTCGTAGGCTTCACGAAATCCTGGTAATAATTTATCGCGTGCTCAACTAATCTATCCAAAAATGGCCTGTTTTCAGGAGTCGCGTCCTTAATATATTTCTGAATAAATCCCCATAAAGTAGACTTATCATCGGTGTTGCAAGCACTAACTAAGTTTAACAGCAGCGAATAAGAAATGGTTTCTTCCGCTTTCGGAGGATTTCCGTTATGTATATGCCAAACCGGATTATCTATTTTTTTATTCGGAGCTTGAGTCTCAAAATTGCTCAAATGGGTGACATAATCGTCAATCTGTCTCGGAATGACGTCGAAATAAAGTCTTTTCGCGCTTTTCGGCGACGCAAACATAAAATTGGACAGGCTTTCTTGAGGAGCGTATTGCAACCATTCATCGATACTGAGTCCGTTTCCTTTGGACTTGGAAATCTTTTTTCCTTCTCCATCCAAAAATAGTTCGTAATTGAATCCTACAGGAGGATTTCCTCCCAATACTCGACATATTTTCGAGGATAATTTCACGGAGTCAATTAAATCTTTGCCGGACATCTCATAATCGACATCCAAAGCAGTCCAGCGCGCTGCCCAGTCGACTTTCCACTGTAATTTGCAGTTTCCGTCGGTTACAGGAAGTTCGGTTAGAGTTCCGTCTTCGTCTTTGAAAACTATCGTGCCATCGTTGACTCGATATTCTTCGACATTCACCTGCAGCACTTTGCCTGTCTTTGGAGATATCGGAAGGAAAGGACTATATGTTGCTGCACGCTCTTCACGGAGACTTGCGAGCATAATGGACAAAATTTCTTCATGGTTTTGCAAAACTCGGAGAAGAATTTCATTAAATCTTCCGCTTTTGTACCAATCGGTCGAACTTTGAAATTCATAATCAAATCCGAACGAATCCAGGAATTCCATGAGTTTATTGTTGTTATGTTCACCGAAGCTGGCGTGGCATCCGAAAGGGTCCGCGACGCTCGTTAAAGGGAATTCCAAATATCTCGCAACCAATTCTTTGTTAGGAATGTTATCCGGAACTTTTCTCAAACCATCTCTATCGTCGGAAAAAGCAAACAATTTGGTTTTTATTCCGGTAAGGCTCTCGAAAGCGTGTCGAACGAATGTTGTCCTGGCAACTTCCCCGAAAGTTCCGATGTGAGGTAAACCTGAAGGGCCGTATCCTGTCTCGAATAGCGCATATCCTTTTTTCTTTATGCTTTCGCGATTTAATAACTTTCGAGCTTCTTCAAACGGCCATGACTTAGCATTCTGATAAACATCTTCGTCGAAAGTTTTTTCAATCATCTTTTTTCCTTTTTCATTAATAAAAAACAAACTCCGCCATTATAGGACTATTATTTTACAAGGTCTATAGTCTTTACGATCTCGGATATCGTCGGAATTTCAGATAATACGATTCCGGATTTGTTTTGAGGACCGAATATTATGGTAAAAGGAATTCCCGCACGCGAATGTTCATAAATAAAATTCATAACCTTATCATTTTTTTTGGTTATATCGATTTCTACAAATTTAACATTGTTCTCGTTTATCTTCATCTGCACTCGATCGGATTTGAATTTTAGCTTGTTGTATTTACAGGATAGACACCAATCTGCAGTGATATTCAGGATGACCGTATTGTTTTGCTCGACAAGTTGCGAAACCTTCTCGAGTTTATCGAAGTCTTGTGTATTTTTTTGTGGAATATTTATGAAAATCGCAGAAGCCAGCAGCAATACAGCAATTGAGTTGTATTTTTTCTTGAATAAGAACATTGCAGCCAATAACGCGAAGCAAATAGCGAATATTTCGATCAGATTGATATTTCTGAATAAAATCCAGCTTAGCCAAGTAAAAGTGATAACAACTCCCCAATCAACAATGCGGTTTAATATCGGGTTTTGAAATATTTTTTTGAATGAAAATTTACAAAACAACGCAACAAAATACGGAAGAGAAAATCCTGTAGCTATTGCCATAAATATCGAAAATAAATTTACGAATGATTCTTGTATTGCGAAAGTTGCAGCAGTTCCCAGCAGAGGAGCAGAGCAGGGGATGGCAACCATGGTTACTATTATGCTGAAAGTAATATCTCGTATTGTTTTGTTCGCTATTTTTGATTTTTCAAGATTAACATTCCAATTAAAATGCAATTTACCAAAACTAATCAGAGAAAGAATAAAGAAAAAAACTACTGTAAATTTTAAGAAGTATATGTTTTGAAAATGCAATCCCCACCCGACGGTTTCGCTGAACATTTTTAGTAGGGACAGAATCAATGCAAGAATAGTAAACCTCCGAGGAACCCGAACAATATCATGATCATAAAAAATTTTACGGAGGTATTTTTCGAAGGAATATTGGGAATAAAAATAAAATCTTTGCTTACGATAGAACAAACGTTTTTGCAAACAAAAAAATCAAATTTCAGGACGTCTTTCTGATTTTTATTTAATTTACAATGAGTTTCGTATTTGTTTTCCAAAATTTTCTTAAAATTCTCTTGATATTTGAACTCCTTGGACTTTGATTTTGACATAATTTCGGGAGCCTTAGCCAGTTTCCATCCTTTCGGGAGTTCGATTTCAAATATTGCGACACCGTCAGGGGACAATTTCTCAAGTTTGAGAAGCACATCTCCTGATTTTAGAGCATTGGTTGGAAAATTTATAAAAATGGTTAAAACAAAAACAAAAAAAACACGTAAAAAATATTTCATTTTAGTAAAAAATTAACCCTCGCAGTGTACCATATAAGTATAGACCTGGATGGGATGATGAGCAACAGAGAGAATGATATACAGGATTTAACTGGAAAGATATTGCTTGCGACACCTAATATTTCTGATGCATATATGAGCAAGTCAATGGTTTATATTTGTGAACATTCAGATAAAGGAGCTATGGGAGTCGTTATAAATAAAATCCTGCCGAATATGAATCTATTGCAAATTTTCACCAAAATGAATTTTGGGGATATTGGAGATGTCGAAATCCGTATCGGAGGGGACCGGGACATAGACAAGGGATATATTCTTCACACCAATAAGAATATATCGGAGAATACTATTGCTGTTCGTGATAACATACGCATGACTACTTGCGACAACCTGGTAAACTCTTTCGCCTTCATAATGGGAGAATCCGAACGAAAAATTTTGTGCGTGGGGTGTTATCGCTGGGATTCTCAGCAGTTGGAGAATGAAATCACTTCCAATTACTGGATACCCATTCGCGCAGATGAAGCTTTGATTTTCGGAGATTCGTGTGCGGATAAGTGGAGCAAAGCTTTTCTCAAAATAGGTCTGCGTTTCCCGTTGTTTTTGGATAAGTTTGGAAGAGCTTGATTGCGAAAAATATTCCGGATTTGTATTGGATACAGTTAATTTTAAAAAAATATCGCATTGTTTTATCTGGGAAAAGAGTTTTTAATTTGTGCTTAAAACAAAATATCAACTGGACATAACATCTAACAAGTTGTAGATTGAATTAGAATTTTTTAGGAGATTTATATGAAAAGGTGTCGTAATGGTAAGATAGTTGCAACGATTGGTCCCTCGAGCAACAGTACCGAAGTTATTGAAAAGCTATATCTTGGTGGAGTTGATGTTTTCAGGTTGAATTTTTCCCACGGAGATCACGCCGGCCACGAAAAAATTTACGATACCATAAGATCAGTTGGACACAAACATCATTCTTTTCCAACAATTCTTGCCGACCTTCAGGGGCCGAAATTAAGAGTCGGAATTTTTGAAAATAATAAAATTTTTCTGGAGGAAGGAGATATTTTTAGATTCGACCTGGATAAAACCCCCGGAGATACCAAGAGAGTTAATTTGCCGCATCCTGAGATTTTAGAAGCTTTGAAAGTTGGGACGACATTGTTGCTAGATGATGGTAAGTTACGTTTTCAGGTTTTGTCCTGTTCCCCTGAATATGCGGAAGTTAAAGTAATCATTGGCGGACAATTATCCAATAGAAAAGGGGTTAACGTTCCTCATGTAATGCTGCCGATTCCTGCATTAACGGAAAAAGATAGAAAAGATTTGGATTTTGCTCTGAAACTTGGTGTTGATTGGGTGGCGCTTTCCTTCGTACAAAATGTTGAAGATGTAGAGGAGGCCCGTAGCATAATAAAAGGTAGGGCAAAGGTTTTATCTAAAATTGAGAAGCCGTTGGCTGTTCAAGCTATCGAGCCTATTACCCAGATTTCAGATGGTATTATGGTTGCTCGAGGCGATTTGGGGGTTGAAATGAATCACGAAGAGGTGCCGATGGCGCAGCGTTTGATTATAAATACGTGTCACAAAATGGGAAAGCCTGTTATTGTTGCTACGCAAATGTTGGAGTCGATGATTACTTCACCAAGTCCGACCCGAGCAGAGGTTTCGGATGTTGCAAATGCTGTCTACAGTGGCGCGGATGCAACCATGTTGTCAGCAGAATCTGCTTCTGGCCAGTATCCTTTAGAAGCTGTGAGCATGATGAATAAAATTATCGAGGTTACAGAAAAAGATCCTAGTTGCATAAGAAGGATTGAGGACGACACGCAATGTCCACATCAGACTTCATTGGACGCAAAGTGCGAAGCTTCGAAATCCGCTGCGATGTACAGCAATGCGTCTTGTATCGTGATGTTCTCGGATTCCTTTGAACACGTAGCTTGTTGCGCAAGATTCAGACCTACATGTCCTATTCTGTTGGGAACGAGTTCGGAGGAGGTTGCTCGACAAGCGGGATTGCTGTGTGGTGTCTATTCATTTGTAATGAAAAAGGAATTTGATCAGGATAAGCTCGGAAAAATTGCAACGACTGTCGCTATGGATCGAAAGTTCGCCCGAGTTGGAGACAGTGTTGTGGTACTGAATGATTTTGATAGCGATTCAGTTAATATTTTAAAGATTTAACAAAATAAGGTTGAGGGAAATGAAGTTGGCGAAATGAAAAAATTAGTTTGTTTTTTATTTTGCTGTTTAAGTGTTTGGGCTCGTGACATTCAAGAGTCCAAGCATCAGTTTGTTGATGAAAATAAATCATTTTCTGAAAATTTGAAAAATCTGAATATTCCTGATTATTTCAAACTTGAAGAGATTGTTATAGGTGATAAAAAAGCGCCTCATACCTTGGTTGTATACTCCTCTTTCAGCTGTAATCACTGTTGTAAATTTCACAAGGAAGAATTGCCCAAGTTAAAAAAACAATACGTCGATCCTGGAAAGCTAAAAATTATTTTGCGTAACTATATAGACGATCTTGGAGCGCTAGAGGCAGCGATTTTAATGCGGGTTTTTTACAACAAATCCAAAGATGCCATCGCTTTGTATAAAATAATTTTTGACGCTCAAAAAGATTGGATAAAATCCAAAAATCCTCGTGAGTTTTTAAAGCAAGTTTTTGTGAAAGCCGGGTATAATAACAAGATAGTTACGAGTTATTTGGACACGAACAACCCTGAATATAAAAAAATCTCTGCAGGACTCATGAAAGAGCAACAGAGGGCGATGCACGTATTGAAAATATCTTCTGTGCCGGCATTTGTTCTCGACGGTAGAGTTCATCAGGGAATTCTTACGTGCAGTGAAATTATCGAAAAACTAGGTATCGCTCCTAAAAAAAAGACAGCTGAGCACCAAAGTTTTAAGCAAAATTAAAAGAACAGAAGATAATTTGTTGAAGCGGAGATATAAGTTTTGCCCAGATTGTTTGTACAAAAATACTGTGATAAACTGCTCCTGCAGATTGATTCGGTGTTAAATTATGAAAATTGCATTGATAGGACGTCCTAACGTAGGGAAGTCTACGCTTTTTAATCGTTTGGTCGGCAAAAGAAATGCCATTGTCGGAGATATGCCTGGAATTACCCGTGACAGAAAGGTTGTAGATGCGGATTTCTTTGGGATTCGTATTCAGGTCATCGATACTCCGGGAATCGACACTTTTTCGAAAGACGAACTGGCTAAATCTATGAATTTGCAATCGTTTGCGGCTCTGTCGGAATCAGATGTTGTATTTTTCGTTGTGGATGCTATCGAAGGTGTGACGGAATACGATAAATCTGTTGCTACATGGTTACGAAAGTCGTTTAAACAGTGCGGTAATCGTTCGGTTGTTGTAATAAAGAATAAATGCGAAAAACCGTCGACTCAAATTGATGTTACTCGACTAGGATTCGGCGAAGGTATTGCGATTTCGGCGGAGCACAACTTGGGATTTGATGGTTTGCTGAATGCGATAAGTGATTTTGATTTTCCCGAGGAGGAAGTTTCTAACGAGAAAGAGATTCCGTTAAAAGTTGCAATTGTCGGGCGCCCGAATGTGGGAAAATCCACTTTGATTAACGCCATTATCGGAGAAAATCGTTTGTTGACAGGGGATAAAGCGGGGATTACTCGAGATTCTATTACTCTGAATTGGAATTACAGGGGCAGAAAGATTTTTCTCATTGATACGGCAGGACAAAGGAAAAAGTCCAAAGTTCAGGAAAAGATAGAAAACGTTTCCGTATCAGATGCTTGGAGATATGTGAAGCAATCTCATATAGTCGTGTTGGTCATGGATATTCGTCATCCTTTGGAAAAGCAAGACATAACCATTGCCCGCAAGGCTTTTGATGAAGGGAAAATTATAATTTTTGCTCTTAATAAAAGCGATATCGTTTCGAATGCTGAAGAAATTCAAAAGGACGTAGAGCGTCGTGCCAAATATGAATTTTCGCAGCTGTTGGGAGTTCCCTGTTTGCTGGTTTCCGCAAAAGAAAAGTTGGGACTTGCCAGAATTTTCAACAAGGCTTTTGAGCTTTATGACAAGTGGAATATCAGAATTCCAACCAGTGCTCTCAATAAATGGTTTCAGTGGACGGTTGAGAAAAATCATCCTCCATTGGTTAATGGTATGCCTATAAAATTGAAGTATATTTCGCAAACCAACACGCGGCCGCCGACTTTTGCGGTTTTTGCAAACCGCAGTGAACATCTGCCGGCGAGTTACGAAAAATATCTTCTGAATAATTTGCGAAAATCTTTTGATTTTGACGGTGTTCCGCTGCGAATTTTCATAAGACAGAGAAAAAATCCTTACGTCGAATAGAAACTTATGATTTGGATTATCTATGAAAATATGTCGAGAAAAATTTTTGCGAAAAGTTGCTGAGGGTAGTATACTTTAACGGTTTTTTAGTAATAAGAGAGAAATGGATCCGCTGAAGTCTAAGTTTCAAGTGCAACAGATGCGAGAATTGCCTCACAATCTAGAGGCGGAGCAGTCTTTGCTCGGCGCTCTTATGTTGAACAATGAATGTTTCGAGGATGTCTCAGATATAATATCTCCAACACATTTTTTTGTTCCGATAAACGGAGAAATTTTCGCAGCAATCAGTAAACTGATTTCTCAAGGTTTGGTGGCTGATCCTATTACATTACGGTCGTATTTTGAAAAGAGCGACAACTTACAAAAAATTGAGAGCGGAAGCTACCTGATACAATTGGTAAACTCGGTGGTCTCTGTTTCCGGCATAGAGGATTACGCGCGCCTTATCTACGATCTTTATAACAGACGTCAGTTAATTCTTATCGGTGAGGATATTGTTCACGATGCGTCGACTTTTGACTTAAATTCGGACAGCGAGTCTCTGATAGAAAAGGCAGAAGCTCGGCTGTATGATCTGGCTATGGACAACACTCGTGGGATGTGCATGAGTTTCTCTGATGTGGCTAAGACAGCGGTGCAAACTATAGAGCATGCATACAAAAGCGATAATAAACTTATCGGTGTTACCAGCGGATTTATAGATTTAAATCGGAAATTGGGTGGACTTAACAGGTCGGATCTGATCATCTTAGCAGGGCGTCCGTCTATGGGAAAAACCGCCTTGGCGACGAATATTGCATTTAAAGTCGCGATGGATAAATTACTTGGCAGGGAAGGGGCAGGGAAGGTCGCGTTTTTTTCTTTGGAGATGTCCGCAGAGCAGCTGGTTTCTCGTATTTTGTCCCAAGAAAGCATGATTCCTTCCGAGAAAATTCGCCGAGGAGAAATCAAAGAGGAAGAAATAGGAAAGATCAGGAGTCTTCAAAAGAAGCTGGCGAATATTCCGTTGTTTATAGAAGACACTCCGGCGATGACGGTTTCTGCCGTAAGAACTCGTGCAAGAAAATTGCAACGAAAAGAAGGGCTGGATTTGATTGTTATAGATTATTTACAACTACTTCAGGGAAGTTCTGACCGTCGAAACGATAACCGTGTTCAGGAAATTTCAGAAATTACGCGTTCGCTGAAGGGCTTAGCTAAAGAGTTGAATATTCCGATTATTGCGCTGTCGCAGCTGTCGCGAGCGGTGGAAATCCGTGATGATAAACGTCCACAGCTGGCTGACCTCCGTGAATCGGGATCTATCGAACAGGATGCCGATGTTGTCATGTTTGTTTATCGAGAGGAATATTATCTCGAAAGAACGAAGCCGCAAGAAGGTACGCCGGAATTTGATAAGTGGTATACAAAAATGCAAAATGCTTACAATAAGGCCGAAATTATTATCGCGAAGCAAAGACATGGTCCTATCGGTACAGTGGAGTTGTTTTTTGACGGTCAATTTACGAAGTTTGATAATTTAGCTGATAATAGGTAGGAACGGGTATAAAGAATGGATTTTCAAAAAGTTTTGGATAAAGTTGCGCCGCAAGTGTTGTCGGTTGCTGTGATAAATTTGGACAACATTGCTTACAACTATCATAAGGTTGAAGACGTGCTTGCGAAGGGCGCAATTGCGTCAGCTGTAGTTAAGGGAAATTCGTACGGCTTTGGAGCTGTTCCTATCAGCAAAAGGCTTTACAAAGAAGGCTGTAGAAATTTTTTCGTTGCGACCATAGACGAGGGAATAGAAATAAGAAATACGCTTCCCGATGAGAATGTGAAAATTTTTGTTTTGAGTGGGGTTTTTGAGAATACAGAGGATATTTTGCTTAAATATAAGCTGGTTCCCGTCTTAAATAATTGGATTCAAGCAGATTTATGGGTGAAAAAATCGAAAACTCTGAATAAAAAGTTGGATGTCGCCGTTCATGTGGACACAGGAATGTCTCGCAACGGATTTTTGGAAGAGGACGAACATCACAGTCTCAGTGATATCTTGAATAATCTGAATTTGCTTTTCGTTATGAGCCATTTGGCTTGTGCCGACGATGTTTCCAGTGAAATGAATAAAAAGCAACTGGAGAGGTTTAAAGTAGCGTTGAAAAAATTCGGAAATCCGGTGTCTTGTTTGTCCGCAACCAATGGTATTTTTTTGGGAAAAGATTATCAGTTTGATATGGTTAGACCGGGGAAAGCTATTTACGGTTTTTGTATACGAGAAGATATGATAGGTGTCGTAAAACCCGTGATGGATATTTTCTCCAGAATCGTCCAGGTTAATCATCTGAAAAAAGGTGACACAATAGGATACGGATCAACTTTCATCGCACCTCGAAACATGACATCCATAACCATTGGAATAGGGTATTCGGACGGATTTATGAGAAAATTTTCGGGCTTCGGATGCGGATTTTTAGGAGGTAAAAGACTGCCGATGGTCGGTCGAATTTCGATGGATTACATAACTCTTGACGCGTCGGAAGTCGATGAAAAATATCTGAAGCTGGGAAACTGGGTTGCACTGACTCATTCCCCTGATTATACCGTCGAAAAATGGGCGCTCGAGTTGGGAACAATTCCACACGAAATTACTTGCCGATTGGGAAGCCGTGTCGAAAAAATTTACATCGGAAATGATGATCTTTGATGTGTTAGGCATATGTATGGAGTGGGTTTGTGTTTCGGGTCGTTCGTAAGTCGTTTTCAGACAGAAATATCAGTCATTTCATTATCCTAATTTTGTTGTCGGTTTTAGCATATCTAATATTATTGGATGTTAATTGGACTTTGCAAAACTTCGGCGATGACTGCCAAATTTTAGGAACAATAGGAAAAGGGAAACCCAGTCATAGTTGGGTAGGTGTCGGTAGATTTTGGCCGCTTGGTTTAGCTGATTATTCAATTTTGTTGCTTTTTTCCGAAACGCCCTCGATATTTCATCTTTTTTTGTTTAACGCATTCATTATGGTTAGCTCAGTTCTATTGCTGTTTCATTTCTTACAACGGGAAAGCGGAAATTGGTGGATTAGCTTATTTTTTTCTGTAACTTTGATTGCGGTTTCGAGCTTTTTGCAAATTCACATTTATCTTATATATCCTGAAAGGTTTATATTTTTTCTTCAAGCTGTTTATATGTATTTTTGGTGGTTGGGCTCGAAAAAACAGTCGTTGATGTGCTACTTCGTCGCTTGGGTAGCGATTACTTATTCTCTTTTTACCAAAGAGCCTATATTCGGTATGGTTTTTGTTATAGCTTTTGTTAACTTATTTTTCGGTTGGCGTAAGTTAACAGAGAAGGACAAAATATTTCATATCGCTCAATTAATTTCATCTTTCTTTTTCATATGGTTTTATCTGTTCGTTTTAGCAAATATGGGCATAGGCTCTAACCATATGTATGCTTTTGCATTTGAATGTTTTAAAAGTTCATTTTCAATCATGATGTCTTTCTTTCATCAGGACCCATTTTTGATTTGTATATTTTTGCTGGCCTTTATTAGAGCTTATATGGTTTTGGTAAAGTCTGATAAAAGATGTTTGTTTTCAGATAGCCTTTTGTTTGGGGCTATTGCCTATGTTATGGCGTATGTTTTATTGGGGTTCAGACATTCGTATTATATATTTCCCGCTATTGTCTTTTCTCTTCCATCTTGCGCATACTGGTGTGGATATTTTTTGAAAAAAAGACGAAGTATAGCTTGTTCTATTGTGATTTGTTGTTCTATTTCGGTGATTCCATCCATTTATCAGTCATATAACTATGTGCTTGATGTTTATAAGGGAAGAAGAGAAGACATGGCGTTTGTCGATAAACTTGTAGACTTACGTTTGAATGGAAATAAATTATATTATTTTACGAAGGGTGTTTCGTTGCAGAGTTTTACTCCAAGTAGCCGTTACTTATGTGCCTGTTTTTATAAAGCATGGAGAGAGTTTTTAAATTACCGGAAGGAAAATAGGGTTCCCCACCTCGACGATGATATATTAATACCAATAGAAAATTTGTATGAGTTACCTCAGCATTGTGTTGTGATTTGTCCCCAAGACGTAGACCAGGCAAGCAAAGACTACCTTAAGTTCGGGTTTCATTTAATGGGATCTGCGATATGGACAGATGTATATAAAAGGTAGACATCTCTTTCAATGCGCGAATATATTGATGTATTTCGCAAGCCAATCTGAAATATTTTTCGGAAGTTTTAAGTTGTTAAGGATTTTTTCATTATAACTTTTCAACCATAATTTTTCATCGGATGTCAGAAAAGAGTAATCAATCAGTTTGTTGTCGAATGGAACCAGCGAAATTGTATCAAAACAGATAAAGTTATCCATTTCTTCCGTTACAATCATATTTTCCAGACGCACTCCCATGTGGTTTTCAATATAAACCCCGGGTTCATTTGAAAGCAAAATGTTTGGTTGCAGAGGAATTTTATTATTTCTGGAAATTGCGACAGGACCCTCATGAACATTCAACATATATCCGATACCGTGTCCCGTGGAATGATTGTAATCCAAAGAATGTTGTTGTAAAAATTTTCGCGCGACACCGTCTAATACCGCTGCGGTCGAGCCCTTTTCAAGTTTCGCACTTGCCACTGCAATATGTCCTTTGAGAACCAAAGTATAGTACAATTTTTCCGTTTCAGACGGCTGCTTTTTGGCTAAGGTTCGTGTGATATCCGTTGTTCCGAATTTATACTGTCCTCCGGAATCCAAAAGTAAAAATTTTTCAATTTTTTTGTTTGTATCCGATGACGGAGTATAGTGAACTATTGCGGAATTTTCGTCGGCAGCGGCAATGGTATCGAAACTGTTTCCGACAAAATTTTGAGACTCTTTTCGATTTAAAAAAATTTGATCTGCGCAATCCAATTCGGAGATATTTTCGTTGTGATAAAACCAAAACAAAAATTTTACTATGGCCTCCGAATCTTCAACTGTAATTTTTTTTATGTTTTTGATTTCTTCCGCTGTTTTTATGTATTTTATATTCGGAATCGGATCTTTCACATCAACCAAATTAGGCGAATTTATGAAGGCGGGAGCTTTGTTAAAATCCAATCCAATCCTTGAAAAACGAGAAATATCATTCATCAAATCTCCGACATGTTTTTCAGAAGAATTCTGATAATTATTATCGAAATAAAATATTTTCTCTCTATTTTTGTCTACCAAAAGATATCCTAAGGATACAGGAACATCTTTTGTTTTTATATTACGTTGATTTAATAGCCAGGCTGAAGAGCAGGGGTCGCAGATCAAGTATCCATCTAAATTGTTTTCCGAAATAATTTTATAGATCGAATTAAATTTAGATTCATCAAATTTCCACGAAATAATTTCGGATTCTCTTTTGAATTTTCTCGACTCGAATACAGAGTCCAAATTAATTTCTGAAAAACTATAATCGGGCAGCTCTGCTTTTATCTTTTTCAAAAGTGAATGAGAAAAAAATCGCGGATCGAATGCGATTCTCGAACCCAATTTGATATTATTTTTTATCCAATTAATTATGTCCTTTAGAGATAGCGATTCTATTGAAAATTTTTTAGAATCCACCGAAATCTTTGCGGCCAGTTCGTATCGTCCGTCAACGAAAACTGCGGACTTGCTTTTAGTGACAACCACCGCCCCGGCGGAAGCTTTCAATCCGCAAAGTTTTTTCAAAAAATCCGCATTTTCGTCATCATTAAAATTTGGATACAAGCTGTTTTTTATATATAACAGAGCATCGAATTCTTGCAATACATTTTTCATCATTTCACAAAAAGTTTAATCAAAGCAAATCCGATGATAACCAGAAAAATTATGGCAAGCAAAGCGATTTTTTTGTGTTTTTCGATAAAGTTCAGAACGTAATCGCCATACCTTTTGCAAATCCAGGACAAGATAACAAATCTTGTTGTTCGAGTTATGATCGACGCAACTAAAAATACCCACAGATTAACTTTTGCAAATCCGCTTGCGATAGTAACTATTTTAAACGGAATAGGCGTTAATCCTTTCGCACAGATAATACCGAAAGCCCAAATATCTCTTCCCATATCTAAAACTAATTTGTCGAATTTCTCCGGCGTTATGCTGAACCAATCTAATATATAGACTCCTAAAGTTTTAAAGCAGGCATATCCGATGAAATATCCGAGAAATCCCCCCAAAACTGATGCCAAAGCGCACATGGAGGCGTAATACATTGCCTTGTGTTGGTTCTTTGCTACAACAACAGCCAATACAGGATCAGGAGGTAACGGGAAAAACGAACTTTCGATAAAGGATACAAACATCAAAACCCGAAGCGCATGCTCGCTTTCGGCTTGTTTCATCATCCAGTTATAAAGCTTTTCAATCATCTTCACATTCCTTTAATTTCAAAATTTTTCGCAAATTATTTATCCTTTTTGTATTTCAACAACGTTATCTATTCCGACAACCTCCCTAACATCCAAGACATCGTAAGACGAAAGATTATATTTTTCAGGCAATACCAAAGTGCGCTTTTCCTCGGGAAATTTCAATTCCACAGAATAATTTCCGTTTTTCTTAAACTTGCTTATCAGGCTTTTTACTCCCAGCAACCCTTTTTGGTCGGATATGGTGATGCGCAAAGTCATATCCAACAATTTTGGTTTAAAATATCCTTGAGGTCGGTAAGCCTTTTTTACAAGATTGTCTTCTCCATTATAGTTTTTATCAAATTTTTGGATGGATTCTGCACTGAATCTTGTTTGTCCGTCATTTTTGAAACAGTTTAATTGGATCAAAACGATGTTTCCGACTTCTAAAACTTCACGATTTTGATTATACACTTCTCCGAACAAAGTAACCTCGGCCGTTCCGGATATGTCAGACACGTTAAGCACAGCAAATTTGTTCTGATTTTTTGTCGTTTTTACGGTTACATTGTTGATGACGGCTACGACTTTTGTTCTTGAAAATTTCGCCGCTTCCGACAACAAAGGAAACTGAAATTTTTGAATGATCGATTCGTATTGTTCCAGAGGATGCGCCGAAACATAAAAACCTATTACGGCGAATTCATATTGTAATTTTTCAGATTCACTCCATTCGGAAACCTTTTTCAAATCCGGATAGGTATTTTGGAACAATGAAAACTGATCCTCTGAAACTTTCACTGACATAATATTGTCCAGCGAATCGAAGAGCTGTCTCCGGTTCGGATGCAGACTATCAAAAACTCCGGCTTTAATGAAATTCTCAAAAATTTTTCTGTTAATGATTTTTTTTGAAGCATTTCTTTCGATAAAATCAAATACGGACGTGTAGTCTCCGTTAATTTTTCTTTCTTTCACAATTTCGTTAACAACGGCGATTCCTGCACCCTTAATTGCTGCCAAACTGTAACGTAGCAATCCATTTTCATAATCTATAATAAAATCACCTTCTGACAAATTAATATCCGGTGGCGCGATTTTTATTCCGTTGCTTTTCGCGTCTTGATAATAAGCAAATAATTTATCGGCGTTGGCCATGTCGAGAGTCATGATGGCGACGTAAAATTCCATCATGTAGTTGGCTTTCAAGAATGCGGTTTGATATGTCAACAATCCGTACGGAGTCGAATGTGATTTGTTAAATCCGTAACTTGCAAACTTACTCATCTGTTCGAAAAGTTTTTCCGCGATGGATCTGTCGATGCCTTTCTCTACGGCTCCGTCGATGAACCGCTTTTTTTGCGCCTGCATCTCCTCCTTGTTTTTCTTTCCCATTGCACGCCGCAAAATATCTGCCTGTCCCAAAGAGTATCCGCCCATGGATTGCGCAATTTGCATGACTTGTTCCTGGTAAACCATCACACCGTAAGTTTCTTCCAAAATCGGAACAAGTTTTTCATGCAAGTATGAAATTTTTTCCAGACCATGCTTACAGGCGATGTATTTCGGGATATCGTCCATTGGTCCAGGACGGTAAAGAGCGACCAGCGCGATGATATCCTCAATTCTGTCCGGCTGTAATTTTTTAACGACGTCCTTCATCCCGCCACTTTCGATCTGGAACACACCGACACAGTTCACAGCTTTAATCAAATCAAAAGTTTTCTTATCATCCAAAGGAATGGAATGACTTGTAAGCTCGATTCCTCTTTTATTTATAAGATCAATAGCTTTCTGAATGACGGTTAAAGTTTTCAGCCCTAAAAAATCGAACTTTATCAAACTGGCGGACTCTACATATTTCGTCGAAAACTGCGTCGACGGCATATCGGATTTAGCATCTTTATATAAAGGAACAATGTCCTGTAAATTTTTGTCCGATATAACAACACCTGCCGCGTGAACTCCCGGATTTCTGTAAAGTCCCTCCAAACGCAGGGCAATTTCCATAAGTTTTTGCACCTGTGGATCTGTTTTTATGAGATCCTGCAAAACAGGTTCTCTGTCGATGCCCTCTTGCAAAGTTAAAGGGTTGGTCGGACTGAACGGAATTAATTTGGAAATTTTATCCACAAATCCGTAAGGCATTGCCAAAACTCTTCCGACATCCTTTATTACTGCTTTGGCCTGTAATTTTCCGAAAGTCGTGATCTGGGCGACCGACTGATATCCGTATTTCCGTTGCACATACTCAATGACTTCTTCTCGGCGCGCCTGGCAGAAATCGATATCGAAGTCCGGCATGGAAACACGATCTGGGTTCAAAAATCTTTCGAAAAACAACTTGAATCTTATCGGATCTACGTCGGTAATGTGAATGGACCAGGCCACAATGGAACCCGCTCCCGAACCACGACCCGGACCTACCGGAATGCTCTGCGATTTCGCCCATCGAACATAATCAGCGACTATGAGAAAGTATCCACTGAATCCCATGGTTTTTATAACACCTAATTCGTATTTCAGCCGGTCAAAGTACGTTTTTCTTTTCTGATCGTAGTCCGCATCATTTTTAAAAACCGATAATTTTTCTTCCAGACCGTGACGAGCCATATCTTCGAGTTCATCATCTTGAGATTTTCCGCTTTCCGTTTTAAAAATAGGCAGCAACGGCTTCTGCTTCGTCAGCATAAAAGAACATCTTTCAGCAATATGTACGGAATTTTCCAGTGCCTCAGGAAGATCGTGAAACAACTCGTTCATTTCCTGTTGGGTTTTGAAATAATAATCCGGAAAAGATGTTTGCCTTTCGGAATCGTATATGGTTTTAATCTGAGAAATACAAATTAAAACGTCGTGAGCTTCAAAATCTTCGGGAGTCGCAAAACAAACATTATTCGTCGCAAGCAGTGGTAAATTAAAATCGTATGCAAGGGAAATCATTTTCTCTTCAATCAGAGATTCAACTTCCTTGTTATGTCGCGATACCTCAACATACAGCCGATTTTCAAAATATTTGTTCAGATATTGAAGATATTCTTTCGCTTCATCGATGTTGTTTTCCAGAATGAAAGCACCGAGAGATCCTTCCGCTCCCCCTGTTGCTAAGATTATATCCTGAGAATATTTTTCAAACAAATTCAGAGAAATTTCAGGATGTAAATTCGAAGAAGGATGCAAATACGCGTTGGATATCAACTGAATTAAATTTTGGTATCCGTTTTTGTTCTGAGCATATAACAAAACGCTGGTCGGATGTTTTGTCGGTGTCGGATGTTGAATATTCAGCTGACAGGCCACGATCGGTTGAATTCCGTGATCGGCGCATTTTATGCAGAACTCCATTCCGCCGAAAAGATTGTTGGTGTCCGTAACCGCAACTGCGGGCATCTTGTTTTCTTCGCAAAGATGCACCAGTTTTTCGATTTTTATCGCTCCTTCAGCGAGAGAATAAGCAGAGTGAAGACGAAGATGTACGAACGGCGTCATTTTTCAATCAGTTTCCCGTCTTCTATAAAACACTGTCTGTGCATTTTTTTTGCGAGATCGTAGTTATGGGTTGCGACGATTGCCGACATATGATTGGACTTCATAATTTTTAACATATCACTGAATACGGATTGCGCAGTCTCCGGGTCGAGATTTCCCGTAGGTTCGTCAGCCAACAGCAGAATAGGATCATTGACCATTGCGCGAGCTATCGCCACTCTTTGTTTCTGTCCTCCGGAAAGTTCAGAAGGAAACATCGCGATTTTGTCCTGCAAACCCAACATTTCGAGAAGATGTTCTGCTTTTTTTCTTGCGTCTTCTTTTTTTCTCCCTGCAATCAGCATCGGTAACATTACATTTTCGAGAGCAGAAAATTCTTGTAACAGATGATGATATTGATAAACAAAACCGATCTTATGCAGACGCAAAAAAGTTTTTTCATCATCTGATAGTTTTTCGATCGTTTTATTTTCGAAAATAATTTTTCCTTCCGTGGGAGAATCTATTAATCCCGCGATATGCAGCAAGGTGGACTTTCCTGATCCAGATGGTCCCAACAACGCAACGACTTCGGATTCTTTTACCTGCAAAGACACATCGTTCAACACGAACGAATCCTTTAAGGAATACCTCTTACAAATATTTCGCAGTTCAATTATTATATCAAGCTTATCTTTATCATGCATATCTTAATATTTCCGTCGGATTCAGTTTACTAGCTTTGCGCGTAGGATACAATGTCGCGACACAAGACAAAAAGAGAGACACGCTGATGGTCAATGCAACATCCATTGGTCTTATTAATGAAGGAAGATGAGTCAAGAAATAAACCTCCGGAGAAAATACCTGTGTATGCAGTGCAGATTCCAACCACTGCTGAATATTTTTGATATTCATGGAAAAAAGCAGTCCCAAAACGGATCCGATGAAGGTACCAGTAACTCCAATCGATGCTCCGACGGTAAAAAATATCCGGGTGACAGCTGATCTTGACAAACCAATCGTTCTGAGAATCGCAATGTCTTTTTCCTTGTCCTTCACAAGCATAATCATGCAAGAAATTATATTAAAACTCGCGACCAAAGTTATTAAAGTCAGGATTAAAAACATGACATTGCGTTCGATTTCAACCGCACGCATAAAAGAGCTGTTACTAGACTGCCAATCGGAAATTATAAATAAATTCTGAAACTTTTCGCGAATTGATGATTTTATCTCTTTTATATTCATCGGATTGTCTGTAAAAATCGAGATCACACCAATGCGGTTCGGCATTTTAAACAGTTTCTGAGATATCTCCAACGGAATATATGCAACGGAGTTATCATATTCTTGCATTCCCGATTTGAAAGTCGCAATCAACCGAAAAGTCTTCTTGCGAGGAATAACCCCGAATCCCGTTTCCTCCATTTCCGGAACAATCAAGACAATTTCGTCTCCTAAAATTAATCCCGAACGAGATGCTAATGAATGTCCCAAAACGATTTCATTGTCAGTTCCGAACGATTCTAGTGATCCAGTTACAATATTGTCTGAGATAAGAGATTTATTTTGTAGGTCCGCTTGTCTGATCCCGTAGGTTAGCGAACCTTTTACACTTCTCCGATTCGAAATTAATGCTTGTCTTTCAATTCCAGGAACGACTTTTTTTATCCCCTTTATTTTCAACAATTCGCCGATTGTCTTGTCCAGGTTTATCTCTTTAGTCGGGTAGGCAGAAATATGTCCGTTGAACCCGATAACTCTTTCCGTAAACTCTTTGCGGAATCCATTCATTACGGAAGTTACCACTATCAAGGTTGCAACACCGAGTGCAATACCGATCAAGGAGAAAGACGCGATTGCAGAAATTGCTCTTTCCCTTCCTTTGGATTTGATATAGCGCCACGCCAGCAATAGTTCAGTTGAAATCACTTTTCCAGAAATCTCCCGATAACTTCCTCAATAGACAATTTGATAACTTCTTTCGTTTTTCTGTTCTTCAGTTCAACAAAACCTTGAGATAGGTTTTTTTCACCCACGATTATTTGCCAAGGGATTCCTATCAAATCTGCATCCCCCAACTTTTCACCGATTGACATTTCTCTGTCATCATACAAAACTTCTTTTGACTCGGACAACACTCGATAAATTTTGTTACACGACTCAACACAATCTTTGTTCGAAGTGTGAAGATTCAATAAAGTCACATCAAACGGAGCGACAGGTTCAGGCCACATAATACCCCGTTCGTCATGGAAAGCTTCGATGATTGCGGCGATCAATCGGGAAACTCCGATGCCGTATGACCCCATCTCCGGATATAATTTTTGCCCGTTTTTGTCCAACACAAACGCATTCATCGGCTCGGAATATTTTTTTCCGAAATAGAATATATGTCCCACCTCAATACCTTTGGAAACCATCAATTCATTTTCCGGAATAGGGGAGGTATTCGGGTCGTATTTCTCATCGGTAACGGCAAATATATTCATGAGTTCTTCATCCGACGCTGTGAGCAATTTCTTATCGTAATAAAGAGTACTCTCTCCCGTTTGCGCAAGAATCTGGAATTCATGACTCATATTTCCGCCGATCGCTCCCGAGTCCGCCTGTACGGGAATCGGAGTCAACCCCATCCTTCTGAAGGTTCGAATGTAGGACTTGAAAACTTTATGATAGATTTTCTCCGCTTCCTCAAAAGTCGATGCAAAGGAATACCCGTCCTTCATTAAAAATTCTCGACCTCTCATTACCCCAAATCTCGGACGAATTTCATCACGAAATTTCCAGTGGATTTGGTACAACATTGTAGGTAAACCTTTGTAGCTCTTTACGTATTTTCTGAAAACATCCGTAGCTTGCTCCTCGTTGGTTGGACTGTAGAGAAATTTTCCGTCCTTGCGATCTGTAATACGCAACATTTCCTTTCCGTAGTCATCATATCGCCCACTTTCCATCCATAATTCAGCAGGTTGAATGGTCGTAAAGTATACTTTGTTCGCACCGATTTTATCCTGCTCCTCGCAAATGATTTTCATTATTTTTTCGAGAACTCTCACCGCCAACGGCAACCAACAATAGATTCCTGAGGCTGTTTGCGAAATCATACCCGCTCTCAACATCAACTGATGGGATGCGATTTTGGCATCTGACGGAATATCTTTGGAAGTCGGAGCAAAAAACTCAGAAAATAACATAATTCCTCACCCAATATTTCGCATAAATATAACAATCTTTTCAGGTCATTGATAGACACCAATCAAATTTAATGGACGGTAATCGCCACAAGAGGATAAAAAAATGGAGCGGGTGATGGGAATCGGACCCACGTACTCGGCTTGGAAGGCCGATGCTCTACCATTGAGCTACACCCGCAATGCGAATGCTAATCTATTAGATCTTATCGGAATTTGCAAGTATTATTTGTAAATTTACCGAAAATAATTTAGATTGATTAACATGTCGATTCATATGAACAATGTTTTTTTCGAAATAAAAGATGGTTGTACTTATTTTAAGGTAAAGGTTACGACCAAGGCATCGAAAAATGCGGTGACGGGAATAAAAAACGGTGAATTGTTGGTCTGTGTTACTACTGTGCCGGAAAACGGAAAAGCAAACGAAGCGATTGTAAAATTGCTAAGTAAAGCATTTAAATGCGCAAAAACGAAACTGAATTTAATTTCCGGAGAAAAATGCAGGAATAAGTTGTTTAGAATCGATGAAGTTTTTGATTTTTCAAAATTTGTACAGGATATGAATTCGAAAGAAAGCAATAAGAAAACAAAGAAATAAAGGTGAAATAAAATGAGAAACGACGGCAGAAAAAATGACGAGATCAGAAAAATTGAAATAATTCCGAATTATTTGGAGCACGCTGAGGGAAGCTGTCTTATATCTTTCGAGAAAACCAAAGTTTTATGTGCAGCTACTGTGGAAGAAAAAGTTCCTTCCTTTTTGAGAGGAACGGGACAGGGGTGGATTACCGCGGAATACTCTTTGCTTCCAAGATCAACGGAAACCCGAACGGAGAGAGAGTCTGTAAAAGGAAAACAGTCTGGACGAACCCATGAAATACAGCGCCTGATCGGACGTTCTCTGAGAGCGGCGGTAGATTTGGTTGCACTGGGAGAAAGGCAGATAAAAATCGATTGCGATGTAATTCAAGCCGATGGCGGAACTCGTACTGCCTCTATATGCGGAGCTTGCGTCGCTTTAGGACTCGCCATAAAAAAATTGGAATTGGAAAACAATCCGTTGAAACACTTGGTTGCTGCGGTCTCCTGCGGAATAATAGATGGTGAGGTTCTTCTTGATCTCGATTATTTCGAAGATTCCAACACCGAGGTGGATGCAAATTTTGTAATGGTTGAAAACGGAGATCTTGTTGAAATTCAGGCGACGGGGGAGAAAGGCTTACTGAAGGACAGACAGTTTCTTCAAATGCTGACTTATTCTCGAGACGGAGTGGAACAAATCTTTGAAATGCAAAAAAGTATATTATTCTCTAAATAATTTCAACGATGAAACTGAAGTCAGAAACTCAGGATCAGGATTTATCGATTTATATTCACTGGCCGTTTTGCAAATCAAAATGTCCATATTGTGATTTCATGAGTGTTCCGAAAACCGATCCGAAAGAATACGATGAAGTCGAGTTTTTACTCTTAAAAGATCTTGTAGCAAGTTTGCAGGAATTGGAAATTTCGTCCGTAAGAACGATTTTTTTTGGAGGGGGAACGCCATCCTTAATGAGTGTGAGGTCTATATCGAAAATCCTAAACTTTATTACGAAAAATTATAAAACTGATTCCGATATTGAAATATCGCTTGAGGCGAATCCCGCGACTTTTTCAAAACAGAAACTAAAAGAAATAAAAGAAGCGGGGGTTAATAGATTGTCGCTTGGAATCCAAAGTTTTCTGGATAAAAATTTGAGATTTTTAGGTCGTATTTATAACTCAGAACAAGCGTTGAAAGCTGCCGAAACGGTTGCAAAAATGTTTTCCAACTACAGTTTCGATTTTATCTACGGATATCAATCTCAAACGATAAACGATCTTCAAAAAGATCTGACGAAAGCTGTGGATTTCGGTTGCCCGCACATTTCATGCTATCAATTAACATTCGAACAGGGAACGCCGTTTTTTCAGTCATTGCAGAACGGAAAAATCAAGCAAATAGCAGAAGCACAGGAAGTTGAATTTTTTAAACATATACAAAATTTTTTGAAAAAATTTTCTTTTAATCGTTACGAAATCTCAAATTATGCCTTAAAAAATTTTGAATCCAAACATAATCTGGGCTATTGGAGGTATCAAAATTATCTTGGAGTAGGACCCTCTGCTCACAGTAGATTAGCTTTCAATAATCAAAAATATGAATTAAAAAAATTTTCGGATATTAATAAATGGAAATCGTATTTGTACGAAAATCTGTCAACCTATGAAGAGAAAAATCCATTAACGGATTATGAACAACTGGAAGAAATTTTCATAATGGGTTTGAGATTATCCGAGGGGATATCAATAAAAAATTTGAGATCAAGATTTTCCGAGAATATTCTGAATCCGATTTGGAAAAAAATAGATTACCTTTTCGATGAAAATCTGCTCGAAAAATCCCAAACTCAAATAAAACTGTCTGAAATCGGAACACTTAAACAAAATTCTATAGTGGAATTTTTATTTAATTAACAAATTATCAACATCTTGCATTTAACCTTACAGTATTATGAACGAGGTGTTTAAGTTTAATAATTGTAGTTCGGTTAATTGTTGTTTGGGACATAGACAACGTCTTAAAAAGAAGTTTTTGCTATCTCCCAAAAGTTTTTTGGATTACGAAATCTTGGAAATGCTTTTATTCGGTATTTTTTCGAGAAAAGATACAAAGACTATTGCGAAAAATTTAATCCAAAAGTTCGGAACCCTCAAAGCAGTAATATTTGCTTCGGAACAAGAAATTAAAAAGATTCCGGGATTAGGAGAATCCACGGCGGTATTCTTCAAATTATTGAGAGAAACTTTTGCAAGATTATCTTTGCAACCGCTAAAGGAAGAACCGATAATTGCCTCTAACATTCACGTGATTGAGTATTACAGAAATCTGTTGTCGATGGAAAGAAAAGAACAATTTCGAGTCATGTTTATAAACAATAAAAATAAACTTATAGCCGAGGAACAGCTGCAGCAAGGAACTGTCGATCAGACGCCAATCTATCCGCGAGAGGTAATTCAACGAGCATTAGAGCACGGAGCGAGCGCCATTATCTTAGTGCATAATCATCCAAGTGGATCACCTTATCCGTCCAAGGAGGATATAATCGCCACTAAAAATTTAAGCAGCGTAGTTCAACGAATTAATTTAAAATTGCTTGATCATATAATTATCGCGGAAAATTCAAACTATTCTTTCGCCGAACACAACTTGTTATGAAAAGATTTGAGTTTTTCACCATTACAATATAGAATGTCCCTCTAAGTGGCAGAGTCTGACAATAGGTAACTGTAATTGTAGGATAGATACAGATGAAATTTTTGGACAGGGCTAAAATATTTTTAAAAGCCGGGGATGGCGGTGACGGTTGTTTGAGTTTTCGTCACGAAAAATTTCTAGAATACGGAGGACCCGATGGAGGAGACGGCGGGAATGGCGGAAGCATATATTTCGAAGGGGCTAGCCATCTCAATACTTTGATTGATTACAGATATCAGCAACACTTTAAAGCTCAACGAGGAGAAAACGGTCGCGGAGCAAATTGCTACGGAGCAAAAGGAAAAGATTTAATTTTAAAAGTTCCTGTTGGTACTGAAATTTTGGACGAATCAGGGGAATTAGTATTAGCTGATATCATTGAGGAAGGACAGAAATTTTTGGTCGCCAAAGGAGGGAAGGGAGGTCGAGGCAATACCAAGTTTAAATCGTCGACCAACCAGGCTCCCAGACGCGCAGACAAAGGAACATCCGGGGAAGAATTTTGGGTTTGGTTGCAATTGAAGCTGATTGCGGATGTCGGATTGGTTGGGCTGCCCAATGCCGGCAAATCGACTTTTCTCTCTGTAACAACAAGAGCTAAGCCTAAGGTGGCGGATTATCCTTTTACTACGCTTGTTCCCCAGTTAGGTGTTGTCAATATAGATGGTAAGGAACTTGTTCTTGCGGATATTCCTGGACTCATTGAGGGGGCACACGAGGGAAGGGGACTCGGAGATAAATTTTTGGCTCATATAGAAAGGTGTCTTGTGTTAATTCACCTGATCGATATGAACCAGGAGGATATTTTAGAATCCTATGAGAGGGTAAGGCGCGAATTACGGATGTATGGTGGTAACCTGGAGGAAAAGCCTGAAGTTATCGTAATAAATAAAGTCGACGTTGTGGATGACGAAATTTCGGAATGGATACAAAAGGATTTTAAGGAAAAATACAACAAGAATGTCTTTTTTATATCTGCATTGAAAAAAGATGATAGAATGAATGAGGTTTTGCGGGAGGTCGCGCGTTTGCACTCGAAATATCAATCTTCAGAAAATCAGACAGAATCGAATGAGGCAGGTAACGTGTCAGATATAGCGGAAGAAGATTTGCAAGAGTCGAAAGAAACCGAAAATCTGACGTCCAATGAGGAAATTTTATGATAAATTCCGGAAAATTGGGATATATATACGTAGTTTTAGGCGTTGTTCTTTATTCCTTTTCTGATGCAATTATGAAAAACGCGATGGACATTTACAGTATCCATCAAGTAATATTTCTGCGGTCATTTTTTCGCTTTGTTCCGATTTTAATATTGATGTTTTTGGCGAAAAGCAATCCGTACTGCAGTCATCGAAAAACTGAGAATATTTTTCGAGCAGTTTTAGCCTCGTGCGGAACTTATTGCGCAATGATGGCTTATAAATATGCAGCAATGACGGATGTATTCGTAGTTGGAGGAACAACGGCAATTTTTGTAATTCCACTCAGCGTTTGGATTTTGGGAGAGAAATTCAACAAAATGAATTTACTTGCGGTTATTTTGGGGTTTTCCGGGATTTGTCTCGCTTTTCGTCCCGGAAGCGGTATTTTTCAGTTTGGAATTTTATTTGCAGTTATATCAGCAATAGTCTCGGCTTTTAATCAGGTTCTTATAAAAAGACTGTCGTTCACGGAGAACGAATTTACCATAATTTCTTACCACAACACTTGCTTGATTTTAATTACATTGATATTGGGAGGGAATGAATTTCACTGGGTGTCGCTTATGAATATTTTGATTTTAAGTTTAGGCGGAATAATCGGAGCCTTTGCTCAATATTTCATAACCAGGGCGTTCAAATTGTCCTCCAGCTCGGGGTTGGCTTCCGCAGCTTACGCAATGTTGATTCCTAACGTGATCATAGATTATCTTGTATTTAATAAAATTCCTGACGTTTACATATTAGTTGGACTGATTTTGATTTTCAGCGGGTGGTTCATTGCATTTAAATTGCAAGCAAAATTGAAATAATAATCAATTTTAGTGTGACGCCGGTAGTTGTAAGGTTCTTTGCTGTTTTATCGATTATTTTCTGGCTGGCCGATTTTACATAGTTTTGTATCTTTAAAAAAGCTCGCTTTTCTAATTGGCGAACACGCTCTGCCGAAAGATTCAAAATTTGTCCGATTTCTCGCAAAGATTTTGTTGGATTGGAGAGCCTATATAAACAGATAACATCGTATTCCTTCTTGGATAATGTATTTAAAGCGTCATGCAGCACTTTTTTCCGATAGCCATATTCTTGTTCGTCGAAAACTTTACTGTCAGGGCGGGATTGTGCGTCCTCGATAAAGTCCACCCAAGTTGAGCCGGAAGAACCGTCATCGACAGGAGAATCTACTGAAAAGTCTCTTCGACTGAACCTTCTTTCTGCTATTCTCGCGGATTCTTCAGTAACTCCTATTTTTTTTGCAACAGTTTTTATTTCTTCATCGGAAAAAGAGGACTCAATCCCTAGTAATTTTTTTAATTTTCTGAATCCGAAAAACAACTTTTTATGACTTTTCGTTGAACTTAATTTCACGATGGACCATGAATTATAGATAAACTCCTGTATTTTGGCCTTTATCCACCAAGCTGCATAAGTGGAGAATCTATATCCGATGGTCGGATCGAAATGTTGCACGGCATGCATGATTCCTAAATTTCCTTCGGCAACCAGATCTGAAATCGCCAAGCCATAGCCGGAATATCCTTTAGCAATCTTTAATACCAATCTTAGATGGCTGTTTATTATTTTATTTAGAGCTTCTTGATCTCCAGATTCCTTCCATTTACTCGCCAATAAAAATTCCTCATCTTTTTCTAACGTAGGAATATTTTTTATGCTGGAAATGTAAGTCGAAAAGCTATCTTCATTGCGTATAGAACCCGAACCCATGGAATTTTTAATTTCAAAACCTGAAGGGAGTGTAGCAAAAATTTAAAATAAATGCAAAAAATATCCAAATTTAGACATTATCGTTCACCATCGTTGGTTATAGAAACATAATCTTTGTCCTCAGAAATTTTATACATTCATTTAACATAATCACAATTATTTTTTGTGAGTATATAAGAACCACCATGAATAATTTCTGCTATTTTTCGAATCTTCTGATTTTCTATCTTTGATTTCTGCTTATGAGTTCCTTCAAATATTTTGCTTTTTTTATGTAAGAACATTCTTTTTTCTTATCCAACTTCAAAAGACACTCATCTAACAATTGTCTTGCTGTAGGCAGATTTCCTCTGAGTAATTGCTCTCGTGCCAGCATAAACTTCGCAATTCCGATTTTATCTTTCTTTCCATATGCTTTTGCTAACAATCTAAAAATCTCACTGTCGAAATACAAATCGTATTCTATGCTTTCCAAAATTCTAATTGCTTTTTGCAAATTGTGATTTGCTTCAATCAAAACTTCGGCATAATCTTTTTTTATCAAGGGATTTAAATCTTTCTTATAAATTTGCTCATAAATTTTAATCGATCTTTCCAAATTTCCTGATTCATACAGTAGATGCGCTAAAGCTTCTTTATAAAAGATATCACGAGGATTTTTTCTTGAAAGTTCTTCCATTGTGGCTATTGCTTCAGACACTTTGCCGCAACGATGCAGATATATCGCGCGAGAATAATCGTCTTTCGATAAATTTTCATTTTTCAGATGCGCTTTGAGTTTTCGTAAAATCCTTGAATATTTTTCCTCTAAATTTTTATCTTTTTTCTCTAAACTCTTATCTGCTTTTTTTGCGAAATTATGAGAACGATTTTGAAGGGCTGTAATTCGCGAATTTGCGTTCGGATGTGTTTTGGTATATTCCTTGGTGTACTCTCCTCCGTTCAGGATACGTTCATCTTCGAAAATATGAAGTATCTGAATCATGTATTTTGAGTCATATCCTAATTTTTCCATGTATAATGCACCGAGACTGTCCGCAGCGAGTTCCTGTTCTCGACTATATCTGAGAAATAATGCTTCATCCGTCATGAGATATCCGAGAACGGCAGCCATTGCTTTTTCCGACCTTGTGAGAATTGTCGCCAATAACCCCGCAAATACTGCGCCCATAGCATTTCGTTGACGATTGAGAATTCCCGACATTAGTCGGTTAATGTGTCCGGCAGCAATATGGGCAGTTTCATGAGAAAGCACGGCGATAAGCAGCATAGGATTTTTAAATTTTAACAACAAACCCGAATTTATGAATATACATCCGCTGCCTATAGTAAAAGCGTTGACTTCATCAGAATCGATCACAAAAATTTTGGCGGATTTCTCTTTCAAACCCGCGACCTTAAAAATCGGCTTGACCATTTCCGTCAGCACGGTCTCGATCTCGGCGTCGCGGATTATTTTTATACCGAAACTTTCCTCAAATATAAACAAACAGAACAAGAAAACTTTTAAAAACTTCATAGCTCGATCATTTTTCCACTGCCATATTAACTTGCCGAATCGCAGCTAGCAAGTTGTAAAAATGATTCGTTTTTTTAGGGTTATGTATCCTTTTGATTTCTATGTTACAATCACGGCGGTTCTTTTACGGAAAGAAAATGAAAAAAACATATCGCGACAGCATTTTTGTAAATCAGCGCAAAATAAAAAGCAAACACGTAAAAGTCGGCGACTATACCTATTATTCAGGGTATTACCACGGCGGAGATTTTAATGATTGCGTGCTTTATCTCGACGAAATTGATGACTTAATCCAAGAAACAGACGAGCTGATTATCGGAAAATTCTGTTGCATTGCGAGTGGCGTGAAATTCATCATGGGAGGAAATCAAGGACACGATTACGACAATGTCACGGCTTATCCTCTTGAAATTTTAAAATCGGATTTTGCTGGATACGAGAACAAAAGTCCGCATGCATATCGAAGAAAAGGCGATACGATAATCGGAAATGACGTTTGGATCGGGTTCGAGTCGATAATAATGCCTGGAGTTCAAATTGCAGATGGCGCGGTTATCGCCTCACGATCAGTTGTTACAAAAAACGTCGGACCTTACGAAATTTGGGGAGGAAATCCAGCTAAATTTATAAAAAAACGCTTTTCTCAAGAGAAAATTGACGAGCTTCTGAAATTAAAATGGTGGAATTGGGATTTGCAGAAAATTTTAGAAAATATGAACACTTTGCTTGCTTCAGCCGAATAAACTAACCCGTTTCTAAAGCGTCACTGCCTTCTCTTTGAGGAATCTTCCCTGTTCAAAAGAATGTATCCTATCGGGACAACAAGCAAAGTCAACAAAATTCCGCTGATTCCGCCGAAAACTTCAACGATACCCAGATTCTGGCGACTTACACAGCTGGCTCCCGTCGCTAGCATAAGAGGGACCGCTCCTGCTACAGTGGAAATTCCCGTCATCATAATTGGCCGCAGTCTCAAGCGTGCCGCTTCGAGTAAGGCTTTCTTCATTCCCATGCCTGACTCCCTCAACTGGTTCGCGAATTCCACGATAAGAATGCCGTGTTTCGAATTTAATCCGATCAGCATGATTAAGCCGATTTGTGAGTAAATGTTCATTGTGTATCCGAGGAAATACAGCGCCGTCAGTGCGCCCAACCCTCCGAGCGGAACGCTCAACATGACAATCAGAGGATGTTTGAAGCTCTCAAATTGCGACGCCAAGGCTAAATATGAAATCAAAACCGCCAGCGAAAAGATAAACAGCATGCTTCCGTCGGATTCTTTGTAATCCTTGGACTGTCCGCGATAAAACATCTGCGCGTACTCGGGAAGTTTTGTTTTTACTTTGGCTTCGACGTAATTTAAGACGTCGCTCATCGCATATCCCGGACTGATATTTCCCGAAAATGTTATGCATCTTGTTCGATCGTGACGTGCCAAAGATCGCGGAGTGCCCGACTCTTTTATTTCTATGAGATTGTCCAACGGCACCAGTAAATTGCTCTTTGATCGGACGTAAATGTTTGAAACATCCCTCATGTCCGAACGGCTTTCGCGATCCGCCTGAAGAATAACATCATATTCTCGCCCACCATCGATATAAGTAGTAACCTGTTTCGATCCGAGCATGGTTTCCAAAGTCGAACCGATAGTTTTGGCTGAAATATTGAGGTCCCCTGCCCTGTCTTTATCCACATTCACAAAGAATTTCGGGGTGGTTTCTTTGTAGTTGCAATCGACATCGGAAATTCCCGGATATTTTTTTAGTTCTTCCAATACGATGTTTTTCCACTGTGCCAACTCTTCATAGTCAGGACCTCCGACAACAAATTGTAAGGCATGAGAGCCACTCGCTCCTATTCCCATAGGCAAAATCGGAGAGACGCTGACTCCGGCAATTTCTGTTAATTGCTTCTTGAATTCCGCAGCAATTTCGAATATAGATTTTTTTCTGTTTTCGGAATTAATAAATTCAATATTAATGTGTCCGGAATTTACCGCTCCGTCTGCGTCGCCAAACCCGGGAACTGTCGTCGTAATATTTTTCGCAATGCCTTCATCCAACACTCCTTTGATTTTTTTCAGAATCTTTTGAGCATAATCTCTCATGACATAATACCCGGCGCCCTCGCGTGCTGAAATCTTCAGAAATATTGAATTTCGATCCTCTTTCGGCTCATATTCTCCTGGAAGAATCGTAAAAAACACACCGACAACCGCGACGATCGCAGCAAACGCCATCACAATATATTTCTTGTAATTCAGCAAGCTTATCAAAACGTTTTGATAGAATTTTCCGCTTTTCCGAACGATATTTTCGACCCACATATTGAACTTATCGGCTTTATCAACCATACGCAAGAATCTCGAACATAACATCGGAGTAAGAGTCAGCGCAACAAAAGACGACAGACAAACCGATGCCGACATAGCTACGGAAAATTCAGTAAACATTTTTCCAGTCTTTCCCGGAAGCATCGAAATCGGAAGGAACACCGACAGCAGAACAACCGTTGTGGAAATAACCGCGAACAGAACCTGACTGGATCCGTTTTTTGCTGCTTCCATCGTGGATTCGCCGTTTTCAATGTGTCTTTGGATATTCTCCAGCACCAAAATCGCATCGTCGACAACTATTCCAATTGCCAATACCATTGCCAACAAAGTGAGCATATTTATTGTGTAGCCCAGACTGTTCAAAACAATGAAAGATCCTATTATCGACACAGGAACCGTAATTGCCGTAATGATCGCAGCCCGAATCGAGCCGATAAATACAAAAATGATCAAAAACACCAATACCGACGCGATCATTAGGGAGTAAAACACTTCTTTTATTGAGTCGTTGATGAATTGGGATTCGTCTCTCAATATCGACATGGTCATCCCTTTGGGAAGGCTCTTTTGCAGCGTTTGGATCATTGCGCGAACATCTTTTGCTATTTGGATAACGTCCGCTGTTTGAGATTTCGAAATTTGAATAGCAACCGATGGCTCTCCGTTCGCCTCGAAAAATCTTCTGTTGGATTTTGTATCTATAACCACCTTCGCAATGTCTGAAATTCTGATTGGATGCCCCTGCTCGTCTCGCGAAATTATGATTTTTTCAAAATCTTTCGGAGATGAATACTGTCTGTTAATCGTAATCGGAAATTCCATGAATTTCGACTCGATTCGTCCTGCCGGGTACTCGACATTCTCTGTTCTTATGGCATTTTCGACGTCCTCAACCGTGATGTTACGAGCAGCCATCTGCTCTTTATTAAGCCAAATCCTCATGGATTTTTCTTGGTTTCCGGCAATATCAACTGACGCCACACCTTCTATAACCGAAAATTTATCTAAAATATACCGATTTAGATAATCCGTGATTTCCATTCCCGACATCGGTGCGGAAACCGAAATCATCACACAAGGAAATCCTCCCGTGTCGTATTTTCGAATAACAGGAAGATCCGCTCCGTCAGGCAATCTGTTATATATTCGGCTAACTCGATCTCGGACGTCGTTTGTTGCGTTATCCAAATCACGATCGATGGAAAATTCCAACTTCACATTCGAGCGACCGTCTTTACTTGTTGACTGAATATTATCCAACCCTTCGATTCCCGCAACTGCGTTTTCCACCTGCTGAGTAATTTTCGTTTCGACAATGCTCGACGATGCCCCCGTGTATGTAGTTGAAACAGAAATAGTAGGCACTTCGATGTTCGGATACTCTCTTACTCCGATTTTTCGCAGATTTAAATATCCGAAGAGAAGAATCAGAATCATAAAAACCAGAGTCGTGATAGGACGTCTTATGGAGAAGCTGCAAATATTCATTTAACCTCATCCGTGTTTTCGGAATCTTTTGATATTTTCACCACATCTCCGTCGGAAATTTTCACAACGCCGTCAATAATCACTGTATCCGAAGAAGTCAGTCCTTTCGTAACCTCGACAAGATGGTCTCGCCTCTCCCCTATTTCGATTTCTCTCTGTTTTGCTCGGTTTTCGGAGTCCACAACATATACATAATGCTTTTCTCCGACATTCAAAATCGCGCTTTCCGAAACCTGAATTGCATTTCTATCCTGCATTTCGATGATGACGTTCAGCATCATGCCTGATCGCAAAAGATAGTCGTCATTGTCTATGATTCCGCGGACAGAAATGCTTCTGGATGTCGCAGATATTCGCGGAGATATTGCCTGCACCGTTCCGTGAAACTTTTTCCCGGGCAGAGCGATACTGGTTGCCTCAATTTTGCAGCCGTTCGTAATCAAAGAGAGATATTTCTCCGGCACCGAAAAATCAACTTTTATCTTTTTGATATCATCAATTGTCGTAATCACCGTTCCGGGAGAAAGTAGCGCTCCGACACTTATTTTCCTGATTCCCAGCATTCCGTCAAACGGAGCGACAATCGTCCTTTCTTTTATTTCCTCTTCCACTTCTGCCAATTTCGCTTGAGCATCCTGAACTTTTGTAGTTTGCGAGTCATATTCTTTGGCGGCAATAACATTTCTTTTTTTCAATGTCGAAATTCGAGTTAATTCTCTCTGTTGCTCCTGAAGATTAATTTCCGCCTGCTTCTTTATAGCCAGTTGCTTATCGATATTTTGTTGAACGAGAACATCCCCCTTCTTCACAAAATCGCAGTCGGAAAAATTTATCTTGGTCACTTTTTGAGCCACGCTGGATGTAATATCCACCGATTCATTTGAAACAGCAGTTCCGATAAATTCCAAAACGGTGTGAATTTTGGATTCCGTAACCCGACTAACTTTTACTGAAACTTGCGGTCTGGCTCTGACTTTTGACGTACCAGCTCCATAAAATAATTTATAAATCGAAACCAACAGAATAAGAGAAACGACCGCCCAAACTTTTTTTGCCTTCATATCTTCAAAGTACCATAAAACTCAATTGAGTATACCAAAAAGATATTAATAGACAGTTAATTTTGCAAAAAAATTTAGGGATTATTTTGCTTCAAAAAATTGCAAGATAAGCTTGCCCAAAGCTGTTTCAATAGCTATCTTATCCTCACCTGCTGCAATCATGTAGAATGTTAACAATAAAACAAAAAACGCTAAAAATTTCATCTCATTTCCTCGAGAATCTTTAGTAAAAAATCATCTAATATCTTTTTTCCATGCGGATAACCCCGCGCTCATCCGGTGAGGTCACATCATTTTTAAATATGTATCCCATTTTTTGATAGAATCCGACAGCTGTAGGTGATGAGCTAACTTCTGTTTTCCATGCACGTTTAAAATAACAATCCGATTCCAATGTTTTAATAATCTTTTTTCCTATGCCTTTTCCTTGATATTCGGGAAGAACAAAAATAGAAAGCAAATAACTTTCCGTCGTGCTGCCCCAGTACCCGGTAATACCGCCACACCCGATAATTTTCTGACGATCGCACACTACATAGAAATGAGCTTCTTTTTCTCGGCTAAGAAAGAACTCTGGAGAGTGTTCTTTGATCGTTTCTTCAATATATTCCGAAGAATAGTCCTTTCGATTGCTGATCCTGAGGGTATATGCAACCAGTTCTGAGATTTCAACCTCATCTCCGATTTGGTATGGGCGAATAAATAGTCCTTCTTCCATATCTTTATCTCCTTTGCGATGTTTTACGCACGCCATTCTCTGTATGAATCTCAACAGATTGTTTGGTTATTAATAGCATCGCCACGATATTATCACAACATCGACGAGTAATTAATCCCTATCGCGTCCCTCACCTCCTGCAGAGTTTGATTGGCGACGATCGCAGCTTTTTTGCTGCCTTCGGAGACTATTTCCAGGAGATCTTTCTTCCGCAAAGTCGCTCTTTTTTCGCGGATTGGCAGCAGCATTTTTTGCAGAACATCATTTAGCAAAGATTTTAACGCTGTGTCGCCGAGTCCACCCTTGCGGTATTTTGCTTTCAGGTTGGCGATTTCGTCTTTTTCGTCGTAGAAAGCGTCGAGATAGGTAAACACGACATTGCCCTCGACCTGTCCCGGGTCGGAAATTTTAATGTGATTCGGATCAGTGTACATGGACCAGATTTTTTTCTTTACCGTATCCGCCGAATCACTTAGGAATATCGCATTGTTCAAAGATTTGCTCGCCTTCGCTTTGCCGTCGATTCCCACCAAACGCGACGTCCTGCTCAGCTGCGCTTTGGCTTCTTTCAGGCAATCTGTGTTGTAAGTCCGATTGAATCGACGAACTACCTCGTTGCAAAGCTCGATGAGCGGTAATTGGTCCTCTCCGACAGGAATAATCTCCGCTTTGAACGCCGTAATATCCGCCGCCTGGCTTACCGGATAGCAAAAAAATCCCACGGGAATAGTATCGCCGTATCCCTTTTGCTGGATTTCATTTTTCACCGTTGGATTCCTCTCCAACCGCGAGGTGGTTACGAGATTCATGTAATACATCACCAGCTCCGGCAACGCGGAAATCTGAGACTGTACAAAAATCGTCGAAACATTCGGATCTATCCCGACGGAAATATAGTCGGCAACAACCTCCAACAGACTTTCCTGAATCTTGGATGGATTCGCAAAATAGTCAGTCAGCGCCTGAACATCCGCCACCATCACGTACTGATCGTATTGATACTGTAACGCCACTCGATTTTTCAACGTGCCGATATAATGTCCGAGATGAAGACAACCCGTTGGTCTGTCCCCCGTCAACGCAACCTTCCTATCCATGATAAATCCTCTAAAGTGGTGCCCTTGGCCGGAATCGAACCAGCACATCCTAATGGACAACAGATTTTGAGTCTGTCGCGTCTACCAGTTCCGCCACAAGGGCAACTACGCATTATGAATACATTAAATTCGGATTCGATGCAATAGTTAACAAAAAATAAATATGAAAAATCGCCAACGATACTCGACTAAGCAATTTTAGCTTTTTTTTACCTCCGTTTGTTCTTGGATTTTGCAATTCGAAAAGATATATGCAAAATTTTATAAAAACCTTGCACTTCAAAACAAAAACTGCGATGCTCAAGGACGAGAGACTTAAAAGTTATTGATAGCTTAGTGGAAAATTGTACGAACAATAGGTTGGGTGTTAAATGTCTTCTTATCAGTATATCTACGTCATGAAGGGAGTTTCGAAAGTTTATCCCGGAGGAAAGCAAATCTTAAAAGAAACCTGGTTATCGTTCTTTCCGGATGCCAAAATCGGAATTATAGGAAAAAACGGAGCTGGTAAATCTACTTTGATGAAAATTATGGCGGGACTGGATACGAGCTACAACGGAGAGGCTTGGCTCGCAAAAGGCGCAACTGTAGGATATCTTCCGCAGGAGCCGGAGCTGGACGGGAACAAAAGTGTTTACGAAAACATTATTTCAGGGTTGCAAGATCAGAAAAATCTCTTGGATGAATTCGACAGCATTTCCGCGAAATTTGCCGAAGAAATGTCAGACGAAGAAATGAATGATTTAATTGCTCGTCAGGGAGAGTTGCAGGAGCAGATCGATTCGCTCAATCTCTGGGATTTGAATCGTTCAATAGAAGTAGCAATGGATGCATTGCGGTGTCCGCCATCAGAAGAATTAGTGAAAAATCTCTCGGGAGGAGAAAAAAGAAGAGTAGCTCTGTGCAAGCTGCTTTTGCAAAAACCCGATTTGCTTTTACTCGACGAACCAACCAACCATCTGGATGCCGAATCCATCGCTTGGTTGGAAAAACATTTGCAGGATTACAAAGGGGCGGTCGTTTTGGTGACTCACGACAGATATTTCCTGGACAATGTTGTCGGGTGGATTTTGGAGATAGATCGAGGAAATACCTATCCATTTGAAGGAAATTACTCTGCGTGGCTGGATATGTATCAGAAACGTCTGGCTCAGGAGGACAAAAAAGAAGAAGATCGCCGAAAAATTTTGTCGCAAGAGTTAGAGTGGGTCAGACAATCACCAAAGGCGCGCCAAGCAAAAAGCAAAGCTCGACTGAACGCTTATAATGAGATGCTGCAGCAAGAAGAAACAAAATCTTACAACACTTCGACTTTATACATACCTTCGGGACCACGTCTCGGCAATTCCGTGATAAAGGTCGAAAGCCTGAGTAAATCATTTGGAGATAAGCTGCTTTTCGATGATTTATCCTTTGAAATTGTTCCGGGGAGCATTGTCGGAGTCATCGGAGCAAACGGAGCTGGAAAATCCACGCTGTTTAAGATATTAACAGGGAAGGAAGATCAGGATTCGGGAACTGTTTCGTTCGGAGAAACCGTAAAGTTAGCTTACGTTGATCAGAGTCGTGACAATCTTGATGATAAAAAAACAGTTTGGGAAGAGATTTCCGATTCACTTGATGAAGTCGAATTGGGAAAAAGAAGATGTCCGAGCCGAGCTTATGTTTCATACTTTGGATTTAAAGGAACGGATCAACAAAAATACATTAACCAGCTGTCGGGAGGAGAGCGTAACCGAGTTCATCTCGCGAAAATGCTGAAGTCGGGAGCAAATGTTTTGCTTTTGGACGAACCTACAAATGATTTGGATGTCGAAACTCTCCGCAATCTTGAAAATGCATTGTTGAATTTTGCCGGTTGCGCTGTTGTTATAAGCCATGACAGATGGTTCTTAGACAGAATTGCCACACATATCTTGGCTTTCGAAGGCGACAGTAAGGTCGAGTGGTTCCAAGGGGATTTCTCATCATATGAAGAGGACAAAAAAAGACGCCTCGGCATTACGGAAATTGTCCCTAGCCGCATCCGATACAGAAAATTAACACGTTAGGAGGAGATCGTGAGAATTAATGGAGACATTTTTTCGGTTGCTGACTCGTACGACACTCTTTTTGTTGATATGTACGGGGTTTTGTTTGACGGAGCCGAATTTTACAACGGGACCCTTGCTACCCTGAAAAAATTAAAGGATATGGGGAAAAAAATAGTCCTGCTTTCCAATACCTCGCAACTTTCCCAAAACGCCATGCGTGGTTATGCCGAAAAAGGCATGAAATGTGGCATACATTATGACTGCTTCATTACAGCCGGAGAGCTTCTTCATGATATTCTTCTTCATCGTAAAGATATTTTTAGCAATCAGATCGGAAAAGAATTTTGCACATTAAAGTGCCTATTCATGGGAAATATGGATGCTTTCAAAAATACAGGTATTTCAATGGCCGACATGTACGAAACCGCCGATTTAGTTTATGTCGCATCGCCGAGAGCTCATTACGGATCTGTTCGTGTTGACAATCTATATGATGAAAATGGCGATAAAGTTGAGATTGAAGAATTTCTTAAGAAGGATTGGAAAAAATTAAAAGATAATCAAGGTCATAGAGGACTTGCCGAATTTTCGTTACAATTAGAGAAGCTTGCGGCATTGAGAAAGACGTTATTTTTATCCAACCCGGATGTTTTTGCTCCCTTCAGAATTGATAACGGCAAATATTTAGTAGCAACTCAGGGAGCTATTGGTTTTTATTATGAAAAATTTTTCGGGGGAAAAGTTCTTTATTTCGGAAAACCTTTCAAAGAAATATTTGATTTCGCCCAAAAAGTTTCTTTATCTGAAAAAGATAAAATTTTGATGGTCGGAGATACATTGTGGACGGATGTTTTGGGCGCACATAATGCAGGAATGGATTCTGCTCTGGTTATGACAGGTATATCCGGTGAGTTTTTTCGAAAAATGCCTGGAAAGCCGATTGCTGAAAAATTAGAAGTTTTATCTTCTCAAATTGGTGCAAAATTATCTTACAATCCCCAGAATTTAAAAAATCCTACTTATATGTTGAGGCATTTTTATGCAGATCCGAAGTAGATAAAGCGCGCTTTTTATCTGCTGCCAGACTTCTATAAATGCCTTTTTTGTTGTATCATTCAACTCAAGTTTTGATTATTGTTATTTGGAGTTTTTTATGTCCTTAGATATTTCGGAAATTACACCGTATAATTTTGCCGTTGTAGAACCAAAATGGCAGAAGTTTTGGATAGATAACCGCTCTTTCAAAACCCGAAATCGTCAAAACAAGAAATATTATGTTCTGGAAATGTTCATGTATCCTTCGGGAAAGGTGCACATTGGTCACGTGAGAAATTACACGATTGGAGATATCGTCGCTCGATACAAGCGGGCATGCGGATTTGATGTTTTGCATCCGGTCGGATGGGATGCTTTCGGACTTCCCGCAGAAAATGCAGCATTGAAACAAAAATCTCATCCAAAAGATTGGACTTATAAAAACATAGAAACAATGAAAAATCAGGTTCGTGCTCTAGGATTCTCATACGACTGGGAGAGAGAATTTGCGACCTGTGACGAAGAATATTATGGATTCCAGCAGAAAATATTTTTGGCTCTATACAAAAAAGGATTAGTTTATCGGAAAAAATCAGAGGTTAACTGGGATCCTGTCGACAACTGTGTCTTGGCGAACGAACAAGTGATCGACGGAAGAGGTTGGCGTTCAGGGGCTTTAGTCGAGAAGAAAATGCTATCTCAGTGGTTTTTCAGAATCACAGATTATGCCGATGAACTTTTAAATGAGCTTGATAATCTCGAGGGTTGGCCTGAAAATGTGAAGACCATGCAAAGAAATTGGATCGGAAAGTCAGAAGGGTGCTCGATTAATTTTTCTTGCGATAATGGCGATCAAATTACGATTTTTTCAACCAGACCTGAAACTTTATACGGAGCGACTTTTTTGGCGATTTCTCCTGATCATCCTTTGGCTAAAAAAATTGCGGCGTCTAACAAAGCCGTTAGGGATTTCATTTCTGAGTTAAAGAAAGGTTCAGTTTCTCAGCAAATGCTCGATAAGCAAGAAAAGCAGGGAATCGATACAGGACTTACCGTCAAGCATCCCTTCTTGGACAAAAGATTACCGGTGTATATTGCCAACTTCGTACTCATGGATTACGGAACCGGAGCGATATTCGCAACTCCGGCTCATGACGAGAGAGATTATGATTTTGCGGTAAAATACAACTTGCCGATTATCTCCGTAATCAAGTCAGAGAATAGTGAAGTCCCCTACTTCGGTGACGGTATTTTGTTTAATTCGGAATTTTTAAACGGACTTTCAGTTGTTGAAGCTCGAAAGAAAGTTATTGAAGAGATTGATAAAAGAGGTCTCGGAAAGAAAGAAATATTCTTCAAGCTTCGTGATTGGGGTGTTTCCCGCCAAAGGTACTGGGGTTGCCCTATTCCGATGGTTTATTGTCCTAAGTGCGGAACAGTTCCGCTGAAAGAAGAGGATTTACCGTTAAAACTTCCTGCCGACGTGAGTTTTTCTGGTACCGGAAATCCTTTGGATCAGCATCCTCATTGGAAGCATATAAAATGTCCGGTTTGCGCGGGCGACGCAACGAGAGAAACCGATACTCTGGATACTTTCGTTGATTCGTCTTGGTATTTTCTCAGGTTTTGCGTGGGGAAAGAATCAAAGGATCTGCTAGACAAAAGCAACGTCGATCAGTGGATGGCCGTTGATCAATACATCGGAGGAGTTGAGCATGCTATTCTGCATTTGCTTTACGCAAGGTTCTTCACGAAAGCACTGGCGGATTGCGGTTTGGTTAATGTACGAGAGCCGTTTACCAATCTCTTTACTCAAGGAATGGTTTGCAGCGTTACTTTTAAAAATGAGCAGGGAGAATGGTTGTTTCCGAGTGAAGTTCGTAAGGACGAAAAAGGCGAATTCGTAGAGATTGCGACAGGGAAAAAGGTAACTGTCGGGCGTTTGGAGAAAATGAGTAAGTCCAAAAAGAACGTGGTTGATCCCGACGTGATTGTAAAAACTTACGGAGCGGACGCATTGAGGTTGTTTGTCGTTTCAGACACTCCTGCCGACAGAGACTTTCCGTGGTCAGATGAGGGACTCGACGGAAGTTGGCGATTCATAAATCGAGTGTGGCGTCTGTTTGTATATCTAAAGGACAAGGGAATTTGCGCTTCGGCCACACAGGATATTGAGCTTTCTTCGTTAAGCGAGGAAATGCAAAACTTGTACAAAGGATTCCACAAAACGATCAAGGATGTCACTACTTCGTTCGAATCTCAATCGATGAACAAGGCAATTGCGTATATTCGAGAATCGATAAATTGCATCTACGCTGTTCTGGATAAAGCAGAAGGTAATGTTTCGTTATTCTCTGTCATTGTGAGAGATTTAATTAAACTTTTAGCACCAATCGCTCCGCATATTTGTGAAGAGGCTTGGTCGATGTTCGGATTTAGTAATTTGGTTTCGGAAAATGATTGGCCGAAATTCTGTGAAAAATACATTGTGGTATCGACGATAAATCTTCCGATACAAATTAACGGAAAATTACGAGGAACCATAGATGTTGCCCTGGATGCTTCCGAAGATGAAGTTATTCAAAAGGCGTTGGAAGTAAATAATGTGAAAAAGGTGATAGGCAACAAGCCGATCAGAAAAAAGATTTTTATAAAAGGGAAGATAATTAATTTTGTGGTATAGATTAGGTATATTTTTATTGTGCTGTGGGTGCTCAGTTCGTCCGCTGCATGAGTTTAGAACGGAATCCAAGTATCAGAATAATATCCATGTGGATGTTATTGCGGGAAAGAATGGACAGATGCTTCGGGGGTATTTGCAGGATTTGATACGAGATTTGGATATTTCCGACGAAAAGTATGTTCTATACGTGAATCTCCAAGAAAAAAGAATTCCTTACGCATTAGCGGATGACTGTAATGCTCAGCGAGTAAAGATTAATTTGATTGCAAATATTGTTTTGAAAAATGCGGAAGGAAAGAATGTTGTCGTTACACCAGTCACCGGGTCAACCACTCGAAACATTGCGAATGCACAAGGAGATGTTTTATTATCGATGTACGATGGGATAAACGGTGCTGTGTTGAAAGATTTAGCGTTCAGAATTGTTGAAAATTTGAAGGTTGCTTTGGTGAAGTGAAGTTAGAATTTAAAAACGTGCCGTATAACATCAAAGAAGGACAGATATTCTTTCTTTACGGCAATTTCAAAAAGACTTTCGATTTGTTTTGCGATTTCGTTGCGTCCAAATTAAGGGAAAAACGCGCCAATGTACAAGTGAGAAATTGCACCTTCTCAGAATATGAAAAGAGCCAAAGTTTTTCTCAATGCGATCTGTTTGGAAGCAAAATAACTTGCTACTGCATCAGAGGAATTGAAGATAAACACCTGGAGAAAATCCAGAATTTTCCAAAAGAAAACAGTGTCTTTATTCTGGAAAGCGGAGATTTTTTTAAGTCCAAAAAAGTTACAGACACGTTGATAAAAAATCCAAATGTATTGGCTCTGGCATCGTTTAACAACAATATGACTTTCCTATCTCTTTGTAATATGATTTTGCCGAACTTGCCGTCAATTATTTACAATGAAATTGTAAATATCATAAATGAAACAGACGAAGGATTGATATCCTTGTTCAGGAAATTGTCGCTGCTTTTGGATGACGGAAATCTGGAGGATTTGAAGGATTATATAAAAAACAAACAGTCATTTTTGGACAACCTGGAGGATATTTCTTTGATTAGATTCATGTTACAGGCGGCGATTAAGGCAAATATCTTTGGTAAAGATCAAAGCTATATCGGACTGAATTTAAAGCAAAAAATCCACTTCCTCATGGACGCCGAAATCAAACAGAAATCGGAATATCCTTTCAACAAAAATTATTTGCGGAAAAATTTGGCGATTTCCTGACACGAGAAATCTCCTCCTCATCCTTTCAAAAAACTAATAATCGCTTTCCGCAACATCTCTGATCAAAAAATTCACCGAACGAGTGTTTTTCCAAACGGAAATGCACAGCTCTCCCAGAATTTTTAATTTGTTTCGGCTGTTTAACAGGGCATCCTCCAACGCTGTTCCCATGCATCGAAACGAAATCCCTTTCAACGTGTTTCCGAAATCGTCCGCCAGCAGTACGGAAATATGCTGGTCTTTCAAAATTCTGGAACAGATTATTTGCACACTTGAAATCACAAAAATCGGAGATGGATTCCCCTGCCCAAACGGAGCGAGCTCTTCCGTTTTTTTCACAAAATCCAAAGAAAGATCGGACAAATTAATAACTGCGTCAATGTTGAAAGTTTTCGGTTTGGAATCGTACCGCACTTCGGTTTTCAAAAATTCATGTAACGAAGGAATATTTTCGACGGGCAAAGAGAATCCCGCCGCCATAGCATGACCACCGCCGGAACTGATTATTCCTATATCTATGCCTTTTTTTACAATTTTTGATATATCAACGCCTTCAATCGAGCGGCAGGATGCCTTCCCTACTCCGTTTTTATCGCAACAGATTATGATTGTCGGCCTATTATATTTTTCTTTCAAACGACCGGCGACAATCCCGATAACTCCGACATGCCAATCGGGATTAAATGCACAAATATAGTTTAGCTTTTCGTCGATCATTGAAACAGCTTCTTCGACCATTAAAGATTCGAGTTCCTGCCTTTCTTTATTCAAATTGAAAAGCTTGAGAGCTAACTCTTTCGTTTCCGCGGGATTCTTCGTTGTTAAAAGTCTTACTCCGACATCTGCCGTTTTTAATCTTCCGCCCGCGTTTAAATTAGGCCCGATAAAGAAAGCAATAGTTTCAGCATTAACTTCAGATTTATCACGGAGCGCAAGCAATTCGCGAAGACCGAGATTTTTTTTCGCCTGAATTATTTTCAGTCCGTTTATCACAAACGCCCTGTTCAGCTCTTTCAACTCAACAACATCACAAACCGTAGCGAGAGCAACAAGATCCAGGTAATCCGTTAACTGCGGAGCTGCAATATTTCTATAGAAATCTTTTTGTTTCAGCAATCGATTAATTCCCACCACGCACATAAAAACCAGTCCTGCCGCACAAAGATATTTAAAGTCATTGCTTTCGTCGGGACGATGAGGATTTACGATTGCAACCGCTCCTTCCGGAATGTAATTCATCGTGTGATGATCGATAACGATCACATCTATATTATTTTTCTTCGCATAGGCCAGTTCTTCGATAGAACTCGATCCGCAATCCACTGCGATAATCAAATGATTTTTGTATTTTTCTATATTTGAAATATTTAATCCGTACCCTTCGTCCATACGGTTTGGAATTGTGTAAACGCAGTCAACCCCGATATCCTCGAAAAATTTCAGAAAAATACATGTAGATGAAATTCCATCTACATCATAATCTCCGAGTACAGCAATTGGCTGCTTTTTCACGATCGCATCATAAATTCGTTCAACAGCCTTTTCCATATCGATGAATGAATACGGATCCGGCATCGAATTCCTCATTGTCGAATTCAAAAAACCCCGAGAATACCCGCGATTTTTCAAAAGAATCTCAACAATATTATTTTCATCAACTTCTATATCTGTTTTTATGTTCCAAACATTACCTAAGAGTGATTTTATTGAATCCATAATTTTTATCCGAATGCATAAGGAGTCATATCAAATATTTCAGCGGATTAAAAGCGAGGGAGAGATCAAAACTAATTATTTTTATCTGGATAATGAGATTAATTTTCTATAGAATTAATCTGGTTTTAGGAGAGATTAAATGTTGAAATATTTATTGTCTTGTTCATTGGTATTATCGAGTTTGTGCGGATGTGAATTGAGTCAGAATGTGATGAAGTTCGACAAAGATACCTTGATTCCAAGAGAAGTTTTGTTTGCGAAACCGGATAAATTCTGTGTAAGACTGAGCCCGGACGGAAAAAATATTTCATATTTTGCTCGATCAGGAAGTGAAGTAACTCTTTGTATTGAAACAATCGACGGAAAGTTAGTTCGCAAGTTTCCGGTAACAAGCGCAAGAGAGATGTACCACTACTGTTGGGCATACACGGGTAACCACATTTTGCTTCCGGAAGATAACCAAGGAGACGAAAATGAACACCTCCTCTGTTTAAACATAAAAACAGGTGAAAAGAAAAATCTGACACCATTTGGTAAGTCAAAATCTTTTGTGCTAGGAAGATCGCTGAGATTCCCAAATGAAATTCTTGTTTGTAATAACAAAAGAAACGCTCAATGGTTCGATGTTTACAAAATTAACATAGAAACAGGAAAGTCCGAAAGAGTTTTTGAAAATAATGCGTACACTCGTATGATTTTCAACGAAAACTTCGAACTAAAGGCTTTGATGAGAGTTTTGTCCAACGGAGATGAAGAAATTCTAACTGCCGACGGAAAGCTAATATTGAGAATCCCGTTTGAAGATGCGGGAGTTTCCGGCGCTTATCATCTGAAAAAAGGAGAAAATCTTCTGTATGCATCGCTTCCGATGGGGAAAGACAAAGGATCATTGGTTTCTATAAATATCGATACAAAGGAAATAAAAACTCTTTGCGATTCAGATGAGTCGGACGTATATCTGTCGAGCTGCGACCCGAAAACTTTGGAACCGCAATTAGCTGAGGTAAACTATCTCCGGAAGAAAGATATTCCGTTAAGCGATAAGATCTCAGAAAACTTAAATATTTTACGAGAAAAATTCAGAGAAAAGGAGTTTTACATCCACGGGCGAAGCGTAGATGATTCAAATTGGCTAGTTGTTACTGAGGAATCCGATGAATCCGTGAAATATTACTTTTTCAACAATCAAACCAAAGAGTTGAAGTTCTTATTCTCGAATCAACCTGCCTTGGATAAATATCCTTTGCAAAAGATGGAACCGTTAGTGATAAAGTCTCGCGATGGTTTGGATTTGGTTTGTTATCTGACAAAAGCGAACAATTTCAAGGAAGAAGTCCCTGCTCCGCTCGTTGCGTATATTCATGGCGGACCAATGGCGCGAGATGCGTACGGCTTCGATAAAATGGCGCAGTTACTCTCGAACAGAGGATATTCCGTATTACAAATTAACTATAGAGGATCGACCGGTTTCGGTAAGAAGTTCTTCAATGCAATCAACAGAAACCTTGAAGCGGTGAGGAATGATATCATCGACGCTGTACAGTGGACAATCGACCATGGCATCGCAGATAAAAACAAAATCGCTATCATGGGAGGAAGTTTCGGAGGATATTCAACCTTGGCTGGGCTTGCTTTCACCCCGGATTTCTTCTGCTGTGGAGTGGACGTTGTAGGACCGTCGAACTTCATTACTCTTTTATCTTCAGTTCCTGAATATTGGAAGCCAGGCATGGTTACATGGTATAAAATAGCAGGAAATCCAGACGCAAAAGAGGATATTCCTTACCTGAAATCGATATCACCGTTATTTAAAAAGGATCAGATTAAGAAACCTTTGTTGGTGCTGCAAGGAGCCAACGATCCAAGAGTTGCGAAAGTTGAGTCAGATCAAATAGTTCAAGCTTTGAGAGAGAAAAAGCATCCTGTTGCGTATGTTTTATATCCGGATGAAGGCCATGGATTCCATCGCGAACCGAATATAAAATCATACATCGCTTTTACTGAGAAATTTTTAGCGAAATTCTTGGGCGGACGTTATGAATCTTTGAATAATGAGGAACTGAAAGGTTCGAGTCATAAGATTCTCGAAGGGAAGGAAATTATAGAGAAATCAAAATGAGTTCCTCTTTCTAAATTTGCCTATCCAAGATATTAAAGGGATGGGTTATCCCATCCCGGTTTCTCTGAGCGACAGTGTATGAATCTGCCCCCATCAGGAATTCCAATAAGTTGTTATAATAGTCTTATTATCTTTATCTGTGACGACTTTTAAGTTATCGAACTCATAACATACTTTAGATAAATTATCTTCGTCTATATACTTTTTACCGTTGTTTATTGCATTTTCAACAGAATAAAATGATATGATTCGTTCATTCATTCTCTCCAAAGCATGTATGGTATAATTTTTTCCAAAAGCTACTCTGGCATCAGTATCTATAGATAGATCCGACTCCTGTCTTAGCAATAAATACATTTCTTTTTCTTTTGCCAAGCTCTCTAGGTCTTCTTTTATTTTATAGTGATTACTGTATAACCTTCTCAATTGTTTTTTTATTTTGGTCTTTTTTTCCCATTGCTTCTCTTTTCTCAGACCATTTTCTAGATCATATATTCTGTCTTCCATTAGCCCTAAATACACTTCTTTTTCTATTGCCAAATTCTCTAGGTCTTTCTTCATTTTATCGTAATTACCATATAATCCTCTCAATCGATTTCTTATTTTGTTCTTTTTCTTCTTGCATTGCTTCTCTTTTTTTAAGCTATTTTTTAGATCGTATATTCTGTCTTCCAAATGAATCAATCGAGTTCTTTCTTTTTCTATATTTTTATGCAAAAATAATGCCAGCCCACATTCTGTTGAGGAATCCATCTCTAAAGCACTTATCATTGCAACTGGTGACTCCTGTTTTAATAATAAATACAATTTTTTTTCTTTTTCCAAATTCTCTAGGTCTTTTTTTATTTTACAGCGATTACTATATAATCCCTCCAATTGATTTTTTGTTTTGTTCTTTTTCTTCTTGCATTGCTTCTCTTTTTTTAAGCTATTTTTTAGATCGTATATTCTGTCTTCCAGATGAATCAATCGAGTTCTTTTTTTTTCTATACTTTTATGCAAAGATAATGCTCGCCTGCGCTCTGTTGAGGAATCCATCCCTGAAGCACTTACCATTGCAACTGGTAACTCCTGTCTTGGCAATAAATACATTTCTTTTTCTTTTACAAAATTCTCTATGTCTTTTTTTATTTTATAGTGATTACTATATAATCCCTCCAATTGATTTTTTGTTTTGTTCTTTTTTTTACGTTGCTTCTCTTTTTTTAGGCCATTTCCCAGATCATACACTCTGTCTTCCAAATGAATCAATCGAGTTTTTTCTTTTTCTATACTTTTATGTAAAGATAATGCTCGCCCACACTCTGTTGAGGAATCCATCCCTAAAGCACTTACCATTACAACTGTTAAACTAGCAATCAATAAAAATTTATTCATGTTCTGTTTCCTTTTTTTATATATTCTTTATATGCACGCAAATGCGACCTTCCTCGCTCAATGACCTGTACACAGACCATCTGCAAAAAAAACACAACTAAATTTAAAACTACAAAAACTATATGACTAGTCAAATTTGTATCATATGTTTGATTTATTTGCAATAACAATTTTGCACAGCGTATTTTTATCTGCTTCGAAGATGTATAAGTAGGATAATATAAATGGAATCATAGAAAAATAAATCAATGATTGATAAAAAACTTGTTTTATTTTCGAAGAATATCTAAAGTATACAAAAAAGGAGTTTGTATGTTGAATTTGTTGAAGTGTGGTTGTGTTGTGGGTGTGTTGGCATCCTTGTCTTTTAGTGTTGTTGCCGAGGATCACGTAAATTCGGAAACAGAGTCTGTCTCACAAGAAGATGAACTTGTAGAAGCTCCTGCCTATGATAAGTTAGTTCCCGTTAACGGCTGGAACAGGTATTCCGGAGATACGGCGTTTTCCATAAATGAATGGAAGAGATGGTGGCAGTATATAAGCTTGAAAAAACCTGTCGTAATGAAGTGGGTCGACGGTTTGCGCTTGAGAATTTATCCTAAAAATGAGGTTTTCAGGTCCATATTTGTAAGAGGTATTTATGATCCAAATTTGGTTGTTGCGATAAAGGCACTACTGCCGACAAAAGGAGTGTTTTTCGACGTAGGATCAAATATGGGATATTGCTCTCTCTTGATGGATAAAGTAGTAGGAGAAGACGGAAAAGTTTTCGCTATTGAGCCAAGCGAAAGAGACTTTTTGAGATTAGTGGATAATGTCAATCTCAACAGATTGGATAATGTCAATGTCTATCGGTTGGCGATTTCTGATAAGATCGGAAAGGTAAATATTTCTATTGCTCCGGAAGAACGCAGTGCATTAAATACACTGGGAATCGAATTCAGCAACAGAGGAATTGAAAAAGTGCAGACTGAGGAAGTAGATTCCACGACCTTGGATGCGTTTGTTGAAAAGGAAGATCTCAACCGTATCGATGTTATAAAGATGGATATTGAAGGCAGTGAGCTAAAAGCCTTGAACGGAGCTAGAAATACTATAGAGGAATACCGTCCTGCTCTGATCGTTGGTATTAATAAAAATTCTTTAGAGGCCAGTGATGCTTCCATAGAAGAGATTGAGAAAACTTTGAGAGAGCTTCGATACAAGATGTATTGTTTGAGAGAAACTCCTTTTTTAGCGTTTAAAGAAATCGATGATCTGAGCCAAGTTAAGGGGAATTGGATAATATGTTTGCATGAAAGTTTCGTTCCCCCTTCTCTTCCACAGCCAAAGAGAGAAGGATTTGCGGAAAAAGCAAAACAGTTTTTTACAAGATAGTTTTGTTTGATAAAGCTGAGTTGGGGGGATCCGGACGAGAAGGTTTACGTTTGTGATAAGGGAATTTAGTTGAGGAATTTCGTGTTAAAAAAGCTTCCTGTTACGAAAAAGTGGCTGGAAAACGAAAAGTTTGAAAATATCGTAGCTTGGATTTTATCTTTTTTTATGCGATTTTCTTATTCAACAACAAGATGGACCATAATTGGAGACGAAATTCCTTGCGAATATCACAAAAACGAAACACCTTTCCTTGTAAGCTTGTGGCATGATCGTCTTATGTTGGCTCCTTGCGTCTGGCATTGGAAGCAACATCCCTTGCATGTTTTGGCCTCCAACCACAAGGATGGTCGGCTGATTGCGAAAGTCGTAAAGCACTTCAATATGCCGGCTGTATACGGATCTACCGGCAAAGGAGTAAAGGCCGCTCGCGATTTGATTAAGCTTATAAAAAACGGAAAATATGTTGCAATTATTCCGGATGGTCCCCGCGGACCGCGGCATAAATTGGCTCCAGGAACGGTGGTGATTTCTCGTTTGACAAAAACCGATATTTTGCCTTTCAGTTTTTGCGTCAAGAGATATTATCAATTTAATTCGTGGGATAAGTTCATTTTGTCTTGGCCGTTCAACAGAGGAGTTATGGTCTGGGGAAAGCCGATAAAATGGTCTGATCTCAAAGATATGACTGAAGAAGAAGCCTGTTCCTATGTCGAATCGAAAATCAATGAATGTTCTCAAAAAGCGCATCAGGTGTTAATTGGATAAGCTATATAAAACATTGTTATATCTGCTATCTCCGATTCTGAAACTATATTTCTATTCTCGATGTTTATACGGAAAAGATAATTGGGAAAATGTTCGAAATCATTTCGGACAATCGAATAACCCTCGACCGGACGGTGAGTTAATTTGGATTCATGCCGTAAGTATCGGAGAATCCACTGCAGCACTGACCTACATAAAACATTTAAAAGAACAAAATCCGAAAACAAATATCCTTCTGACCACAACTACTGTCACATCCGCAAAAATTTTGGAATCAAAACTTAAGTATATTAACGGATGTATTCATCAGTTTTCAGTTGCCGACAATCCGAGATGGATTCAAAAGTTTTTGGATTATTGGAAGCCGAAAAAGGTCTTTTTTCTGGAGTCAGAAATCTGGCCAAATACCGTAGATGAATTGTACAAAAGGAATATTCCTTTGTTCTTATTAAATGCACGATTGTCTCCGAGATCTTTCAAAAGATGGTCATATTTAAAAAACTTTTTCTCCTCGATATTGAAAAAATTCACAGGAATTCTTGCTCAATCCGAATTGGACGAAAAAAGATTTAAGTTTTTTTCGGATCAGAATGTTTTTAAGATGGATAATCTGAAATATGCAAATTCTCCCCTGCCCTGCAATGATGAATTACTTTTGAAATTAAAAAAAATTTGTAAAAATAAAAAAGTATTGGTCGCAGCCAGCACTCACGGCGGGGAAGAAGCCGAAATTCTCAAAGCTCATCGAGAGTTAAAGAAAGAATTCGATTTAGTTACGGTGATAGTTCCTCGACATCTCAATCGAATCTCAGAAATTAAAAAACTCTTCGATAAATATCATTTGACTTATCAATTACGATCTCAACTTTCGTCGACAAACACAGATATAATTTTGATTGATACATTCGGAGAAGTTGGAACATGTTTTCGCCTGGCTGATGTTACCTTTGTCGGAGGGTCTTTAGTTCCAATAGGCGGACATAACATATACGAACCTATAGTTTTCGGGAAGCCCGTATTGTTTGGTCCATATATGGATAATGCGATGGAGGTGCGTGATCTTATTCTGAAAAATCAAGTAGGATTTGAAGTAAAATCTTCTAAAGACATAGTTTCTCTTTGTCGAGATTTCTTTTCTCATCCCGAAATTTTGAAAAAAATAGGAGCGAAAACAAAAGTTCTGACTCATAATGAATCTCTGCAACAAATTGATAAATTAGTAAAATTTTTCGAAAAAATTTGAAATATATACAAAAAATGTTATAATAAGAACGTTAAAAATAACTATGATGATAAACGTCGTGAGTAATAGGTACTGTGGACTCGGGGGCGGAGCCCGACACTTCCACCAGGTTTATGGGAGTGAATAGATTCGACATGGGCTGAAAGGCATGGCTTTCATTCGGAGTGGTTTCCGTTATAAAACCAATAAATATAAATGCGAACGATAATTTATTCGCATGCAACGACAACTTTGATGCGGTAGCTTTGGCAGCCTAATCAAAGGTAAGTAGACGCGGTTCGGGAGCGCCGGGCAACAGAAGCTCCCGCCGTAATGTTTGAAAATCCGAAATTTCGATACATGCCCGACAATTTAAATGATAATTAATGATTTTTTTACTCTTTTAGTGTAAATTAGTCCTTGTCGTACTTTGGAGAGTTTTTATGAAAGCGAATATTTCGGGATTTCCTGAATTTCTTCCGAATGAACAGATTGTATTTAACCGAGTTATGCAATCGATAAAAGATCATTTTGAGTTATATGGTTTTGTGCCGATGGAAACCGCTGCCGTTGAGAAGGTAGATGTGCTTCTTGCAAAGGGAAATGATAACGAAATTTACGGACTTTATCGTTTAGCAGATAAAAACTCAAAGAAAGATTTGGGATTGAGATTTGATTTAACGGTTCCTTTAGCCAGATACGTTACCCAAAATGCGGGAGAGTTAATATTTCCGTTCAAGCGTTATCAGATTGCTCCAGTATGGCGGGGGGAAAGACCTCAGTATGGAAGATATCGCCAATTTTATCAGTGCGATGTCGATATAATCGGAGATGGAACGCTTTCCATTGATCACGACGCGGAAATTATTTCGCTAGTTACCTGGGCGTTATCTACCCTAAAAGTCCCGGACTTCCACACAAAAATAAATAATCGCAAGATTTTGACGGGATTTTTTTCAAAATTGGTCGGACAAAACAAATTGATTGATGCAATTCGTTTAGTGGATAAATCGGAAAAGATTTCTCCGGAAGAATTTGAGTCGGGAATGATAGAACTTCTCAATAACGAAAAAGATTTTTCTAAAATAAAAACCTTTCTGGATGCCGATCAGAGAGGAAGTATGGAAGAGATTTTGAACTGGCTTCAGTCTCTTAGCTTGGGAGAGGAATTTGCGCAAGGAGTGGAAGAATTAAGCACAGTAGTGCAAATCCTGAGAAGGCTGGGATTATCGAACGAGCGTCTGAAAATCAGTACCCGGTTGGCACGAGGACTTACCTATTATACCGGAACGATTTTTGAAACCGTTTTTGATGACATCAAGGACACTGGAAGCGTTGCAGGAGGAGGACGTTACGACGATCTGAGTACGACTTTGGGAAATTCAAAAAAATATCCAGGAGTCGGGGCTACTATCGGAATTTCCAGATTGGTTCCTAAACTCATTGAGTTAGGCTTGATCAGTACTGATAAGAAATCCACTGCAGATCTGTTAATCACTGTGCAGGACAGGAGTTTGGTGCCGTATTACATGAAGCTTGCCAATAAATTCAGAGCTTTGGGTATCAAAACAGAGACTTATTTGCAGGACAAGCCTCTCGGAGCGCAACTTACGTATGCAAACAAAAAAGGAATTAATATAGTTTTGATCGCTAATGAGGTAGAGATTCTGGACAGCAAAGCGATAATTCGTAATTTGAAGACGCGTGAGCAGAAGATTATTCGCACGGAATTCATCGGAAACGAAATAAAACAAATTTTCGGTAGTTTAGCCTAGTCCGGAAAAAAGTTTATGGAAAACGAAAGAAAACACACTAAATTTAAAATCAAAAAGGGGCTGGTCGGCATCGTAATTGGAGGAGTGTCAGCGTTAGCTTTGGCCTCGTTTTTATTCTTAGATTGGCGCGTAAAAGATGTATGCAAATGGAGTCATTTAGCGGAAATTCCAAGCTTTTCAAAGCGAATAGATTTAATTTCCTCGATCTTCAAGTGGAACACTTGTCATATTTATTTTGTTCAGGATTATAGAGATTACAGCAGTAAAGAAAAACTACTTGATGATGTAAACAAAAATCGTAAATATGTAATAGAGCAACTCAAATCTGCGGGATTTCAAGACAACGAAATTGAAGTCTCGCCAATAGGGAAGATCTATGAGTATAAAGGTCCGACTCCTTGGTCCCAAAAAACGGAACTGTTTGGCATTAACGGCGTAACAATCGAGATGAAAACGTCAGATAAAAAACTTTACAAATTGTTTTCTGATGTTAATGTAACTATCTCTCATCAGCCAAAGACAACCGTTCAAACTTCATGGCCAATAGAAAAAGTAAGGGGACATATTATTCATCAAAGTTCCAGACCCGTATTTAGTTCTAGCTTTACATCAGAAATATTGAAAATCTTGGATTGCACTCGAGTATCTGTTCTACACCAGGCACTAATTGAAGAAAAATCTGAATAAAAGCTGACTGAGCTCATTTTTTCTTTGCTTCCGTACCATAGGGAGGTTTAGTTAATCCCATAGGAGACTCCGTAAATATTTCACAGCCGTTTTCGGTAACTCCAATAGTATGCTCAAATTGTGCCGACAAAGAGTGATCCGCCGTAATTGCCGTCCAGCCGTCCCCCAGCAGACGCGACTTATACCCGCCAACATTAATCATCGGTTCGATCGTAAAGACATTGCCGACTTCCAAAGTTAACCCCGTGTCCGGTTTTCCGTAGTGCAACACCATCGGTTCATCGTGAAACACTCGTCCGATACCGTGACCGCAATAATCTCTCACAACCGAAAACTTATTTTCTTCTGCGTAAGATTGGATAATATGACCAATGTCTCCTAATTTTATACCCGGCTTTACAGCTTCTATCGCCATCATTAGAGAGTTATACGTGACATCAATTAATTCCATCGCTTTGGCTGAAGGTTTCCCGATAATATACATGCGACTGGTGTCACCGTACCACCCGTCTAAAATTACGGTAATATCAATATTTAGGATATCACCTTTTACCAATTTTCTAGCCGATGGAATGCCATGACAAATTACATGATTCAGGGAAATACAAGTCGCTTTCGGATATCCGTTATACCCCAGCGGAGCAGGAATGGCATCATTTCGCAAGATTTCTTCATGACAAAGATGATCCAATTCCGCAGTTGTTACCCCTGCTTGCACGAACGGTGTGATATAATCCAAAATATGAGCAGCAAGCTTTCCCGCTTCTCTGAGTCCTGCAAAATCCTGCTTTGAATACTTCCGACAATTGGCCATTTTTTTCCCTAAAACTAATCCTGATTTTCCATTTCATTTGCGATTTTAACCGCACCGAATTTCATGTAGCGAACCCCCGTGAATACGGTCATGAATACAGCTATCCACAGCAAAAATAACCCTAACTGGTGTATTGTCGGTGTTTCGGGAAACATCGCGGAGAACAACAGACAAGCTATGGAGGACATCTGCATCGCGGTTTTCCATTTTGCGTACCGAGTGACCGGAACTCTGACCTTCATTTCGGCCATAAACTGTCTCAAGCCCGAAACAATTATTTCTCTCGCTAAAATAATAGTTGCCGCGATGAGATGAATTCCGCTGATAATTCCAACCCCCGAAAGCATAAGCAAAATCGTCGAAACCAACAATTTGTCCGCGACAGGATCTAAAAAGCGTCCGAACGCTGAAACCTGCTTCCACTGCCGGGCCAGATATCCATCAAAAAAATCCGTCGCACAAGCAATAATGAACAAAATTGTTGCGATAAGGTGAGAAAAAAAGCCATCCACATAAAAGCAAGCAACTATAAACGGAATCGAAAATATTCGCGACAACGTAAGCACATTCGGCAACATATCAAGCACCCCTCATCTGTCTGAATTGTATCACAATTAGACGTTAAATCTGAAATGAAAAATATCTCCGTCATTAACTACATAATCTTTTCCTTCCAAACGCATCTTTCCCGCTGCCTTTGCTCCTTGCTCTCCGTTACAGGCTATGTAATCATCGTAACTGATAGTTTCCGCGCAAATAAACCCCCTCTCAAAGTCACTATGAATTACTCCAGCAGCTGTCGGCGCTTTAGCTCCACGGTAAGTTGTCCAAGCATGAGATTCTTGTGGACCGACAGTGAAAAAGGTAAGCAATCCCAGAAGATCATATCCGCCTCGGATCACTCTTGCCAATCCCGATTCCGAAAGACCTAGAGATTCTATATATTCCTGCTTTTCTCCTTCATCCTGAATTTGAGCAATTTCTGCCTCGATCGCTGCCGAGATCATGACCACAGATGAATTTCGTTGCTTTGCGAATTTTTCAACTTCTTTTGTATACCCGTTTCCTGAAACGACATCGCTCTCGGAAACGTTACACACATAAAGGATAGGTTTTCGCGTTATAAGTTGTATGGTATTTGCGAAAATCTCCTCTTCCTCAGTCAACTCCAACTGACAGAGGAGCTTTCCCGATTCCAACCAATCTATAGATTTTTTCAAAAATTGTTTTTCAACAGCCAAATCCGGATTATTTTTTCTCGCGATCCCTTCTTCTTTCCGCTTTAAACTTTCGAGATCGGCAAGCATCAATTCTGTCTCGACAACCTCAATATCGCGGATAGGATCCACAGAGCCGCTGACATGAGTTATATCCGAACTATTGAAACACCGAACAATGTGCAAAATGGCATCGGTACTTCTTATGTGCCCCAAAAATTGATTTCCGAGCCCCTCCCCTTTACTGGCTCCCTTCACTAATCCCGCAATATCAACAATTTCAATCTGCGTAGGTATAATTTTTTCGCTGTTCACCATTCCGGCTAACTTGTATAAACGAGGGTCCGGAACTCCGATGCGTCCGACATTCGGCTCAATCGTACAAAAAGGGTAATTCATCGCTTCCGCGGCGTTTGTTTGAGTTATCGCATTAAACAAAGTTGATTTTCCCACATTCGGAAGTCCGACAATTCCGCAATTAAATCCCATACTTATTTCCCTATAATTTACGGGGTCGAATATATCTCATATTTCATCATTTTCCAAGATATAGATGAACATACACAATACAACCAACAAAGGTTTTTAGTTTTGTATCTATCTTAATTTTTGCGATTTCCATTCAGACTTTGACGGAAGAGTAATTTAAAATACCGAATGCCATATCGCACTGTCTTTTTATTTAATTTTTATATATTTTTAACATATTTTATTGTATTTTTATTGCGTACGGTAAGAGGAACATCTATGGAACATTTTGTACCGAATAATGAATCTTCGTTTAACAATTTTGATTTATTTCAATTTGCGGTGTTGAATCCTCAGATTGCGATGCTTGCTTTTTTGAAGGTCGCAGAACAAATGGCAGGTCAGCCGAAAAAAATTGAAAATTCGCAGCAAGATTTATTGAACAGATTAATCGAGTTGCAAAAGTCTTTTGTTAAAGAAGTATGTTCCAAAGATAAGAACTGCATCGATCTAGAATATAACGCCAAAAATGAAAAATTCGAAGATAATGCTTTTGAAAATAATCCCATGATGCTTTTCGCCCGAAAGTTTTACGATACTACCTCTTCGTGGATGCTGGATACCCTAGATAGTTTTGAGAATATAGATCCGCAACTTATGCACAATGCCAGATTTTTTTTAAAACAATATATAGATATGATGTCACCGGATAATTTCCCCTTTTTGAATCCGAAAGTTTTGAAGGAAACTTTTAATTCGCAAGGAGAAAATTTCAAAAAGGGAATAGAGATGTTTTTGCAGGATCTACATAACGGATCTATCACCACGAACGATAAGGAAACGTTCAATATAGGAGAAAACGTTGCAGCAACTCCGGGAAAGGTTATTTTTCAAAACGATATTATTGAATTGATTCAATATTCTCCGACGACAGATAAAGTTCATGCTGTTCCTGTGTTATTTGTTCCGCCATGGATCAATAAGTTTTATATCTTGGACTTAACCGATAAATTTTCTTTCGTAAAGTGGTTGTTAGACAAAGGAATTACCGTATTTATGATATCCTGGGTAAATCCAGATAAGCGATACAGGGATGTAACCTTCGCGGACTATGCATTTAGCGGAATCATGGACTCCCTTGATAAGATTTACGAAATTACAAAATCAAAATCTGTTCATACCGTGGGATATTGTGTCGGCGGAACTTTAATTTCCAGTCTTATGGCTTACTTAGCTCATCCTCTCTGCAAAAGAAAGCCCAAAGCAAATATAATGTCGGCAACTTTGATGACAACTTTACTGGATTTCAAAAATGCAGGAGACATGGCCGTTTTCATGAGCGGTAACTATCTGGAAGCTATCACCGCCCAGATGAAAGAAAAAGGAGTTCTGGATGGCAGTGTCATGTACAATACTTTCAGCGCCCTGAAAGCTAAAGATATGATTTGGCGTTACTTCATAAATAGCTATATGTTGGGTGAAAAGCCGAAAGCTCATGAGATTTTGTTTTGGAATTCCGATTCCACAAACCTGACAAAAGCTATGCAGACTTTTCTTTCGCACGATTTATACCGAGATAATCTCTTAAAAAGTGGAACTGTAAAAATGTTTGGGGTTCCTATTGATTTGAGCTTGGTCAAAACGCCTATTTACATGATCTCGATGAAAAAAGATCATCTTGTTCCGTGGAAAGCAGCTTTCGACGGTATGAAATTGTTCAACAGCAACATTCGGTTCGTTGTCGGAGGCTCAGGACATGTAGCGGGAGTAGTTAATCCCCCGGCAAGAAATAAGTATTGTTATTGGGTAAATGATAAAATCGTCGAGACCGCTCAGGAATGGATGGATACAGCGCGAGAAATTCAAGGATCTTGGTGGAATGATTGGTTTGAATGGATACAACCGATGTTGGGAGATATGATAATGCCGCCTGCGATCAAAAAATTTTTGAGGGACGCGCCTGGACTGTATGTAAAAAATATGGTTCCGGAAAACTTGAAGATGATTTCTGAAAAAAATTCTGCAGAATGAAAATGGAAAAAATCTAAAAAAGCCAAAATTTTCAAGGTGTTATACTTAAATTGGAGTGTTTTTCCATATATAAACATCGGAACAGTTGACCTGACTAATATATAAATTTAATAAAATATTAATTAATTCCTTGATTTTTCTTTGTTGTTATAGTCATAATATTATGACGTTATGTAAGAGAGTAAGTTTGATGAAAACTTGGACAAAGATTGATCTCTGTGGTGTAATATTCGTCCTGCTCGGTACAATTTTCTTAATTTTTTCGGGTTCTCAAGTTTTAACTATATCCGCAATGTTGATTTCAGCAGTAAGTCTTTTGTACGGACTTTATGAAGCAAAATATGATTCAGCCAAATATCGAGACCTGCTTTGTCATTATCAGGCAATTTTGTCCTCTAACTTTGATGGATGGATTGCATGGAATAAAAATCATGAATATATAAATTCGTCCAAAAAATTCAAGGAAATCTTCGATTTCAAGGGGAATTCCGCGATACTCTTTCAGGATATAGTCTCACTCTTAACTGAAAAGGATTCCGAAAATTTATCGGTCGCGTTTAACAAATTAAAACAGAACGGTCAATCTTTCGAATTAAACGTTTCTACTTTAGATCAAAAAAACATTAAGGTCATCGGATCGAGAATGATAATCGGGGGGCTAGAAACCGTTATTTTGTGGTGTCAGAATATTACGGAAACCTTCAACATCGTAAGCAATATTGAAAATGATTTGTTCTCTGCTCAGGAGCAAATTAATTCCTTGAAGGAAATGCTCGATACGATTCCTATTCAAGTATGGAGGCGCAACAATAATCTGGAAATTACATATTGCAACCGAGCTTATGCTGATTCTCTAAATGTTTCCCCTGAAAAAGTTTTGTTGAACAACATTCCGTTAATCCCGGGATCCATTTTTGGTCAAGGACATTCTTTGGCCGAACATGTAAAAAAGAGTCGAAAACCTCAAAAAATTTCACAGTTTGCGGTTATAGACGGAGTTAGAAGGAAACTTTCAATCAATGAATCTCCAGCGGCTAATGACGAATTTATCGGATACGCCCAGGATATCACCGAAGAGGAAGATCTCTCTTCAAATATTGATAAAATAGTTACAGCAAATCATGAAGTCTTAGAAAATTTATCTACTGCCATTGCTGTTTTCGGGGAAGACACACGGCTGTCTTTCTTTAACAGTACTTACCAAAGACTAATGAAATTAGAGTCATCCTGGCTGCATTCGAAACCTACATACAGTGAGATTCTTGAAGAAAGACGGAACAATAGACAAATTCCGGAACATGCCGATTTTCAAATATTCAAAAAAGAGCAATTGGCCCTGTTTACATCCATAACTTCACCAATACAAGAATTATTACACCTACCAAGTGGAAAAAGCCTGCGTGTAGTTGTCGCTCCTTATCCTTTAGGTGGATTGATATTTATATATGAAGACGTCACCGATTCACTCATACTTCAGCGGAAAAATAATACTTTATTAGCCGTTCAAAAAGAAACTTTGGATCACCTTTATGAAGGAATCATGGTTTACGGAAGCGACAACCGATTAAAAATTGTAAATCAGGCATTCCTCAAAGTTTGGAATCTGACAGATGTATCCACAGAAGAGTTAAAAGGAATCCATTTGTCGGAGACTTTGGATAAAATGAAACCGGAATTAGACTACGGAGATGATTGGGAGGCATTTCGCGCAAATGCGGTAAGTAATTTTACGGACCGAATCAATAAAACAGGAAAATTAATTAAAAAAGATAATTCAGTAATTTTATTTACCTATACTCCATTACCTGATGGAGCCCATATGCATAGTTTTATGGATATCACAGATACCTACAACGTAGAACAAGCCATTATGGAAAAGAATGTGCTGCTGAAAACTTCTCAAACCTTAAGATTTGAGCTGATTTCAGGGATATCCATAGAATTGCGAGAACCATTAAACTCCGTAATCGGATTCGCAGAATTGTTATTAAATCAATATTTCGGAAACTTGAATCAAAAACAAACAGAATATTGCAAATATATTTTAAGTTCCTCAAATCAGTTGAACGAATTGATCGGCAATCTCATGGAGATGGTTTCAATAGACTTGGAAGAGCAAAAATTGAATATTTCATCATTTTCCTTAAAAGATACCCTGGAAGAAGTGATAGAAAGCATATCCAAGAGAGCGCAAGAGAAAAATATCGATATAGTTAGAAATTACGACGATGATAATCTCATTTACAAGGGAGATAAAATCAGGATTAAGCAAGCTATATTCAATGTATTAATCAATGCGATACAATTCAGTTCTCTTAACGGAAAGGTTTCTCTGCGTCTGACAACCGATAATGAACATGTAAAGATTATTATCACCGATAACGGAGAAAAATACCGTGATCCGAGCCCGAGCAGAAAAATCTTCCAGAGATCAAACAGTAAATCGGTGAATTTTATAAATTCCGATTCGAATAATATTAGTATGCCGCTAGTTAGATCTCTTCTGGAAATGCATGGCGGGTCGTTGCATACAGCGTTCAACGATGTGGAAAGATGTACCAGTGTTATTTGTTCCTTACCTCTGCATGGTGTACCAGAAGAAAAATCAGCCCCTGAAGATCAATCTTCGGAAATTTTTGATAAAGTGATAAACTCCTAGTATGGATAAGAGAAACTGTTTAATAAAATCTATAAATTGCGGACTGGAATTCACATCCTGTATTATTGTGGGAGTGTTTGTCGGGATTTTTATCGATAAAAAAGTTCAGTGCTTTCCTTTGTTTCTAGTAATATTTTTGATACTCGGTTGTATAGCCGGATACTTTAATATGATGAGATATATAGAAAAAAATCGCTGAACTTCATCACTGAGCCGCGAATTTTTGAATTTCCCAACTTACATATTGGGGAAATTTCATTCCCAGCAAGTGCCCCGCTCCAACAGTGTAAATTATCCTCACATCATCTAATTTTTTGAAATTATCCTCAACTATGTTGAACGGAACAACCCAATCGTCCAAGCTGGAAAGAACCAAATGAGGAATTTGGGGGCTCTCTATTCCAGAATATAATAAATTCAAATCTTTCATCAATAATTCCTGATTTAGTTGAGGCGGCAAAGCCATCATCGGAGCTCCGCACATTGCCATAAAATTGCATAAAGTAATTTTCGGAAAATACGTATAACTGTTTTCCATTAAATCCAAGAAAAATTTTCTGATAGTGCGTGTCGGCTCTGTGCTTCCGAGATATTGAGAAAATCCTTCGACAGATACAATTTTCTCTAAATTAAAAAAATCATATTTTTGATTTAAATCGCAAAGTTTGTGATAGCCTAGTGAATGCCCTACCCCAACCAATCTTTTTCCTTCAAAAATTTTTCTTAGATATTTCTCATCATAATCTTCGGGATTATCGAAATAGTTTTCGGAAAGCAAGACATATCCGTAATTCGAAAAATAGGGTAACATTTCATCCCAATATTTATAATCCGAACCAAATCCATTAAAAAAAACAAACAAAAAATTATCCTGTGAATTTTCGGTTGATGATTTACAAAGCATAGCTATCTCCAAGATCCCATATAGGAAGTTTATTAGATTCAGGTAAAAATATAATTACTTTTTGAAAATTTTAGGACAAACTTCGGAAATTTGGCAGTGATCGCAGTCCGGTTTTCTGGCTTTGCAAACATATCTCCCGTGCAATACCAAATAGTTGCTGATATTTTTCTTGTATTTCTCAGGAATAACCTCTTCCAAATCTTTTTCGACCTGCAACGGATTATTACTTGTTGAAATTCCCATTATATTCGTCAGCCTCAAAACGTGAGTATCAACGGCGATGGTCGGCTGATCAAATAATTCGTTTAAAACGACATTCGCACTTTTTCGTCCTACTCCGGGCAACGACTCCAGGGCTTCTCGAGAATTCGGTACACGCCCATTATACTTTTCCTTCAAAATTTTCAGGAGGCCAATTATGTTTTTCGCTTTATTTCGATAAAGTCCGATGGAAGAAATTTCCTTTGCAAGATTTTTCTCTCCCAAATTCAGAAAATCATCGATGGTTTTATATTTTTTGAATAACTTGTCGGTGACTTTATTAACTTGAACGTCTGTGGTTTGGGCTGACATCACAACAGCCATCAAAAAAGAATAGTCCGAAAAGCTTTTCAACTCACTTTTCGGGAATTTTATTGTTTCTGAGAGAATTTTACAAATCTCCCCTATATTATTTTTTTGCACCCAAGTAATCCTCCAGAGAATAGAATCCGTTTTTCTGTGACACCAACCAAAAAGCGCACTTAACTGCTCCCGAAGCAAATACTCTGCGAGAAAATGATCTGTGAGATATTGTCACTTCCTCATCTTCTCCCGTAAAACTGCAGATATGATCGCCGGAAACTCCCCCTACTCTCAGCGAAACTATCTGCGGTATTTTTTCTAGCTGAGATGCCAAAAACAGAGTCGTCCCTGAAGGCTTATCTTTTTTTTTGTTGTGGTGCCGATCGATAATCGAAATATCGAAATCATCCAGAACTTTCTCGCTCATCCGAATTAACTTAGACATCAAAAAAATTCCTATGCTAAAATTGCTAGCATAGAGAATCGGAGTGTGTTCCGCGAAAGATTTTAGTTGTTTGAATTCTTCATCGGAAAAACCCGTCGTTCCACAAACAAGAGGAATATTGTGTTTGGCGCAATAGCCGGCCGCTTTTATCGAAACCACAGGAGCGGAAAAATCCACGGCGACAGAAGAATTTTTTATTACCTTTTCGAATTCTTCCTCGGTTGTGCCGCTCGAAATACCTCCAACTACTTCATCCGGTTTCAACAACTTCGAAACCTCTTGACCCATCCTTCCAGTAATCCCGACAATTGACAACTTCATTTTGAATCCACTTATTTTAACCACTGAACAACTCCCTTAATTCTAAATAATTTTTCAAAGCATGTCATGTAGAATTGTTACTTAGATTCTAATTTGATAAATTCACCTTGGTTATGAGAGGAAAATATGCAGGGCACAGACGTATACAAAAACAAAGAGCTGATAAAGTTTACGTTGTCCTTGGTTCTCGCGTCATTATCCATAAATTTGATGCTCGTTACAGATCGAACTATTCTCGGACTATACTCGCTAGATTCTATGAATGCCGCCAGTCTCGGCGGAAATTTCGATACAACGATCTCTTTTATTTTTACCAGTATAGCCCAAATTGCCACAGTATTCGTTGGACAATACAACGGAATTAAAGAATTCGATAAAACAGCCCGCGCTCCCTGGCAGATGATTTATCTCGGACTTGCGTCTTTCTTATTTTTTATTCCTATGGCAGTATTTTGCGACCATTTCAATATCTTCCCAAAATATTTGGAAGAAGAAGGTCTGGCTTATACGAGAATATTGTTGTCCTTCGCGGGATTTCACGTAATTTCAATTGCTTTGTCCTCTTTTTTTATCGGAAGAAAACAAAGTTACATAGTGATTTTTACCTTTTTAGTCGGAAATTTGGTGAATGTTGCGTTAGATTACCTGCTTGTGTTCGGCGTTAAGGGACTATTCGATCCTATGGGAGCTAAAGGCGCTGCCATTGCAACTATATCGGTTGAAATAATATTTGATATTATATTCGCAACAGTATTTTTTAATAAAAACAATCGAACAAAATTTAGGACGCTAGATTGTAAATTCAGACCTAATTTGTTTGTTGATTGTTTAAAAATCGGATTTCCGATATCCCTTGGAAAATTCCTCAATCTATTAGGATGGTTTTGTATTTTTACTTGCTTCATTAATGCATCCAAGGATATCGCCACTATTGAGTCCTTTATAATGGGAATTTGGATGGCATTTATATTTTTCGCGGACGGAACATCCAGAGCCCTTTCAGCTTTATCAGCAAATTTAATCGGGGAAAGGCAACTTGGAACCATACAAAGTCTCTTGAAGAAATTTTTAAAAGCAAACTATGTATTGTGCGCAATTTATTCAATTCCTTTGGTATTTTTTCCGGAAATAATGATTCATTTTTTGGATAAAGCTGAAGGTGGAATTACCCATTTAATCCCTGATCTTAAATTTACTTTCACAAGTTTATTTTTAATTTTGCTGACGGATAGTATATTCTATTTATACTGTGGACTCTTAACCTCGGGGGGAGATACAAAATTTCCAACATATTTGGACATCTCAACTCTGTGGGGCTTGGTCGTGATTCCCGTAGCTGTTATGTATTTAACTAACACATTAACATCAATACGTCCAGCTTATGTTTTGATACCTATTTCAGGAATAGTCAATTGTATTGTCATTTATATGCGGTATAAAAAACTACTTTGGTATAAGCAATTGGTCTCCAAAATGCCTGAAAATCAGTAAACCTAGACCTTCGCGATCCATTTTGATAGAATTTAAGCGATAGGTTTTTGCAAAGTTTCTGTACGTTTATGAGATTATTCGTGAACGTTGTTTTCAAGCATTGTTGTGGCGGAGCTTTGCAAATTGTAAGTAAAAAGGAGAAGATTATGAGTATATTACAAAACATTTTAGATTTATTGGGAGTTAATTCGCTGATTAATATTTTGGGTTCTTGTTCGAAAATAGAACTGTTAGGTTGGGGAACTGCGTGTATTTCTTTAACTGGAGCGTTTTTGAATGCGAGACAGAAATGGTACAGCTTTCTTGTGTGGATGATGGCAAATATCTTTTGGATTATCTACGATTTATACAACGGATGTTATGCTCAAGCAGCTCTGTTCATGGCGTATCTCTCCATGAATGTGTACGGTCTTTACTGTTGGAAAGTAAAGAAACCTGTGGAAAGGGTTAAGGAAAAATTGGATTCTTATATCAATTAATCTTTAATGTAAATATTTATTAATTTTGTTAATATTTTATTGATATTAATCTTTATAATTATTTATAATCACAATGACTTGAGAGGGTTATTGTGATTTCTTTTTTATCGTTTAACTGTTTCATATTGTTTTTCGTCGTGATTGATTTTTGGATCGTATCGAGAAATCAATCCGCAAAGACCTATACAGTATTGACGATATTTTGGATAGCCGTCGGCCTTTTGTTCTCTGCATATGTTTACTGTTACAGCAAAAGTATCGAGTTATTTTACGAATATCTGAGCGCCTATTTTATAGAAAAATCCCTCAGCTTGGATAACATTTTCGTATTTTTGTTGATTTTTTCAAAGTTCAACATTGATTTCAAATATCAACATAAGGTCTTGTTCCTCGGAATCTGGGGAGCGTTGTTTTTCAGATACATAATGATCTTCGTTTTAGGAGAATTAATAGACAAATTCCATTTCTTAATATCGCTCTTCGGGTTTTTCCTACTCTACACCGGAATTGCGTCACTAAAAAAGAAAAACGACTCCGTAGTCGATATGAAATTTTTCAAAAAATTTTCCGATCGTGTTGAGTTAAATCATAAAGGTCATTTTTTCGTAAAACAAAACAATGGATCATGGAAAATGACTATATTAATTTTGGCATTGATTCTTGTGGAAATCAGTGATGTCGTATTTGCTTTTGATTCGATACCCGCCATTTTTTCCATAACTTCCCATAAAGATATCGTGTATACATCCAACGCATTTGCTATTATCGGTTTAAGATCTCTTTACGGAATTTTTTCGGAAATTATTAACAGGTTATATTATCTAAAGCATGCGGTCAGTATAATATTATGTGCAATCGGTATTAAAATGATTTTGGCTGACGTAATTCATATAGGCTCGCCGGAATCTTTGGTATTTATTGTGGTGGTATTACTCGGTTCGTATGTGGCATCTGTAATAAAAGAGAAAAAAGGAAAGATATGAATTTTTTTGTAGACATAGAACAGTTTTTATCTAAAAAGCAGTTGAGTTTTCATCAATTTGTACTATTCGGACTGTTTTCGTTTTTCGCTTTCTTTTCCGTCATATTTTCTTTGTGGGAACAGAATTATTTCTCTTTAATTTCATTGATTGTAATCGGTATGATTTTCTTGTCCTTTTTGAACGAAATGAAAAAAATGCAATCAAAAAACGGTTTGGTTTCATTTCAGCGCGACATGATTGCAGGGGGATTTGACGCCTCATTTTTTGCGTTTTTTATCTTCGCGGAAAACGGAAAATGCTTATTCATAAATCGGGTTGCTCAAAATTTATTTTCAGGATTTAAAATCAGAAATATTGAAGACTTTACTATATGTTTCAGCAAGTATCCTCAGGTTATAGAAGCGATAACGAGATTGAAACAAGCCGCATCCAATATGAAACAATCCCATATCGATGTTCCCATGGATTTAAAATCTGACAGTTTTGCTCTTTGGAGAATTTCTGTCTCCCCTATTCCGGACCATCGAGGCGTTACATCCTGGACAATTGTAGATCTGACTCCGTCGAATAACAAAATCGATTCGCTGGAAACCAGTTGCGTATTTTTGTTGGATGTATTAAATCACTCAAATCAAGGATATATTTGCTTAAATGAGATAGATGAAATAGTTTTTTGCAATAAAACGTTTTCATATATTCTTGGAGAAAAAATTCAAAATATCGTAAATGTTCCATTATCGAAATTTGTAGTCAGAGAAAAAAATGTCGCAGATGAATTTCCGAAATTCTCTGAAAATGTTCCAATTAAGATAAAATTAAAATCTTCTGTCAGCGATAATGTTGAAGTTTTGATAAAACAAATCTTTAAAAATGAACAAGGATTGAGGATATTCTCAATATCGAGAGATGTCGGACAGAATGAAGACCTGATTCAAGCCTTAGGAAAAACAAAACTGTACTTTGAACACATTTTCGAAGATGCTCCGGTCGGAATAGCAATCACCGACGGAGCAGAAATTATCAGCGAAACCAACAGAACTTTCCGCTCACTTATAGGAAACGAAGAAGTAAACAAAACATCATTTTTGGATTATATCGCGGATGAAAAGAAAGAGACTATTCGAGAAAAACTTTATCAACTGATCGATACCAGCGGCACCTCCGTTTCTCCTTTTGAAATAAAATTCAAAAATCAGGAATCGAGAACCATTATGATTTATATCTCGAAGTTGGATGAATCAAAGAGGAATAAGGATAATGATGGGCTCGTTCTCTACTTTGTTGATGTCACAAAGCAAAAAGAATTGCAGTCACAGTTCGTGCAGTCTCAAAAAATGCAGGCGGTCGGACAACTCGCCGGAGGAATTGCTCACGATTTCAACAATTTGCTTACGGCAATGATCGGATATTGCGACCTGCTGCTTGAAAAGTATCTGCCGTCCGATCAATCATTCAGCGATATTATACAAATAAAGCAAAATGCAAACAGAGCGTCTAATCTGGTAAGGCAGCTGTTGGCATTTTCCAGACAACAAACCATGCAACCCAAAGTACTTAGCGTCACCGATATGCTGAGTGAACTGTCCGCTCTTTTGAAACGTTTGCTGGGTGCAAAAATTGAATTGAAAGTGGTTCACAGTCGCGAGGTTGGATATATAAAAGTCGATCAAATTCAATTTGAACAAGTAATTATCAACTTAGCAGTTAACGCAAGAGATGCGATGAAAGATGGCGGAACTTTATCTATAAAAAGCCAGGCATATACAACTCATGAGGCGAAACTTTTGCGAGGAAGTTCCATGCCTGCGGGGAAATATGTGTTGATTGAAATTACGGACACAGGGACAGGAATCGATGAGAAGTTATTGAATCGAATTTTCGATCCGTTCTTCTCTACAAAAGAAAAAGGGCATGGTACAGGACTCGGTCTGTCCACTGTGTACGGAATCGTAAATCAGACAGGAGGCTTTATTTCGGTAGAAAGCGAGCTTGGAGTTGGCACGAAGTTTAGTTTATATTTCCCGATGGTTTCTGCAGAAAATGTTTCTGAACAAGCAACAACGGAAACTACCAATGAAAAAAAGAATGCAGATCTCACAGGAACGGGAACTATTTTGTTAGTTGAGGATGAGGATGCGGTCAGAATGTTCAGTTCACGAGCTTTGCGTGACAAAGGATACCGAATTATAGAGGCGTCCAATGGAGAATCTGCTCTTGAATTTATTCAGAAAAATGCGACGACCATTGATTTGGTCATTACCGATGTAGTCATGCCCAAAATGGACGGTCCTACTCTCATGGAGCACATAAAAGGGCTAAATCCGAAAATGAAGATTATATTTATATCGGGATATACCGAAGATAGCTTTAGAAATTCACTGGCCAACAATTCACAAGTACACTTCCTCGCAAAACCGTTTAATCTTAAGGAACTGGCCGGAAAGGTAAAAGAGGTGATGAACAGCTGACATTACAAGTTATTTTCTAAATCCTTGTATATTTATCAGCGAATTTAATATATATTATATCCGTGTTTCTGCTTGAGGGTACTGCCTTGGATACAAGGGATCTTCCTTTTCAGACGGGATCAGGTCACTTCTTTTTCCGCAAGCTGAAAGACAAAGTAATATGAGTAAAATATGGATGTATTTCATGAATGTGTTCTCTAAGTTTTTCTTTGGTGAGTGTACAAGATTTTTGTTTATATTGGTAGCCTTTTGGTTATTCAATAACGATTGTTTCGCAAAAGAAAATAGTCTTTTAGAAAAGATCAAATCTGAAATTGAGATGATTATTCCAAAATCAAATAATACAAAAACGGAACAAAACGAATCTGAAAAAATTACAGAGTCATCCTCACCAAAAGAGATCAATACTGAGACTGAACAGGAACCAAATAAAGAAAAAAGTTCTGAGGATGCAATAGCTGAATTTATGAAAAGCCTTTCCAGTGTCCAGAAACCATTTAAAGATTATCCGGGTTACTGGAACCATTTCCCTGATTTGGAGGATTTGGAAATTACATGTATAGAAACCAATGATGTATTTCCTTCTAAGGGTTTTCATCTAAAAGATTTAAAAGGCAACGTTGTTATTGTATTTTTTACCACAACATGGTGTAAGAATTGCGAAAAAGTTTTTCAATATTTGGATAAGCTTGCGGATGAATTGTCGGGAAAAAATATCTCAAACGTAAAAATTATCACTTTGGTTTTGGGAACGGAGGGTGACGATGCCGTAAAAAATTATTACGAAACAAACAAAATCAAATCGTTACGCAAATTCAGATTCGTCTCTCCAAAAATTTTCAACAAAATAGACGCTGTCCCTACTTGCTTCATCTTTGATAAAAAATCAGTTCCTGTATGGGGATTTAGTGGAGTGGCAAATTACGGCGATCCATACTTGTTGAATTTTATTGAAGATTTATCAAAGGAAGACGTGAAATGATTGAGTGGAGAGGAACAACCATACTTTCGGTACGCAAAGGTAATCAAGTCGTAATTGCGGGAGATGGTCAGGTCACCATGGGAAATAGCGTCGTAAAAGCAAATGCGACAAAGGTAAGATTTTTGTCTCCCGAAAATGTTCTGGTTGGATTTGCCGGAGCAACTGCCGACGCTTTCACTTTGCGCGAGAGACTGGAAGAAAAATTAGCCCAGTATCCGGGACAACTTCCTCGAGCATGTGTATCCCTCGCAAAAGATTGGCGCACAGATAAATATCTTCGCAAATTGGAAGCAATGATGGCTGTTGCGGACAAAGATCATTCTTTCATTCTCAGCGGAATGGGTGACGTCTTAGAACCGTCTGACGGAATTATAGGAATCGGTTCGGGAGGCAACTACGCTCTTGCGGCAGCTCGCGCACTAATTGATATGCCGTTAACCGCAGAAGAAATTGCAAGAAAAGCCATGAAAATTGCGGGAGATCTCTGCATATACACAAATCACTCAGTAGTTCTTGAAAAAATCGAAATAACAAAGGAATAAACAATGACATCGTTAACGCCTTCGCAAATCGTAACAGAATTGGATCGTTTTATCGTCGGGCATAAAGAAGCAAAAAAAGCTGTTGCGATTGCTCTTCGAAATCGTTGGAGAAGACAACAAGTGCCAAGTCCTCTCAAAGAAGAGATTTTGCCGAAAAATATTCTTATGATGGGACCTACAGGTGTCGGAAAAACCGAAATTGCTCGAAGGTTGGCTCGTCTTGCGGATGCCCCGTTTATAAAAGTTGAAGCTACGAAATTTACGGAGGTCGGATATGTCGGTCGAGACGTTGAACAGATCATTCGTGATTTAGTAGAGATCGCAATCTTTCGTACTAAAGAAAAAAACAAAGCTCTTGTTGAGGAAAAAGCAAAAATTCAAACGGAAGAGCGTATTTTGGACGCATTGGTTGGCGATCAATCCGCTTCAGAGACTCGAGAAAAATTCAGGAAGTTGCTGCAATCAAATCAACTCGAAGATAAAGAAGTTGAAATCGATGTTAAGGACAATGTTTCCTTGGGTAATTCTTTCGAAATTCCCGGAATGCCGGGTACTCATGTGGGAATGATGAATCTGTCCGACATGATGAACAATGCCTTGGGAATAAATAAAACGAAATCGCGAAAAGTTACGGTAAAAGAAGCTCGAAAACTTCTAAATGTCGAGGAAAGCGATAAACTAATCGATAAAGAAAAAATAATTAAGGAAGCGATTTTCGCCGTCGAGCAGAATGGAATTGTTTTCATTGATGAAATCGATAAGATTTGTGCAAAAAATTCAAACGGTGCCGACGTTAGCAGAGAGGGAGTTCAAAGAGATCTGCTTCCGTTAATCGAGGGGTGCTCGGTAACAACAAAATACGGAACGGTTAAAACTGATTACATTTTGTTTATTGCATCAGGAGCGTTTCACGTATCGAAGCCATCGGACCTCCTTCCTGAGCTACAGGGACGTCTTCCGATTCGAGTCGAGTTGAAAAATTTAACAGAAGAAGATTTTGTCAGAATCCTGAAAGAAACCGACAGCAGCTTGATCAAGCAATATTATGCACTTTTAAAAATCGAAGGCGTGTTGGTGGATTTTGCTGAATCCGGAATCAAGAAAATTGCCGAATTATCAGCTGTCGTCAACAAAAATGTAGAAGATATCGGAGCTCGTCGGCTTCATACTATAATCGAAAAACTTTTGGAAGATATCAGTTTCGAAGCGGATCAAATGAAAGATCAGCGCATTACCATTGATGATTCTTACGTTGAAGAAAAAGTCGGACACTTGGCTAAGCACCAGGACTTGTCACAGTTTATTTTATAATGGATTATATTTGTTGGAAGATCGGCTCAATTCTGTCGTTTCTTGAAACTCCAGCAAGCCAGCGCAAGAGTAATTGTCGCGGTGATAATCAGTGGAACCAGATTCATCGAAACATCGGCGAAATTCATTCCTTTGAGAAAAATTCCGCGAGTAAGGACCATGAAAAATCTTATCGGATTCAACAAAGTCAGATATTGTAAAAATACCGGCATGTCTTCGATTGGAGAAATAAACCCGGAAAGTAACACTGCCGGCATCATGAAAGTTATCACGCCGAGAATCGCCTGTTGCTGAGTTCGGCAAATCGATGAAATATACAATCCAACTCCAACCAACGATAACAACGATACGAACATTGAAATTAAAAACAAGACGATCGAACCTTCAAAAGGCATTCCGAAAAAAATTTTTACGACAAAAGTCATGACACAGGTTAAGGCCATCGCGATAATCAACGGCGGAACTGTTTTCCCTGCCAAAATATCGACTGAGGACAACGGACTGACAATCAGCTGATCGAAAGTTCCCATTTCTCTTTCGCGCGCGATCGATAATGCCGTCAAAATTAGAGTAATCACCGCTGCCAACATCGCGACAATCACCGTCAGAATAAACCATCGATATTCCAAATTCGGATTATACCAATTTCGCGTTACGACATTAATTTTTACACCATTCGTGGGAGCGATTTCCTGACTATAGTCCGAAACTATTTGCGATACATATCCGGAGACAATCGCCGCGGAATTCGTTTGGCGTCCGTCAGTAATAATCAGAACATCGGTTGGCGTGTGCGAAATTATATTTGTCGAAAAATCATTGTTAATATACAGTCCCATGTTTGCGTCTTTATTATCAAGTTTGTTTTGCATTTGTTTCATATTTTCTACTCGATAAATATTTCTAAATTGCGGAGAAAGATCAAACCGAGAAATCAATTCGCGCGACTCAGTGGAATTGTCTTGATCCACGACGACTACATCAATATTTTTGACCTCCATTGTGATGGCATATGAGAATAAAATCAGCTGTACAATCGGCAACGCAATTATGATCCCTCGACTTTTGGGATCCATCCAAGTGATGATGAATTCCTTTTTGATCAACGCGAGAATTTTTTTGAGTTTTTCAATCATTTGACAGCCTCATATCCGTATTTTTGTAAACCGCCCAAAATAAAAGCACTCCGAGAATCAGCAAAAACAGAGAAGATTTTATCGCTATACTCGGAACTGTTCCCGCCATAAATTCGCTTTCAATAAAAGTGATAAAATATCGTGGCGGAAGAATTCTCGTAATGTACTGTAAAATTTCGGGCATCGAACCTATCGGAAAAACAAATCCTGATAAAAGCAACGCAGGAAGAAATCCTATTCCTATTGAAATCTGGCTCGCAAAAAATTGGTTTTTCAATACCGTGGAAATCAATAAACCGATTCCCATCGATGCAAACAAAAACAACGAACTAACGAAAGTCAAAACCAAATAACTGCCATGAAAAGGTACACGAAAAACGCCGATGCACAGTATCAAATTAAAAATCATCGACAGCATTCCCAAGATAAAATACGGGATATATTTTCCCAGTACGATATGCATTCGGGTAACGTTCGAGCTGAGCAAAGATTCCATTGTCCCACGTTCCCATTCGCGCGCCACAACCAAGGCCGTAAGCAAAATTCCAATCAAAGTCATTGTGATAGCGATAGACCCGGGCAAAATAAAATAATATCCGTTAGAGTCTTGATTGTACCAAGTTCGAATTTGCGGATTCACAATCTGCGGAGACATAAGTTGCGCATATTTACTAGATGCAAGCCATTGGTTAGAAATTTGCAGAATATAATTTTGCAGATGGGTTGCGGTATTGACCTCCGCCCCGTCGGCAATCACCATGAGATCCGCGGATTGTTTTTGCTCCAACTTAGTTGAGAAATCGTTGGGAATTACAACCATTCCTTTTATTTTCGAACGAATCAATTTTTGAGTTAGATCATTCATGTCATCGGAAATTTCTGAATTTATATATTTACTATGGCCAAAAGAATTGGCCAGCTGCGCAATCTCCGGGGAATTGTCGTCGTTTTTTATCCCAACATTTACGGTTACGAAATCGAGATTTATTCCGTACATATATATGAAAATTGAAATAAGAGGAAGAACGAACGAAATAACTATGCTGCTCGGATCGCGCACGATTTGCAAAATTTCTTTTTTCACTAATGCTCGCAATATTTTCATTTCTCACTCTCTAGAATTAGTTTCATAAAAGCCTCTTCCATACTTTTGGCGCGAACTTTATTTTTCAACGCCGAGGGAGTACCTATCGCGACCGCCTCTCCCTTATAAAATAAACTGATGCGATCACAATACTCGGCTTCGTCCATAAAATGTGTTGTAACTAAAACCGTAACTCCTTTTTGCGCCAGGGATTTAATATGATTCCAAAATTCTCGGCGAGTTATTACATCGACTCCTGAGGTCGGTTCATCCAAAAATAGAATTGGCGGATTATGGATCAGCGCGCAAGCCAAAGATAACTTCTGCTTAAATCCCAGTGGTAATTCTCCTGATTTTTGTCCTCGAGTTTGAAAGAATCCGAAAATATCTATAATTTCGTCAACTCTTTTTTTCAAATTTTCATCATGAATTCCGTAAATTTCCGCAAAAAAATCCAAATTCTGCTTAACTGTAAGAGCTTCGTAAAGTGAAAATTTTTGCGCCATATATCCGAGATTTGCTCGCGCATTTTCAGGATCTTCCGTAATATCTACCCCCATGATGCGAGCCGTTCCGCTGGTCGGTTTCAAAAGTCCACACATCATCTTAAAAGAAGTTGATTTTCCTGCGCCATTCGGTCCCAATAGCCCAAAAATTTCTCCTTTTTTTATTTTGAAAGAATTATTTCTTACCGCATAAAAATTGCCATAGAGTTTTTCCAAATTATCCGCGACGACTGTATATTCGACGTCCGAATTTTTCGGAATATAATTCTCAGCAATTCGCGATTTCGTCTTGCGGTATCCGCCCATAAGATCAATAACTTTGTTCTCAAATTCTTCCGTAGTTTTCGCAAGATCGTATGGCTTTCCCTGATAAATGACTTTACCCTGATTTAACACCACGCCCGTATCGAAACTATGAGCTTCATCCAGATAAGCGGTTGACCAAAGCACCGTAGTTTCAGGAGAAATCAAATCGCGCACCATCCGCATAAGGTCACGACGAGATATCGGATCGACTCCGACGGAAGGTTCATCCAACAGTAAAAATTCCGGAGATCCAAGCAATACACAAGCCAGTCCCAATTTCTGTTTCATCCCTCCTGAAAGCGCTCCGGCCAAACGTGTCTGAAATTTTTTGAGATTTGTAAATTCCAACAATTTTTCGAAATCATGCGCCACATTTTTCAAATCGGCGTAAAGTCTCAGATTCTCGATGACGGTCAGATCTTCATATAATCCGAATTTTTGCGGCATATAACCAATTTTTTTATTCAGTTCATCCTTTTGCGTTTCAGGATTTAGCCCCAGCACCGAAATTTTCCCATGATCCGGCAACAACAATCCTATAATCAAACGAATTAGCGTAGTTTTTCCCGACCCATCCGATCCGATCAGTCCCGTAATTTTTCCTTTCTCAATTTTCAACGAAAGATCATCTATCGCTGTCATTCCTCTGAAATTTTTGGTTAAATGCTCGATCGTTACCGTATCCATGAAAAACTCCTGAGGATTTACGACTTCAAATCGATTTTGATCGTTGTCGGCATTCCCTGACGTAAAAATTCATCAATGTTGTCAATGTAAACACGAATTCTGTAAACCAAATTTGCTCGCTGCTCCGTCGACTGAACGGTTTTCGGCGTGAATTCAGCCACCGGCGAAATGTAACCGATTTGCCCCTCATAGGCGCGGAGTTTATTTGTTTTTGGGTCTACAGTGTCGGTCAAAACTTTTACCTTCATTCCGTATTTTATGTTACCCAAATTCGGCTCGCTTACGTAGGCACGAACCCACATCGGACGATTTTTGCAGATGGTATAGATTCCCTGCCCTGCCACGACTATCGATCCCGGCTCTTGGATACGTGTAGTAATTATTCCGTCATCAGGCGCATGGATTTCCGTGTATTCTAACTGATTTTTCGCCAAATTTTCAGCCGCAACCGCCGCCAGATAATCCGCCTTGGTACGATCTCTGTTGCTCAGCAGGGTATCATAGTCCTGCTTTGCCAAAACATTATTCAGACACAATGGACCGTTTCTTTCGTATTTCAAATTGGCTTCGCGACTAATCGCTTCCGCTTTTTTTACATCGGCTTTCGCTTTTTCCAGAGAATTTTTGTAATCCGTATCATCCAAAGTTGCGATTACTTCTCCTTTCGAGACTGTGTCTCCCTCTTCCTTACTCATGGAAACTATTTTCCCCGGAACCTGAAAACCTACTGTTACCTGCCGAATTTCAACATTCCCGTACAAGGTCAACTCGGAGGAATTTTCCTTATATTGACTTACCAAACAATAGACAAGTATTATAAGAGTAGCAGTAACCGCACACGCAATTTTTACATTAATATTTTGAAATAGTACGACTTCTTTCTTCATAAAAATCTCCATCATTATCCAAAAGTATATCATGGAATTCTAAATTTTTTCTTAAAGGGAAGATACATTAGTAAGTAGAAATTCATCATATATTAAATTGTTATTAAATCATGTAAAACGTTGCAACAAGAAGCATTAAACTGAATAAATCGAAAATTTTTTTCAGAAAAGCTGAAACTATAGTATAATATCATCGTTACGTGGAGGCGAAAATGGATAGATTAACTTCTTTGTTCAACAGTCCGTTGTTTTTGGGATTCGATCATTTTGAAAGACTGGTCGATACTATGTCCAAGGCGCAGGACAATTATCCTCCATACAATATCGAGCAAATAGGGCAGTATGGTTTCAGAATCACACTGGCACTAGCGGGATTTCAACGTAAAAATATCAACATATCATTGGAAAACAACCAGTTGACCATTCGGGGACAACAGGAAAACGATCCCGACACCGTTTACATATACCGCGGTATTGCGACTCGTCAATTCATAAAAACATTCATTCTTGCCGATGGAGTAGAGGTAAAAAATGCGGAATTTTCAGATGGATTGTTGCATATAAACCTGCTGAGAGATCACAATGAAAAAGAAGTTCGCACCATCGAGATCGATGAGCCTACGGTGATTTCTAAAATGCCAAAGCAAATTGAGGAGATAAAATAGCTGCGGCTTTGTAGCTTTTTGACATTTAAGATAATTTGTGCTATCATGTATTAATGCATATTTGATAAGGAGGTAAGATAATGAAGGCATTTGTATATTCTGGTATAATCGCGATAGGGTTGTCGTTTGGGGGGTATTTTTCAGCCAAACAGATTTCTTCGGCAAAGCAATTGATTGAAGTTAAGGGATTGTCCGAAAAAATCGTCAAATCCGATCTTTGTACAATTACCATAGATGTTGAACATACGGGAGAAACGATAGAAGATACCCAGAAGCAATTACAAAAATCCGTCGATATTATTTTAGATGATCTGAAGAAAATAAATTTGAATAGAAAGGATGTTCTTATCACGAGTCGTACTTATGACAGAAATACCGAAGAGTACAACGATGGCAAAAAGATAAATGTCAGAAAATTTGAAATGACAAAGTCTCTCAAGATATCGACAAATAATATCGATGCACCTAAAGCCATAGAAGATATGCTCTCAGGATGGTTGTCCAAGAATATTTTGGTTCGTTGCGATTATGAATATAAATTATCCGATTTTAATAAGTTGAAAAAAGAGATGATGAAAGAGGCTGCCCAAAATGCTCGCGACTGCGCTCAGTCATTCGTGGGAGCATTGGGTGAGGAACTTGGCGAATTGGTCTACTTGAATCAGGGGGTAATTTCTATGTCTGCGTCTGACGAATCGGAAGCATCGAATAGTTGGTATGGACAAACAAGGTCTGCAGAGAAAAAACTACGACTTGTTATCAGGGCTGGATTCAAAAAGAAAGACATAATTGGAAAATAAAAGTCCGAATCCTAAGTATTAAAACAGAGGATCAGAAAAGATCTGCGAAGGGATATTAATATTCAGAGTTGTACCAGTCGCCGTCTTCTGTTTCCTCATTGTTGCGTTCTTCTGCATATCTATCGGGTACTCCGGCTGCTTGTCTGGCATCTTGTCTGGCGACACTTTTCCAGCGACCCTCTGCGTACTCTTCATCGATGGTATCCCTATCTCCAGAATAATAATCCATCTGTTTTAAGATATCTTCTATGCCAGATTTGTCTCCATTTTGTACATATCCATTTAATTTAACTAAAATAGTTTTAATTAATGAAATCTGTTTGATCCACAATTCTTCTCTACGTTCGAAATATTCCGGACGTTCATACTCTGATATTTCACATGCCGCAGATAGACCCCGGTCAAAATTTTCTAATAATTCATTTTCGTTCCAACGGGAATTATTATTTAACGTATTAATCTGCCTCTGTATCGCCTGTAGATTGGCATCAGGCACACCGTCTTGCTGCTGCATATAGGATAAGAGAATAATACTCGAAGAATGTAAATTAGCTTTATGAATCTCAAAATCATTACTCATAAGTCTGTCTGCATATGTTTGCATATTTATTATGCTTAAATCGACTTTATTTTCTTGATTTGATTTAGTTTGCGCTCCCAACAATGTAGCATACTCCGTACGGATTCCGGTCAACATCGTTTCAAGATAAGAGAGAAATCTTCCGGCGTCCTCAACAAAATAAGCATATGCTATCAAAAATGATAGCTCAGATTTCGTATTTACGGAATTTTTTCTAATGTAACTGTACTGATTTGTTCCTGACGATATCAAATCCGTTCCAATTCCTCTTATATTATTTATTACAAAATCAAGACTTTTTGTACCGTCATCGGTTTTTCGTCCTTTAGCCAAATCTCCAACTTTACGTCCTATACTTTTAACCCCTCGACTAATCCCACGTCCTATGCTTCTAAGAGCTTCAACCTCGGAATTAATCCCCGCAATCATAAAACATAAGGTAAATGCTGTAATTACTTTTTTCATTTTCCATCTCACCATAACAACTCAATGTTACAGACAAAAAATTAATTTTAAGTAAATTTTGAACTAGAATTTGAGATAATTTCGAAAAAAACGATTATTTTCCCGTATTTCTAGGAAATTCGTGTAACTATTCCGCCCCGATTTCCTTAAAATGCTGAGGCAAAGGCGATTCTATCCGTATGTTCAACTCCGTTATTTCCAATTGTCTGGCATGAAGAAATAAATTTTCATGTTGTACGTTTTTATTGTATTTTTTATCACCGAGAATCGGAGCATTCAGAACCTCTGCACAATGAACTCGCAATTGATGTTTTCTGCCTGTTTTGGGTTTTAACTCCAACAAAGTAAAATATCCGACTTTTTTTATCGGCCGATATTCCGTAACAGCAGATTTCCCGCAGTCTTCTTCTACAACTGACATTCTCTCCTCTCCGGAAATAAAGGATTTACCGATAAAATTCCGAATAACCCCTGAATTATTTATCTTCCCATCCACAATTGCCCAATATGTTTTTTGTATTTTTCCGTCTCTGAATAACTGAGTCAGCTTTCGAGCGTAATTTCTGTTTTTGGCGACCAACAAGATGCCGGAAGTGTCCTTATCTAAGCGATGAACCAGAAAATATTCATCCAAAACATTTTTCAATATTGTTTCTACACAAAAATTTAGTTTAGACCCCAACTGAACCGCCAGCCCGGACTTTTTGTTTAGCGCCAAGAAATCGTCATTCTCAAAGATCAGCATCTCTTCATAAAGTTTTTGCAGTTTCGGATCGTTTGACGCAGGCAAATCTGAACTTTCAGAAGAAGAATTTAATTGATTTGAAAAAATTTGTATCAGATCGTCTTTTTCCAATCGCTGATTCGCCTTCGCTTTTTTACCGTTAACCTTAATCTTTCCCTGTCTAAAGAGCTTCTGCAAAAAAACATAGCCGACACTTGGGGATAAATTTCTCACCACCCGATCGACTCTGCAACCTGAATCATCCTGCGTGACAACGTGTTTCATCATGTTCTTCAGCAATAAGCGTTTGGCTCTTATTGAATATTCTCACACATAGCTTTCAATGCTGCTTCAATATCTCCTGAACCAGCTCCCTGGGCAAATAACGCACTGCCTCCGCCTTTACCATTCAGTTCTGCCAAGCCGAATTTTATTATCGTACCGGCGTTGTAGACTTTTTGAAGATCTGGACTTACGCTTACCACAACCGTAGATTGATTGTTCTCATTCCGACTGAGAATGACGATAATGCCATCTTTGTGCCTGTTTTTGATGTAATCGTTCAGTGCTCTCAAATCTTGAACAGAAAAATTCTCAACCATTACGCTGTAAACCGTAACATCATTTCTTTGAATTTGTTGCAATTTCGAAAATGCCAGTAAATTTCTACCCTTTTGAATTTCTTGGGATTTCTTTTTCAAATCCGCAAGAAGATCTGTTACTCTTTCCGAAATTTCAGAAATATTACACTTCAATTTTGTGGAAATTTCAGTGAGAATATCTTCTTTTTCATGGAGATCTTTCATTACTTCGCAGCCGGTAATTGCCTCGATTCTCCTGATTCCTGATCCGATGCTGGCCTCGGAAATGATCTTAAACAAACCGATCTGGCCGGTAGAAAACGCATGAGTTCCCCCGCATAACTCGAAAGAAACTGTTGTTTCTCCATCTGCGATCTTTACTGTTCTTACAATATCCTCGTATTTTTCTCCGAACAATGCTGTGGCCCCCGCATTTATCGCTTCGTTTTTGGACATCTCTCTGCAAACAACGGTCAAATCTTTCATGATTGCTTGGTTTACGATCTTCTCTATCTTTCGCAGATCATTTTTGGATACCGCGCTGTTGTTTGAAAAGTCGAATCTAAGTCTTTCTTCATTAAGGAACGAACCTCTTTGCGCAACATGATCTCCCAGTACCTGACGTAATGCCGATTGCAGCAAATGAGTTGCTGTGTGATTTGCTCGGATTTTCAATCTACGCTCGGAATCGATATTCATCTTAGCATTATCAAAAACATTAATCTCTCCGGAAATAACCTTACCGTGATGAGCAATTATGGAGTTACAGAATTTCAATGTATTCGTAACCTTAAACTGCCCCTTCGCGGTCACAATGATTCCGGTATCTCCGCACTGACCTCCGCATTCCGCGTAGAAAGGAGTCTTATCGGTAACCAACCAGCAATCGTCACCTTCGTTTTCGGAATTTTCGATTCTTTCAACTTCTTCATCATTCCGAACTATTGCCAAAATCTTCGCCGTATCCTCATCCTTTTCGTACCCAACAAAGACCGACGGAGCTAATTTTTCATGAAGTTTATGCCAAATTTTTGCTTCTTTTTTCTCTCCCGAACCTGCCCACTTCGCGCGATTCTTTTGCTCCTCGAGATATTTATTGAATCCCTCCATATCGATTGAAATTCCGCTGGATTTCACGATATCTTCAGTCAGATCCAATGGAAATCCGTAAGTGTCGTATAATTTAAACGCTTTTTCCCCGCTTAAAACATCGCCGGAAGACATGGTTTCGAGCTCACTGTTCAACATTTTCAAACCGCGATCCAATGTGTTCAGGAATTTCTCTTCTTCCTGATAAATCGTGGTCTTCACCAAATTTCTTGCCTTTTCCAATTCCGGATAAGCACTCTTCATTGTGTTGATCAAAGTATCAGACAGTTCAAACAAGAATGGCTTTTTTATATTGATCAAATTTCCGTGGCGCATAGCTCTTCGCAAAATTCTACGAAGCACGTATCCCCTGCCCTCGTTGCTCGGCACGACTCCGTCGGAAATCAAAAAAGACACCGAACGAATATGGTCAGCAATAACCTTGTATGACGGATACACGTCGTCGAAATCCGTCTTGGAAATATCCTTAATCTCGTGAATTAAATCCTTAAACAAATCGATCTTATAGTTGTCGTCAACTCCTTGCATTACCGCCGCAATACGCTCGAGTCCCATTCCAGTATCGATGGATTTCTTTTTCAGAGGAATCTTTTGCCCATTCTTCAACTGCTCAAACTGCATAAAAACAATATTCCAAATCTCCATATAACGATCGCCATCTTCGTCGGGAGTCCCCGGAAGTCCTCCGAACATGCTTTCTCCGTGATCATAAAAAATCTCAGAGCACGGTCCGCAGGGCCCAACATCTCCCATCGACCAAAAATTATCGTTGGTGGAGATAGGAATAACCATTATGTCGCCGGCTATCTTCTTCCAAAGTTGCATTGCTTCTTCATCGGTGTGATAAACAGTCGTGATAAGTTTTTCCCGTGGCAATCCCAGCTCTTTGGTCAGAAAAGTCCACGCGAAATGAATCGCCTCCTCTTTGAAATAATCTCCGAAAGAGAAATTACCGAGCATTTCGAAAAAGGTGTGATGTCGCGCGGTAAATCCCACTTGATCAAGATCGTTGTGCTTTCCTCCCGCCCTTATGCATTTCTGAGATGTTGTAGCCCTTTTGTATTCTCGAGTCTCCAATCCGGTAAATACATTTTTGAATTGAACCATTCCCGCATTCGTAAATAACAAACTCGGATCATTCTGAGGAACAACCATACTGGAATCGATCACTCTGTGTCCATTCCTCTCAAAAAATTTCAAAAATCCTCTTCGAATATCACTTGTAAGCATAACAACACCTTAAAATTGAACGGCGGAATTATAACACTTCAGTATGCAAAAGGGTATAAAAAAACAAACTTACTGAAGCTCAGAAGTTTGTTTTGAAAAAAGATCGTTAATTTTTCTCCACGCTCTCAGACAGAAATTCTATTTGAGAACATGAAAATTATAAGCAAAAGATTAATACATCTCAAAGGTCATCGCAACGCCTTCGCCTCCTCCGACGCAGAGAGTCGCCAAACCTTTTTTCGCGTTTCTCACACGCATGGCATTCAGCAAAGTCACGACAATACGAGCACCACTGGCTCCCAGAGGATGGCCCAACGCACAAGCTCCTCCGAAAATATTCACTTTTTCTGGATCAATAGAACAATCTTTTATCGCGGCCATTGCAACCACAGCGAACGCTTCATTTATCTCGAAAACGTCCACGTCGTCCACTGACCAATTTGATTTTTGGAGAGCCTTTTTTATCGCGCCAATCGGAGCTGTCGTAAAACGTTTCGGATTCTGCGAGTGACTTCCGTGCGCAACAATTCTGGCAATAGGCTCAAGATTTAATTTTCTCGCCATGGATTCCCTCATCAGCAACATAGCTGCCGCTCCATCGGAAATAGAACTGGCCGAGGCGGCTGTTATTGTCCCATCCGGTTTAAATGCAGCTCTTAATTTCGGCATTTTTTCCAAATCCACGGAGAAAGGAACCTCGTCAGTATCCACGATAATCTCGCCCTTTCGATCCTTCACTGTAACAGGAGCTATCTCATTTTTGAAATATCCATTTTCAACGGCCTTTCGCGCTTTCAAAAAGGACTTCAATGCGTATTCATCCTGCTGATCGCGGGTAAACCCATATTCTTCAGCCGTTTCTTCTGCGTAAACACCCATGACGCATTTTCCATAGGCATCCAGCAGACCGTCTCGTACCATGTGATCGACAATTACTCCATCGCCATAACGATACCCTGAACGAGCCTTCTCCAAAAGGTACGGAGTTTTCGTCATATTCTCCATTCCTCCTGCAACAACTACATCATTTTCTCCTGCAAGAATAGCGTTCTTTCCCAGCATTATCGCAGCCATTCCGGAACCGCAAATTTTGTTGATATTCACGCAGTTTACGGCTTTGTCCATCCCTGCGCAAAGAGCGGCTTGCCTCGCAGGAGACTGTCCCAACCCCGCCGGCAATACACACCCCATATAAACACTGTCTATCCTAACATTAAAATCTTCAACGACTTTTTTTATTACGGTTGAACCTAACTCCACCGTAGACGTCGATTTAAACTTACCATTGAAAGCCCCTAATGGTGTTCTTGCTGCGGAAACTAGCACTATAGGATCCATTCTTATCTCCTTACCAAATTCAAAAAAGATTATTCATAAAATAACCAAATTTAATTAAATAATAGTTAAAATATTAATAAATGTAAATTTGTTTGTTAACTATTCTTCGCAGCACAACATCATCAAATGAAATGACAATGGAATTTATATGCTTCTTTATATGATTCGGATTATAGGATTAATATTTTACTTTCCAGAAATATAACCCACAAGCCGGAGCAGTCGCTGCAGCCTGAGTCCTATCTTTCGATTCAAAGACTTCCTGAAATTTTTCCTCAGACCATTCTCCTGTCCCGACTTTCACCAATGATCCGACGATATTTCTGACTTGATGATATAAAAACGATTTTGCTGAAACCTTGATAAATACCTGATCGGAAAATCTCTCAACGGAAATACTATTCAACGTTTTTACCGGAGAATTAGATTGACAGCCCGTAGCTCGGAACGCAGAAAAGTCATGTTTTCCGACTAGAATTTGCGCAACTTTATTCATTCTTTCCTCGTCCAGAGGCTTCAAAACCTTCCACGCCCGATTTATATCCAAAGAAAGTTTTGATCTACGATTTACTATTTTGTATATATAAAACCTTTCGACCGCACTAAACCGAGAATGAAAATTTTCATCCGCCCTTTTCGTCGACAACACACTGATGGGAAGATCTACCAAATGAGCGTTCATACATTCCTGGATACGAAACGGGTCAAGATTTCTGTCCGTCTCAAAATGAGCGACCTGTCCCAGAGCATGCACCCCAGTGTCCGTACGCCCTGCCCCGTTAATGAGAACTAATTCCTTCGTTAAGGGGTGAACTGCTTCCTCCAAACACTGCTGTATAGTGAGAACTCCACTTTGCCTTTGCCATCCGCAAAATGGAGTTCCGTTATATTCGACAATCAGCTTATAGCGATACATCTATTGCGCAGCTTCCAAACTGCGAATAATGTGCTCGATCTTGTTAATCTTTTCCGAGAGTACCTCAACACGCTTATTGTGTTCGGCAATAACTTCTTCGGTGGCTTTATTTTTAAAATCTTCGTTATTCAATCGGAACAAAGCTGCATCTCTCATTTTTGTATAATCAGCTATCTCCTTCTTGAAATTAGCGATCTTTTCTTGGATATCGATCTCTCTGTCGATCCCCATCCGCAAAATCGCTCCTCCGTTCAAAACAACAGGAACGCTCATATCAACACTGTCGACAAAAGATATGCCTGTCATTCTGTGAACTATTTTTCCGTAAGTTTCAGCAAAACTTCCGATATCGACGGTGTTTCCTTCCAAAACAACATTCAATTTTTCATTGGCAGGCATGCGGAAACTCTGCTTTATGGAACGTACTGAGGTAACAATTTCCTTCAGCAACTCGACTTGATTTATTGAGTCTGTAAAGTCTAATTGGATACCATCAAATTTCGGCCAAACAATCTCTGTGGCTCCCAGCTCTCCGCTCAATTTTTTAGAAATAAACGGAGCAATCGGATAAAGAATTCTTATGAACTGAACTATGACCCAAGCCATTGTGTCTCGAACATCTTTTTTCAATAAAGTCTGACTCAGATTGTAATTCTCGCCATTGCCATCTGTAAGAGCAGATTCTTGCAAAATCGGCTTCACAAACTCCATGTACCAATCGCACAAGGAATTCCAAATGCCTTGATAAATCAATCTGGCAGCATCATCAAACCTATAATTTTTGTAAGATTCCTCCACGGCATCAACGGTATTCTTTGTTTCGAATATGATCCACTTATTCAGAGGATGTGTAACATCATTCGGGTCGAAGCTGTTATTATAAACACAACCATTCATCTGCGCGAATCTCACGACATTCCACAGTTTTGTAAGAAAATTTCGCCCGGTTTCAACTACTCGGTCACTCATTTTCAAATCTCTTCCCGGAGAGGACATATACGCCAAAGTATAACGAACGGCATCGGCTCCATATTTATCGCAAAGAGTCAGCGGATCTATGACATTACCTTTGGATTTGGACATCTTGTTTCCCTGCTTGTCCCTCACTAATCCATGGATGTATACTTCCTTAAACGGCACTTCTTTCAGAGCATACAAACTCATCATGATCATACGAGAAACCCAGAAGAAAATGATATCAAACCCTGTCACCACAATCATATTGGAGTAGAATTTGCGGAGATCTTCGCTGTCTTCTGGCCAATCCAAAGTAATAAACGGCCACATTCCCGACGAAAACCAAGTATCCAAAACATCTTCGTCCTGAACCAACTTTACATCATGCTTGCCGTAAAACTTCAATGCTTGCTTGTTTGCGTCACTCTCGTTTTCCGCAACAAATACTTGTCCGTCTGGCCCATACCAGGCAGGAATTCTGTGCCCCCACCAAATTTGTCTGGATACACACCACGGACGAATGTTTTCCAACCACTCGAAGTATAAATTCTCCCAGTGCTTCGGTATGAACTTAATTTTTCCTTCTTTTACCGCTTTAATTGCCGGACGAGCTAATTTCTCAGCATTTACGAACCATTGATGAGTAATCCTCGGTTCAAGAACAACTCCTGAACGGTCTCCGAAAGGCAAAGTTTGTTTAATATCTTCTACCTTTACCAGAACTTCTTTCTTTTCCAGCAGATCAACAACTTTACTCCTTGCTTCAAAACGCCCCATTCCCTGAAACATTTCTGGAACTTCTTCGTTTAACTCCGCTTTTTCGTTGAAAATATCGATAATCGGAAGCTTATTTCTTTGTCCTACTTCATAATCGTTGAAGTCGTGTGCCGGCGTTATTTTAACGGCACCTGTTCCTTTCTCCGGATCTGCATACTTATCCTCGATCACTGGAATTAACCTGTCTATCAAAGGAATTTTAACCTTCTTCCCAACAAACTTTTTGTAACGAGAATCTTTAGGATTTACCGCAACAGCAACATCTCCGAAAATCGTCTCCGGACGACTGGTTGCGATAACAACGTAGTCACTTTCGTCTTCCAACTCATACTTAATGTGCCATAAATGCCCATCGACCTCCTTTTCGATCACCTCAAGATCCGAAATTGCAGACCCAATCAACGGATCCCAGTTGACCATTCGATGTCCACGATATAGCAATCCATTTCGGTACAAACTGACGAACATCTTAGAAACGGCTCTTTTACTTTTCTCATCTAACGTAAATCTTAACCTTGAGAAATCGCAGGAAATTCCCAGTTTTTTCAATTGATTAATAATTGCTCCACCGGAATTTTCTTTCCAAAACCAAATTTCCTTTAGTAATTTTTCCCGAGTTAAAGATCCCTTTTCTACTCCGGAAGCGTAAATTTGCTTTTCAACCAACAACTGGGTAACAATACCGGCGTGATCTATGCCCGGTTGGAATAAAACATCATATCCTTTTAGTCTCTTATAGCGGGCGACAATGTCTTGAAGGGTAAAACAAAGGGAATGTCCGATATGTAAACTTCCGGTGATATTCGGAGGAGGAAGCAAAACCATAAAAGGCTCTGCGTTAGGAACTCTAGTCGATGCTTCCATATCGAACGAAAAGTTTGATTCAAACGATTTCGCATCAAAAATCTTGTCTAACATATCATCTTCCTTTTATCACAAAAACCATAACCGCTAAAAAACTTTGCTATATTATACAGATTTTGCCGCGAAAATCCAATCCTTATCTAGGTAAATTACTTCCAACGCAAATGATAAACCTCTTGCTGTCCGAAACTCTTCGCCAAGGCGATTACCCCGACATATTCAGTGGAATACCTTTCATAATATTTCAGTCCCTTTTGAACGTATTCGTTGCGTTCGTCACTTGTTTCTCCATGCAGAAGCGAAACAAATTGTTGTGTCGCATAGACTTGCCCCACCGCAGTAACCGGTTCTAACCTGGCAGCCCTGTTGATATGGCCTCCGTAAAAATTCACTTTCTTTATGAACGGATCTTGAGCTACGAACACAGGTCCTGAGTGTAAAGAAATTCTCGCTCTGATCGGGAACGGAAATTCCGGATATTTCTTACCCAAGCTCTCTATTATATCGCAGTATCTGAGTCCGAAGTCAGCTATTTTGGTTGCTGTATCAGCCACCGCGAAAATCGCATCCCCCCATGTGTTGAGCGAATCCAATTCGGTATTGATTTTTTCCATAGCTTGATTTAATTTCTCCAAAAAATCCAAAAATGACGGAACATGTTCGTCCTGCAACTTGCTGTACCCGTGCAAATCCGAAAACATCATCGATTTTATGACTCTTTCCGGAGATTTTGAAACAAAAGGATCAAAAGACAATGAAGTTTTCTGTGGTTTTATGAGATTCGTGTCAATTTGATCTGTTGTTCCGTTTTCATTATACAATTCATCCAAATCAATCAAATGTAACGTACTGATATTGGACCATCTATCTATAAAATCAGCTGGTCCTCCGGGCAGCGAGTCCGTTCTGGAATGCCAAACCGCCATAAGGTGAGGATCTGTTGTTAAAAATTTTCCTCTCATAACTGCGCTTCCGTGCATTACATGATTAGAAAATCTGTACAACATATCGTGCCCCAGATATCGATCTTCACAGGAAAAACTGACCGAATGCGCGTTGGCCAAAGCTTTCTCGAATCTCTTCTCCCAGCGAGGTCCAGCATGCCTGACATTATTTTCGATAAAATCCTGAATAGCAAAAGGCAAAACTATATTGACTTCACCGCCAAGCTCCTGCAAAGCTTCTATAAATAGGATATCCGCTCCGCAAGATGCAGAACTATATCCGATTTTTGCGTTTATAGACTCCAACTTCTCTTTAATTATGCGCTTCACATCCTCCTCTATATCCGGAGGGAACAATGAAACCTGAAAACTCGGATGGTCTATGGAATGTCCTGTAAAAACGACAATTGTCGGCGGAACCAAAATATCCAGAGCGGCGTTCGGAACTTTAAACCCAGCCTCTCTTAAAAAGTATAACTGCTGTCTCGCTGCAACTATAAGTATATAGTTGATTTTGTCCTTAGACTTCATTGCTTCTTCGTACAACTTACAAGCCTCTTCTTCACGACCGAGCAACAATTGAGCCTCAGCTAAATCTATCAATTCGGAAAAATTGGCTTCAAGTCCATATGGTGGCAATAATTTTAATACCGCTGCCGCCAACTGTTTTGCCTGCTCATCATCGCCCGTAAGCCAAGCCAGCCAGGCAGCATTCATTCCCGTACTGGTTTTTTGATCTCTTTTAAACGATGATAAATATAATTCTTTAGCAAGTTCTAAATCGCGACAATGATGCGAATATTTCCACGATTCTTTAAAAATATGCCCGATGTTCGCAATAACGTCAGGTCTTCCTGTCCGCAAAAACGGACTGGCGAGCAGAGATTCTACCGTAATCATCTCCTCTCCCGTTGCCTCTTCCAAAACCGGACTTACGTTTAATATAGGATAAAGTAATTTTCTTGATTCTTCCAATGCTCCTGTTTTCAACAGAACCAGAGAATATGCCTGTGCTATATTCACATTTTCAGGATGTTTTTGAAATGCTTTCTTGGCTATCATATGGGCCTTGAACATATGACCAGTGGCAATTAAGCTCGTAATTTCCTCTTCGATCTCGTCACTACTTTTGGATAAATCCTGTTGTAAAGATTCTTCGCCCTCGTCATCCTCGAGATCTTCAAGTTTCACATTTTTCAAGTTCTGATTGATATTCTGACTATCAACCGCTGATCTTGTAGTTGTATTGTTCTTAGTTTTTGCGGTTGTTTCCTCTGTTTTATCGGAAACTGTTTTCGCTTCAGTACCTTCTTCTGCTACTTTTTCATCATTCTCTTTATCCACTTTAGACCTCGTATCTTGCCATTGATTCATCTTAATGTAAGAAAATTAATATTTGGTAAAACCCGACCAAAAATATCATTTTTCACGGATACTATTTGTGAGATTTTAAAAAAAATTTAACAATTAAGTCTTATCATAAACAAAAGAAGTTGTATGAATTTGGATACGATATGGAAAACAATGGTATATCGGCTCACAAGCCAGCAAAACTGCTTATTATAGATGATAATGAAAACGCACGTTCTCTGCTTAAAAGGAGACTTGCGATGTATGGGCATGAAGTTATATCCGCGGCGAATCAAAGTGACGCGTTGAAGGTTTTGCAAAGCAATCCAGTGGATGTCATATTTCTAAATATGTTTTTAGATAACCAAAATTCGTCTGCCTTTCTGCAAAAATTAAAAAGCAACGACAGCTATCAGAATATCCCTATAATTATGATTTCCAGTAATGACGATACAGAATTATTGGTGAAATGTATTGAGGCTGGTGCTGAAGACTATTTGGTAAAACCGTTAAATCAAACAATTTTACGTGCTCGTCTATCCAATTGTATTGCAAGAAAAGAAGCATATGACAAAGAGTTGCAGTATATAGCACAGATTAAACAGGGACAGAAACAAATTGCAGCTCAAGAAAAAATGGCATCGGTAGGTGTTCTTGCAACATCGATTTCTAACGAGTTAAAAAATCCGTTGAATTTTGTTATAAATTTTGCGAATATCAGCGCGGAAATCTGTTCTGAATTAATCCAAGACTTAGAATCCCAAAACCTCTTCACAGGAGAACCGCAAAGAAAAATCCTCTCTAATTTGAAAAAATTTCAGAGTAACGTGTCTAAAATATCTAATTACGGAAGAAATGCAGACCAGATCATAAGATTCATGTTGGATCAATCCAACACAGACAATAGTCAGAAGCATCCAGCAAATGTAAATAAAATCATAGAACAGACCATAAACATGCTGATGTCTTCATACAAGTCCAAGGGGACCACAAATTTGCCTCGAATTATAACGGATTTCCCGAAAAATGTGCCGCATATTATTCTCTCGGTCCAAGCTTTCAGCAAGGTTATTTACAACATATTGGATAACGCATTTTATTCCGTACAAAAGAAATATCCTGATCCAACTCTTTCCGAAGTAATGATTTCCGTTAAAAACAATCTAACCGATATCGAAATCATTATAAGAGATAACGGACTCGGGATAAGCAGTGAAATTAAAAATAAAATTTTTGAACCTTTTTTTACGACAAAAACCGGAGGAATGAATCCCGGACTCGGGTTATCAACAGCTCTAGAAATTGTCCAAGATTTGAAAGGAAGTATATCGGTTGATTCACTAGAAGGAGAATTTGCTGAATTTAAAATAACTATCCCTCAAAAATAAAAATTGATAATAAAATTAACCATATATTAACCAAAAAATGCCAAACTATTGACGGTAAATGAGATCAACCTTTATAGGTAATTAAAAAAGGAAATAGAAATGACACACAAATTGCTATGGGAACCAACCGAAGAAAGAATTCAGAACAGCAACGCCATTAAGTTCATCCAACTTGTAAAAGATACTTATGGCTACAATGGGAAGACCTTCAATGATTTATGGAAATGGTCTGTTACACACCCGAAAGAATTTTGGAATGCCGTATGGGATTTCGGAGGAGTTATAGGTGATAAAGGCGGAAGATTAGCCAATGATGCGGAAAAGTTTTGGGAATACAGATATTTTCCTGATGCGAAACTGAATTTCGCAGAAAATTTTCTTCAAAGGAGAGATGATGGCCCTGCGATTATATTCTACTGCGAAGATAAAATAAAAAAGGTATATTCGTGGAAGCAATTATATGAAACAGTCGCTCGACTGGCGAATGCTTTGAAGAAAGCGGGAATAAAAGAAGGAGATGTTGTCAGCGGATATGTCGCCAATATGCCTGAAACCACGATGGCTGCACTAGCCACTATAAGTATCGGTGCGATCTGGTCATCATGTTCTCCGGATTTTGGTGTACCGGGAGCCTTGGACAGATTTTCTCAGGTAAAACCGAAAGTACTCTTTGCTGTTGACGGATATTATTACAAGGGTAAAGTTTTCAACAATGAAGAAAAAATTAAGAATGTGGTGGAACAAGTCCCAAGCATTGAAAAAACGATTATTATTCCCCTTATAAATACGGGATTGCCGGAAGGCTGTCGCACTGAGACCGTAATGTTCGACGATTTCTTAACCAAGGGAGAGCTACCGGAACTCACATTCAAGAAGTATCCGTTTGCTCAGCCTATATACATATTATTCACCTCCGGAACGACGGGAGTACCTAAGTGTATTGTTCATGGAGCGGGAGGAACTCTATTACAGCACAAGAAAGAGCAACTCATACACTGCGATATTAAAAAAAATGATATGGTATTCTACTTTACCACTTGCAGCTGGATGATGTGGAACTGGACAACATCTATTCTCTCGCAGGGAGCAACGGTAATTCAATATGAAGGAAACCCAATGTATCCTAAGGCGGACATATTGTTTGATATTGCGGACGAATGCGGTATGACATTCTTTGGAACATCCGCCAAATATCTGGATACAATTTTGACTTTAAATATCGTTCCTTCGAAAACACACAAACTGAAAGAACTAAGAACCATCGGTTCCACAGGATCTCCGCTGTGCAGCGAAGTTTGTGACTTCGTCTACCGCGACATAAAGAAAGATTTACATCTTAATTCTTTTTCCGGCGGAACTGATATTGTTTCATCTTTCTGTATGGGTAATCCGATTTCGCCAGTTTATTCAGGAGAAATGCAAGGATTCGGTTTGGGAATGAATGTTAAAGTTTACGACGAAAATCAGAAAGAATTGCCTGTCGGTAAGCAGGGTGAGCTAACTTGTGTCACCCCTTTTGCATCTCAACCGATCAAATTCTGGAATGATGAAAACAATAAAAAATTGATTAAAGCATATTTTGAAAAATTTGATAACTGCTGGTGCCATGGAGACTGGCTCGAGAGGACTGAACACGATGGAGTGTTTATTTCCGGACGAGCAGACGCGGTTTTGAATCCGTCGGGAGTGAGAATCGGAACAGCGGAAATTTATTCTCAAGTACAAAAGGTCGAGGAAGTAGTTGAATGTTGTGCTGTCGGACAAAAATGGAACAATGACGAAAGAATTGTTCTGTTCGTGGTGTTGCGTGACGGTATAAAATTGAACGATGATCTAAAAAACAAGATCAAGAAAGTTATCCGAAACAACGCTACACCAAGGCATGTGCCAAGCAAAATTATTCAAGTTAGCGGAGTACCAAAAACTCATAACGGAAAACTTATCGAGATCGCGGTGAAAAACGTGATTCACGGAATCGAAGTGGTTAACAAGGACTCAATTGCCAATCCTGAAGTGCTGGATGAATTCAAAAATATACCCGAACTTCAGTTTTGAGGTAAAAAATTGAATTTTTGAAAGTTTCACCTTTTCGATATTTCCTTAACAATGTTGGCGGGGTGAAACTTTTTTTGTGGACACTACTTAATTCAAATCAGTTAACCCCGTCTATCTGCGATAAATTTTGTGAAAAGTTACTTCCTGAGGCAGGAAATCAGTTTCTGAAAATCTTTCACGGAAATTTCTTCCGCTCTCACTAATCGCGAATAGCCTAAATTTTCTAAAATTTCCTCAATATTCTCTGCGTATTTTCGAAGAGTTTTTACAAGCAGCTTTCTTCGATGCAAAAAGGCATCATTCAGCACAGAAGAAAAAAAATTATAATCTTCCGACACTTTTTTGGGCGTAAATTTCACCACTGTAGACTTAACCTTCGGCGGAGGTGTAAAACACCCCGAATCCAAATCAAAGACTTTTTCAACTTCGGATTTCCACTGAGTTAATACAGATAATTTCCCATACGACTTGGTGCTTGGCTTTGCGTAAAGCCTATCCGCAACTTCCTTCTGGAACATTAAAACCAATTTTTCGTACTTATCAAAATTTGCAAGCCACTTCGTGAGAAGAACAGTGGATACATTATACGGAAGATTCGAGATAATCACCTGCGGAGAAACTTCTTCCTCCCTCAATTTTAAGGCATCTTTCTCTATGACCTCCAATTTTCCGTTGAACAACTCCGACAACCCTCGCCAAACCTCCGCCCAACGTCTATCGATTTCTACAATGAACAATTTTTTTATCGGCCGCTTCAGAATCTCCAGAGTAATACCTCCGGGACCGGGTCCGACCTCCATTACAACTTTACCCGCAAGGTCTCCTGCCGAAGCAACTATTTTCCGATTTATATTCGTATCAAAAAGAAAATTTTGCCCAAACTTCTTCGTCGTTCGATTTTGAAAGGTATCAAATACTTTCTTCGCAGTCAGTTGATCAGAGCTGTGAAACAAAGTCTGACGTTTTTCCATATTTTTTATCTAACTTTATGTCAGCTCTTTTCTTTAGCTCAGATAACTCTTTATCCGAGAAAATACTGAATTTTTCATTGATTTTCTGATTACGTATATCGTTCAGCGTTGGTTCCGGAATCTTTTCTTCTCTTCGATCCAATACACAAAATACAAACAAAGCCTGTTCGTTCGATACAACTCGACTTAAACCATTAACAGGACAATGCTCAACCGCTTTTCGAACTTCAGGAGCCATAGCTTCCAAAATTCCCGATAACGGATCTGAAACAAAACACCCGATCGTACGAGCTTGATCTATAAAAGCTTTTGCATTCGAATAATGACTTCTCAGCTGGTTGATCAAAGCCCTAGTATCCTGGCCATTTGCATATTCTGGACGAGGTACACCGACCTGAATGAAACGTAAATGAGTAACGCTATCCTTTCCTGCTTCTCTCTTATCCCGAAGCTGTAAGATATAGAATCCTCTGCTGTTTTTAACCACTCGAGATTCGCCAACTTTCATAGATTCCAGAGCGGAATATTCTTCACGCGAAAGTTGCCCTTCATATATCCACCCCAAATCTCCGCCGTTTCTGGCATCAGGACTCTTTGAAAATTTACGAGCCAACTCTCCAAATCTGGCGTTCTGTGCCAACATATGGTTAATCGTATATACTCTGTTCTCAACCGCTTTTACACTGCCGGAATCTGTGACAGGGAAAAACATTCTGGATACCAAGAACGATTCCTTCTTTTTGTTTTCTTTAATATCATTAAGAGTCGCAACTAACTCTCTTTCTGTTATATTGACATTCTTTCCATATTTAGCTTTAACGTATTCTATCCACGATAAATTAACTCGGATGCTGTGCTTGAATGCTTTCAGATTTATACCTTTACTCACTAATAACCTCGAAAAGCTTTCGCTGCTCATGTTGTTACGCTTGGCAATGCTTGCAAAAGAATCTTCAACATCCTTCTCTGAAACCCAATCCACTTTACCGGCGAACTTTTTCAGCAATCCCCATTTTATTTCTTCGGTTATCATGCTTTTCAATATTTCTTTACGAAGCTCGGCACTCTCTTTCATACCAGAAGCCAACATCGCCATCTTCACCTGATCATCCAAATCCAAAGAGGTAATAATATTTCCGTTTACTATCGCAACAATACCCTCATATTTTATGGGTTGCTCCCAGTCCTTCGCATGGATATGATCCGCAACCACTGCTCCACATCCACATAGCAACAGCAAAAACCTATTCATATTCTCTCCGAAGCTCTAAAGTCTACTTAGATTATACTACAAAAGTACGATCAATTAAATATTTCGCTTTTGTTTCTTAATATTATTCGAAATTAATCTTTTATTTTCTTTTTATCTCTAAGATAAATTCCGAAGTAAAGAAGTGAAAAGACAAAGAAGGAAGGAAAAGATGCTTTTCGATCATGAGTTAGCCTGGAAAGATCCAGCAATTTATCAGGAAATTTACAATAATTCTATCGCAGAAACCGAAAAATTTTGGGAATATCATAGAAAAAAATTGTTTCCGGAAAATTGTTATAACGCATCGTATAACTGTATAGATCGACATGCTGAAAAGGATCCAAACAAAACAGCTATCGTTTGGTATGGTGATGAATATTGCGAAAGACGAGAAATATCCTACGGGAAATTGTTGGAAATGACTCAAAAAATAGCATCTGAACTTTTGCGCAGAGGAATACGAAAAGGGGACAGTGTCACAATTTGCATGCCAATGGTTCCGGAAAGCATAGCCGCAATGCTAGCATGCTGCCGTATCGGAGCTGTTCATAATGTCGTATTTTCCGGATTTTCAGCAACGGCGTTAAATGAGAGAATTTTCAGATCTTCTTCGAAAGTTGTTATCACCATAACTGGAAGCAATCGCGGAGGAAAATTCGTTCCGTCCCTAAAAAATGTTCTGACGGCAACGAAAGACCTGGATGTAGATGTTCTCCTTGTCGACCATGTAGATGATTTTTCGATTGACGAACGTGCAATAGAACCAATTACAATGGATTACAACGACGACATGTTCACTCTTTATACCTCCGGATCGACAAAAGAACCGAAAAGAATTTTTCATACTTGCGGCGGATATCAGTTATACTCAGCAATGACTTTCAAATATATATTCGATGTGAAAAAAGACGATGTTCATTTTTGCACTTCGGACATCGGATGGATTACCGGACACAGTTACATAACATATGCACCTTTATTTTTCGGATTAAAATTGGTTATATTTTCCGGAACCCCCATGTACCCGAAAGGCGGAAGATATTGGGAAATTATAGAACAAGAAAAAGTGACAATTCTTTACTCTGCCCCCAGCGCAATCAGATGTTTGGCATCTCTCGGAGATGAAGTCTTGGATAATTACGATTTCTCAACTCTAAGAGTTTTAGGTTGTGTCGGAGAACCTATGAATGAAGCGGCATGGCAATGGTATTTCGATAATATCGGAAAAGGCAGATGCCCAATCATGGATACTTGGTGGCAAACCGAAACAGGAGGTATTATGCTGGCTCCTCTGTGCAATTTGGAGCAAAAGCCGTGTTTTGCCGCAAAACCGTTCTTCGGAATCGTCCCTGACATAAAAGACGATGAACTGGTAATTACCAAAAAGAATTGGCCTGGATTATCTTCAAATTTCTCAAGAAATGATGGGAAAATTTATCACACGGGCGACAAGGCAATGCGAGATGCAGACGGAGATTTCAGAATTCTTGGACGTATTGATGATGTCGTTAATATTTCCGGGCATCGTTTGGGAACTTCAGAAGTCGAAAGTGTCGTTAATGCTCTCGGAGAAATCGAAGAAAGTGCTGCGATAGGAATTCCGCACCGAATCAAGGGACAGGCACTATGTATTTTCGTAACGACCACTACCCCGCTCGATCAAGAAAAACAAGAAAGTGTTTCGCAAGAAATAACTTCGCGTATTCGACAGGATATCGGAGCTATCGCAAAACCTGATCGAGTTGTATTTATTCCTGAATTACCAAAAACACGTTCCGGAAAAATTAAAAGAAATATTCTCAAAGCAATCGGAGAAAAAAAAGAAATCGACTACAGATGCCCTGATCTTGAATCTGTGATCAACGTCGAATGCGTAAAACAAATCGAAATGGCAATGCACAACGCTGTAAAGCTATAACCTTCCTAATCCCCGATTAATTCAGGGATCCTCCCTTTTTAGTCTGATTTTATTATACACAATAATAAGCCTTTAAAGGGACTTTAACTAAGCCGGCAAGCACCTCGCGAAAACTCACAAACGGAGATGGTTTTTGTTTTTTGGCGGAAAAGATATACCCCTGTCCGATATCTGCCCCAGCCTCGGCAACACAGTCCAAAATTTCGGTTGTTTCGATTCCTTCTGCAATCACCTTGCAACCTAAATCATGGGATACCTGCACGGCGAATTTCATTATGGACCGAGCTTTTTTACTTGAAGGCGCCATCTGAACAAACTTTTGATCAATCTTCACAATATCAACCGGCAATTCCTGCAAAAAATTGAGAGTGGAATATTCTGTACCGAAATCATCCAGAGCTATTTTTACTCCACGTGAACGCAATAGTCCGAGATTCTTTTTTATCAGTTCTATAAATTCAGGATTAGTACTTTCATTTACCTCCAGAACTATATTTTTTCTTGAGATTTTCAGACTATCCAACTTGCTTAAAAAATCTTTTGCAAAATTCGGATCGATAGCATCATTCGGAGTCATATTCACATACAACCGACTCTTAAAATTATAATTCTGGAAAATGGATTCCACGATAGCCGTCGCGCTAGGAAATTCCGATAAAACTTCCTTTCGATACAGTGCCTCATAACCCACCACAAACTCGTTTTTTAGAGAGACCAAGGGCTGCAAGCGAATTTTTTCTATCATAATTGCCTTCTTCCTATATATAATTTAAAATGCACAGTACACTATCATTACCGCAAAATTGTATATAATGACATTTTGATAATTTATCAAGACCTTTCGAAAAATTTATTTAAATTTTTTATGGTCAACACAACGAACGACGGTCTCCCATGGCAGCATTGAGCGATGTTTTCGGTAGACTCCATTTGGCGCAACAAAGAATTCATCTCGCCAATAGACAGTTTTCGCCCCGCTCTCAGACTTCCATGACACGAAATAGTCGATAAAATCAGATGAATCTTCTTCTCCAACGAATAAACATCTCCCATTTGCTCGAGCTCGTCAGCAACATCATTTATTAGAGGTTTTGCTTCACAACTCCCCAAAATTGCGGGCAAAGCATTTACTATAATCACGTCGGAAGATAACTTCTCGTATACAATCCCGAATTTTGCAATTAAATCCGAATTTTTTTCCATCAGCTCGACTTGAACTTCAGACAAAGGACACACCTCCGGCAAAAGTAAATCCTGAGATTCCAATTTCGTATTTTTTTTCAGTTTTTCCAAAGTAATTCTTTCTGCCACAGCGTGCTGATCTATCAGAATCAAATTGTCATCATTTGCTGCAACTATATATGTGTTCGCAATCTGATAGAGAGCTGTACCAAAATCAATTTTATTTTCTGGATTTCCCCCCGATTTTTCAAAAATCTCAGGAATCGAATTCTCAATTACATCGAATTTTTGCATCTGCTGTTGCGAATCTATATCCTGCGTTGGCAGACTTCTGTTTTTTTGAAGAGCAAATATTCCCGAATTATACAACTTTTGCTTGTTCTCATAATTTGACCGCTGAGAAACTCCTTGATTTTTAGAAATTCCCTGATTTCGAACAACATTCCAGGTTGGCGCTATCTCGGAGTCTCTCAGGTTCATGATAGATACTTCCGCGGAAGCTTCGGAAAATCCAACGTTCAAATCATCCGATTCCGTCTTGCTTTTCTGGTTGAACATACCGTTGACGATTTCTGTGGAAGGCCGTGAAGAGCCGTAAGCCGCGATTAATTTTTTCAATGCAGAGACCAAAAAGCCCCTAACCATCTCGCTTTCCTTGAACCTTATTTCCGTTTTCGCCGGATGTGCGTTTACATCAACCTCGTCATGAGGCATGTCTAAAAACAATATCGCAACAGGAAATCTTCCAGAAGGTATGACTCCAGAATAAGCTGACTTCAAAGCCGAAGCAAAAATTTTGTCCTTGACGAATCGATTATTTACAAAGAAGTATTGATAGCTGGATGACGGCTTGTTAAAAGTCGGCACTCCTATAAACCCGCAAAGGGAATATTTTCCCCTTTCGATCTTTACCTCAAAGAGATTCTCCGCAAATTCTTCACCGAAGACATTCTTGATTCTCTGGAGCAAATTATCGGTAGCTTCATATGATAACTTTTTTCTATCATTGTCATACAAAGAAAACGAAACTTTTCTAAAGGATAAGGCCATCCGCTTCAAAGTTTGACGACAAGCCTCATTTTCGGAATTATCGGATTTCAAAAATTTAAGACGTGCCGGCGTCGCGTAGAACAGGTCTCGTACCGTAACAGTCGTTCCCTTCGTTCTGGAATCGGGCTCTAACTCAAGTCCCCCCTTCCCCTCGGTGTTGAGACGCCAAGCCTCTCCGTTGTCGCTGTCGGAAGAAGTAATTGAAACTCGAGCAATTGAAACCATGGACGGCAAAGCCTCTCCACGAAATCCGAAAGTGTGAATATTGAATAAATTTTCATCCGATAATTTCGACGTAGCATGACTCAAAATACAGAGCTTTAGCGAATCTTTGTCCATACCGAAACCATTGTCGCTGACGGAAATCAAACTTTTACCAGCGTCCTCGAGCCTGATTTCAACTTCCGTCGCTCCAGCATCTATCGCATTTTCAACCAACTCCTTTATAACCGATGCAGGACGCTCTATTACCTCTCCCGCAGCGATTTGATTAATCAGATTTTGAGATAATACCTTTATCATATTCCCTATCTCGGCTGCATGATCAATGATACCAAGATTTTCTCAGATTACAAACTCAACTTTTTTCGTACTTTCCTGCTCAAAGCTATTCGAATACCGATTCTATAAACTCTTCCACGGAAATTAGCCCATAGATAACCTGGTAGATTTTCATGAAAATTTTCGTAGAACAACTTAGATTCAGAATAAATTTAGCCGAAAATACCCCTTCTGCCAGCGGTCCGTTCCAAGCTTGCAGAGATCCTCCGTCGGCGAGAAATTTCCCAAAAGACATATTGCGAGACTGCAAGCTCGAGCAGGTCAGAATGACGTCTCCCAGTGCCCCTACTTTTGTAAAGGTTTCCGCGCGGCCTCCGAAAGATTCGGCTATTTTCGTCATCTCTTGAACTCCTTCAACCATGAATCGCGCAGCCGCACTTTGTCCGAGATTTTTTCCAAGCAAAATTCCGCAACCTATCGCCAAAACATTCTTCAACGCCCCGGCAACCTGTAACCCGATTACATCCTCAATTGGCTCTATTTTGAAATTCTTCGAACTCAATTTTTTAGAAAGTTCTACACACTTTGCGAAATTCTTCCCGGCTAAATTAACTTTCGCCGGAAGATTCACAGAGATTTCAGCAGCAAACGAAGGCCCAGATAGAACAAAAATCTCGTTTGATAAATAACCTTCAACGGAGTCAGAAAGCAACCGTTTGTTTTCCAAATCGAACCCTTTCGAGCACAAAACAAGTGGTATCGCAGAATCTTTCACATATTCGCAGGTTTGCTTTACAAAATTCGCCGGCACCGCAAGAAAAATCACCTCGGAATCACGCAGGCAGGACTCATCGTCTGTATAAACAATATTTTCGGAAAGAACAACTTTCGGCAACGACACCAAATTTTCGTGATTTCGGTTAACGGAATCGACTATCTGAGAATTCTTCTCAACAACCACAACTTTTTCCGATATTCGACTGAAGCACTCAGCCAAGGCGGTCCCGTAACATCCTCCGCCGACAATCCCGATTTTTTTCAAAGCTATCCTCCGAACTCTTTCGAATCTTTTAACATTTTTGCAAAAACCGTTCAACTGTTCGAAGGCCTTTTGCTGCAACATAAACATCATGAGAAACAAAATATATACCTGTTTACCATTTAATAACAACTTGAATGTAAAATACTAAATAGAGGTAATGAGAATTAATTATGACGAAAATAGAATTAAGCAAATTGAAAGAAATCAGTGATTTGAGATCAGTTTGGCCACATGAAGCGCAGGATTTCACCCCTTGGTTGGCTCAGGAAAAAAATATCGAATATCTTGCCGATGTTATAGGTTTAGAAATCACTGTCGAGGAGAAAGAATCTTCAATAGGAGAGTTTTCCGCGGATATTTTGGCGAAAGAAACAGGAACTGATCGTAAAATTATTATCGAAAATCAGCTTGAAAATACTAATCACGATCACCTTGGAAAAATTATTACCTATGCCGCAGGAAAAAATGCCAGTTATGTCGTTTGGATCGTAAAACATGCTCGAGAAGAACATAAAGCAGCGATTGAATGGCTGAATGAGAATACAACCGATGATATTGGTTTTTTCCTCTGCGAAATCAAGTTATATCAAATTGACGATTCAAAAATTGCCCCGATGTTTGTCGCTGTTTCTACTCCAAACGGTTGGAAAAAAGAGCAAAAGCGCTTGGAAAATGAAGAATTATCGGAGAGCAGACGAAGTCACGGGATTTTCTGGAGTGCTTTTAATGAATATGCTTGGAAAAATCAAAAATTTGCAAAAACTTTTCGTAGACATGAAGCAAAACCTGACCATTGGTATTCATTATCAATTGGTACCAGCAAGGCGCATATAAATTTGGTCAGATTCAGTAGGGCTAACTCAGTTACCGTAGATTTTTGGATTCCCAATGATAAGCAGACATTCGACCGATTGTATGCTCACAAGAATGAAATAGAAGAAGAAACAGAAATCGAATTCAATTGGTGCCGAATGGATGATAAAAAAGGAAGCAGTGTCAGAGTAAAAGATAATTTTACTTTTCAGAAAGGAACCGATTTGTCGGAGGGATTCGATTGGCTAATGAATGTTTCAATGAAAATAAAAACGATTTTTCTGAAATATATGTAAAAAATCACCTCCGATTTTTCAGAAAAATACAGCTTGATTATGCAGATGACTTAGGGTATGTTCTAAACGGTTTTGGGTGATTAGCTCAGTGGTAGAGCATCTCGTTTACACCGAGGGGGTCAGCAGTTCAAACCTGTTATCACCCACCAATTGTGCGCCCGTAGCCCAACTGGATAGAGCGTCAGACTACGGATCTGAAGATTGAGGGTTCGAATCCTTCCGGGCGCACCATGTAACTCAAGAGATGTTGGTTTGTTCGAAAGTTTTATACGAGAGTTTGGTTATTACGCGGTTTTCCTTTTTGCCTGTATTGAGGGAGAGATTGCTGTTCTGACTGCAGGTTTTTTATGCCGTCAAGGACTGATGACACTGCAAGGGGTCATTTTTGCTGCTTTTCTCGGCACTATGATCACGGAGCAAGTCCTGTATTTCGTCGGCAGAATTTATGGAATGAAATTAATTGAAAAATATCCGAAAATAAAAGAAAAATCCGGAAAAGTTCTCGAATTTTTAAGAAAATATGATTCGGCATTTATTTTCGGGTGTAGATTTGTCTATGGAATTCGGAATATCAGTCCCATTATGATTGGAACCGCAAACATTCCCCCGTTGAAATACTCTGCTTTGAACATTCCGGCCGCATTCGTGTGGGCGGTGATTGTTGCAGGTCTCGGGTACATGTTTGCTAATGTGTTGGAAAAAGCAAAAGACAACTTACAATATGTCCAATACGCAGCGTTGGCTATTCTGTTAAGCGCGTTGTTTTACTTTATCAATAAAAGAAGACGAAAAAGAAAACTCAAAAATCAAAGGGGAAAGTAATCAGAGTAATTAAAACTTTGAATACTTCGCCTCTTCAGTTAATATTCAACCTTATTTCTTTGTTCTACTAATTTCTCTATGGAAGAAGATGCTAGATTTTTCAAGTGCTTCCGAGTATTTCGGGAAATTTTAACTTTTTCATTTCCGACCTCAATTGTCGCGGACTGCAATCCGTTAATGAAATCATTCGCCTTCCCTATGTTGTCTATCAGTTGCTGTTTTGAAAGGTTGGCACAATCCATCAGGCATTCCTTCGAAAAACTTTGGGATTGATTTTCCAACTCAGTAACTTGTTTATATATTCTCTGAGCGATTTCTATCTCTCTATTCAGGAAGAAATCAGGACTGAAATAATCAGGTCCATCCTCCGGGGAGAAATCGTTTCCGAGGTTACTGTATTCCACAATATTTTTTAGATCGTGCGCAATATCCAAACATTCAGACATTTTTTGAATGCTCAAATGGATAAAAACATCAGAATTCAGAACCCTACCCAATTTTGTAACCTTATCCGAAAACTTTTCGTTTTCGTGATCATAATAAAGCCAAGCTACACTATCCAACAAAGAATCTAATTTTTTTCTAAATTGCTCCGCAGGTATTGCATTAGGTTGTACCCGCAAAAATGACAGCATAGTGTAGTAAATTTCCAACAAATTTTTATCAGTAATTTCTTTTTTTTGTAAGGAGAGATAATCATAAACTTTTTGCGCTTCCAAGTTTTCTAACATACTGATTTCTTTTTTCAAGTCTGTAATATTTTTCTCTATTACAGCCGAACTTGAAGGATTCGAAATATATGAAATCGGTTCGGGGTTTTCTGGAAGATCAGAGGTCTTTACTCCCCAAAAAAATACTTTCACAACTAATATTATTATCAGCAGAACAATACCCGCTATACCTAATTTCTTTAACATTTCTATCTCCGACTTTTTCGTATTATCTCATCTCTTAGTTAAATAAAGGTTAATTGGCTCTAGAAAGAATTTCTTACATGGTTTAGAATTGGATTGTTTGTTTTAGTAAGGGGCTAGCATGACGGCGGAAGAGAATTCGATTTTCGATGAAATTAATGAAGAACTAAAACATGACGAAGTTCTGAAATTTTTAAAAAAGCATCAGAACGTAATTTCGTGGCTTGTTATCCTAATGATTGCCGGAATAATTGGTCATTCGGCATGGTACTCCAATAAGAAAAAGCAATTAGAAATTGCGACCGTCAGTCTGCAAGATGAAATTTATTCATCCGCAATGAAAAGTGAGGCCGGAATAAAAAAGAGCAAGGCTGCCTTGGAAAATTTAATAAAAAATGCTCCGTCTGAGCTAGTTCCGTTGATATCTCTTATCAAAACGGGACGTGAAATTACAACGGCAGCGGACAAGCAGAAATCAGCCAAGCTGTTGTTGGAATTATCGGAAAAGAGAGGAGTTGACATCGTTTGGCGTGATCTTGCCGCGTTGATGTATATCTCCTATAAGTTAGAATCCAGCGATAAATTGTTGGAACGTTTGGAAAAACTGGCGAAAGATGACCGTCCTTTCAGGTTTACGGCAATGGAAAAAATCGCCATGATCCACGCCGAAAAGAAAGAATACGATAAGGCTGTCGAGGTTTTAAAGAAGATAACTGACAACAAAGAAGCGCCTGACTCAATGAAAAAAAGAATAACTAAGGTGATTAATTATATAGAAAATCATAAGGATGATCCTGAAGCACTCACACTTGGCGGTATCGGTGCTTATAGTGTATCTAGTAGTAAGAGTAAGTAAATTCGGAGGTGATTAGATGAAAAAGGTTGTTGTTTTTTCGTTTTTAGGATTGATTTTGGTCAGTTGTACCAGTAAAGAACCGTTGAAGGGCGTCCGAAAGGATATTATTCTTTCTGAAGTTCAAAATGAAGAACGCGATAATAATTTAGTTGTTCTGGATCAAACTTCCGTAAAGTTGAATAAAAACTTGAATTTACGTTGGTCGAACGATATGAAATACGGATCTTCGAAGTCGCTCAGAATGGCATCTTCCGCAGTAGAAGGAAACGGCAAGGTGTTTTGCATTGATGCCGGAGGATTGGTTTACGCTTTCGACGCCAAAAGCGGGAAAAAGCTCTGGGAAAAGACAACAACAATTAAAGAAAAAGATGGACAAGTTGGCGGAGCCCTGTCCTACAGTGATGGAAAGTTAATTGTTACCTCCAGCTTTGCAGAAGCTTTTGCTTTTGATGAGACAAACGGAGCAATATTGTGGAGAATAAAACTTCCTGCTTGCTGTAAGGGCGATGGAATTACGATTTCCGATGAAAAAGTCTATTTACTCTGCGATAATAGTAGCTTGCAGGTGATAAACATACATGACGGCAAATTACTTTGGTCTCACTCCGGTATGATGATGGACACAACCTATATGGGAAGTGCAGGAGTCGTGGTTAAAGACGATGTCGTTTATTTGTCCTATCCGTCGGGAGAGGTATTCGCCTTGTTGGGCAATGGTTCCGTGCTTTGGAGCGCCATGCTTTCCAAATTCTCGTTTATAAATGCGGGAGAGTCTTTTTCGCATCCGCGAGCATGCCCGATTATAAAAGACAATTTGATCTATTTTACCAGTGCGAATAAACAGATCACCGCCTTTGATATCGGAAGCGGAAATATTGTTTGGAAAAGAGATTTCGGAGGATTAGAGTCTCCGTTGGTCAGCGGAAACAGTATATTTGTAATCGACTCTTCGATGGGGCTGGTTTGCCTTAACAAAGATAACGGAAAAATCAGATGGACTCGCCCGCTCAAGACGGAAGATAACAGTTCTTTCAGTTGGTTCGGTAAGTCAGAATCCTTCACGGAATGGTTCGGTCCAATTCAAACCGGCGATGGTCTCTTAGTAGTAGCATCTAACGGAATCGTAGCAACAATTTCCGCAGAAGACGGAAGCATAAAGTCGTACAAACGCTTGGAGAATTTTGGTCAAGAAATAACCGCACGCCCGATAGTTGCCGGCAATGTGTTGTATTTTGTATCAAGCGACGGTACGGTATTCGCTTACAAGTGATGCTGTTTTCTCATCTCAGTAAGGCCTAGTAAATGTGTTCTCCAGAAGATAGTATTCCGAGGGATGTTTTGCTGGCCAAGCTTTCAGAAAATGAAGTGAGTATAATCTCGAACAAAGCGAAAGAATTGTTTCTCAAAAATTCGGACACGTTAACAAAGAGCGGAGAATTAGATGAATTGCAATTAAGCAAAAGTGAGGTGCAATTGCTTTCATCGATCGCTCAGAGTGATTTCGAAAATATTTTTTCCAAAGGATCTTTTGTAAGAAAAATATATTTTTTGTATTCCATAATTTCAAACCGTAAAGAATCCATGAGAAATTCAGAAAAATCGGTCGATTCCTGTAGATTTTTTCCTCAGATTTCAAAATTATCTAATCAAATCGATTTGTATTTGCTATGGATATTGTTTGATCTCATAAAAACATCTGAACCCATAGGATATATTCCTCTAAAACCAAGTGTCGTTTTGAAGCTATATGCCAAGTGTTGCGATGTGGCGATCAAAAACGGAATGGTTGCCCACGTACAGCAAGAAAAATTAGCGAAATGCAGGGATTTTTTCTGCGACAGTGCTGAGTGGATTTCGTCTCCATCAATCGATTGGCCCTCAAAAATGAAGAAAAGATATTTGGATTTTGGAAAAGAAATCCAAACTATCAAAAAAGCAATAAAGCAAGGCTGGAATAAATAAAGCTCTCTTTTTTCCTTGAAAACACTAATAACAGTAAAACAAATTTTTTAGATATTCTTTAGAATTTCTCGAATTCCAGCTGTTTTTTGACATTTTCTTGGATTTATGATAAATTTTACATAGATAGAGTAGTGGGAAAATGACAGTTAAGATAAAAGGAGAAAATCTGATTTTAAGCGGAGATCTGACCGAAAATTTTTTCGTGTCCGATGCCATCCAATCTCTGAAAAACGGGAAACGTTTGGTTATACAAAACGGTGGTATTTCCGAATGGAATCAAGAATCAGTTGTTACTTTGTATTCAGGACTCAGTCAGTTACCTACTTCAACGGATTTACAAATAAAAAATCTGCCGGAGGGAATGAGTCACTTACTGGAATTGGCTCTGAAAACATCCCCTAAGGATGAGAAAACTATTTCATCAAAAGAAGATTTTTTTGAACGGTTGGGACGCAGAGGAATTGCTATTTCTCGCAGTATCAAATCAGGTTTCAAATTTCTCGTTAAAATGATTACATCCTGGGAACGGCAAATTAGGGGAAAAGCGATCTATCGGAAAAAAGACTTCCTGATGTCTCTGGAAGATTGCGGTCCTAAAGCGGTTATGATTGTCTCCTTAATCAGTTTTATGATTGGATTAATTTTGGCTTTCGTCGGTGCGCTGCAGCTGAAAAATTTCGGCGCTCAAATATATGTAGCGAGTTTGGTCACCATCGGTATGACACGTATCATGGGAGCAGTGATGACCGGAGTTATAATGGCCGGCAGGACAGGAGCTTCTTACGCTGCAACGATCGGAACTATGCAGGTCAACGAAGAGTTAGACGCGCTACAAACCATGGGAATTTCACGCATTGACTTTCTGGGTTTGCCTCGCATGAATGCCTTACTAATGTCTATGCCGATTTTGGTTTTGATCTCGGATTTCGTGGGAATCTTAGGCGGTTGTTTTGTCTGTGTTTTTCTGTGGGAAATTCCGCTGAGCGAGTATATACGTTATTGCACAATGGCGTTTAGTTTACAAAACTTTTTGGTTGGTGTTTTTCACGGATTTGTTTTCGGATTGGTAATCACTTTATGCGGATGTTACTTCGGCATAACCTGTGGCCGTAATGCAGACAGCGTGGGTAAAGCAACCACAAATGCCGTCGTTTATTCGATCGTATGGATGATAGTAATGACGGGAATTATCACTTTGATTTGTGAGGGGCTTGGCATATGACTTCTCCGATTATTAAAGCTCAGAATTTAAGTATCGGATACGATAACCACATTATCATGGACCGATTGTGTTTCGAGATAAAACGGGGTGATATTTTCATAATAATGGGAGGATCTGGCTGTGGTAAAAGCACTTTACTGCGCACAATGATCGGATTATTACCGGCTCTGAATGGACATGTCCTGGTAAACGGAATCGATGTAGTAACTGCCACCGAGAATAAAAAGAAACACTTAGTTACTCAATGCGGAATTTTATATCAGAGCGGTGCCCTTTTCAGTTCAATGAGCTTATTCGAAAATGTTGCACTGCCTCTGGAACAATATACTTCTTACTCGGAAAGAAAAATTCGTGAAATAGTAAGATTCAAATTAGCTTTAGTCGGACTGGCAGGATTTGAGGATTTTTACCCGTCTGAAATCAGCGGAGGAATGCGCAAACGAGCCGGCTTAGCTCGGGCTTTGGCTCTAGATCCAGAAATTGTTTTCTTCGATGAGCCGTCTGCGGGTCTTGATCCTGTCAGCTCCAAACATTTGGATGATTTGATTTTAGAAATAAACAAAATTTTAGGCATGACTATCGTTGTGGTAACCCATGAGTTGTCGTCTCTGTTCAACATCGGAAGGAACTGTATTTTCTTGGATAGTTCCGTAAAAACAATTTCGGCAAGAGGAAATCCGAATGATTTACTGAAAAATCCGCCGAATGAAAGAGTATTAGCTTTTTTAACTAGAGGTATGTCAAATGAAAAAAGATCCTAATAAGCGTCTGGTAGGTATTTTTTTGGTAGCTGGAATAATTTTCTTTGGATTGATTATAGGACGGGTTGTTTGGAACAAATATGTGTCCGCCAAAAAAGATATTTTTGTAATGTATTTTGACGAATCATTGCAGGGACTTAGTGAAGGCGCATCTATAGTGTTTCAGGGAGTGGAAGTAGGAAAGGTTGTTAGTATAAAATTAATTGCAAATCCGAGTGAATTAAAGTTTCAGGTACCAGTCTACGGTCATTTTAAATCTAAGGACTTTTTACCTCACAATGATGGATGGGATCTTTGGGACAGTCCGAATTTATTGGAAGAATTAGTAAAACGAGGGTTACGCGCCCGTTTGACGACACAAAATTATCTGACTGGACAGTTGATGATTGAACTTGTCATGCTTCCAGAAAACAAAATTGAAAAATCTGATAATCAAGAAACCGACTTCAAAGAAATCCCAACTGTCATGTCAAAAACGGGTGTTATCGCGAAAAGGCTGGATACTATGGATATAAAATCGATAATGAACAGAATTGATAAAGTCTGTAACGTCTTAGAGAAAGAAATTCCGGAAATACTGCCGGCATTAAGTTCAGGAGCCAAGAATCTGGATAATTTATTGAAAAAATTCTCCGCCAGAAGCGAAGAAACTCTCAACAATGCGAATAAAATGATGCAGGATATTTCAGATACGTCTCGATCTATCCAAAATTTAACAGATTATCTGGAGAGACATCCGGAATCACTACTGAGAGGAAAAAATTAGAACAAGAGGCAGGAAATGAAAAAAAATTGTTTAGCTGTTGCAATATGTTTTTTGATATCAGGTTGTATCCCGGGAGGAAGCAGCCAAAACTCGAGATTTTATAACACAACCTCGGAAATAGATTCGGCTTTATCCAGCACCTATACAAATTCTATCGCTGTTTTTCGTGTTCAAATGCCGAAATTTATGGACAAACCTCAGATTATCAGTCGAAACAAAGAAGATGTTCAAATTTCCGTTTCGGAATATAATCGCTGGGTCGAGCCTCTTTCCATTCTTTATACTCGAACCCTTATGGAAAACCTTAATTCATTGCTGCCAAACGCTCCCGTAGAAATAGCCGCGGGAAATTATCAATCAAGTCGGCATGTGTTCGTTGATATAATAAAGTTAGATACATTATGGAATTACAAAGTTATTTTGGATGCCTGGTATACAATAAAAACGGACAAAGATGAGATAATCGTTCGCCGCAAATTTTCGGATTCGATTCCTTTGAAAAACAGTTATGCGAATTTGGTAAAAGCCCATAGCAAATTGCTCGGAAATTTAAGCAAATCGATCGCCGATTCTTTGATAAAATACGATAGAAATTAAATGAAACAGGAGCAAAACAGAGTCAAGCAATATTCAACTTTTTCTCACATATTCTTTCAATAACGCATTTTTTCCCAAAACACTCGTAAAAAGCTATTTTTTTCCTTTTTTATTAAAGGATCCCAGCTCTTTATCGAATTTAAAAATGAATTCTTCGATCTTCGGAGCGACAAATGCTCTCCATTTGCTACCTGAAAATACACCGTAATGCCCTACTCCCGGCTGCAGATAATGATCGTGCAATTCAGCGGGTAAATTGGAACACAATCCATGAGCAGCGTAACTTTGCCCCGGCGCAGAAATATCATCTTTTTCCCCTTCCACGGTCAGCAACGGACAGTGCTTGATCTTCTTCAAATCTATAGTGCGGCCTTTGTATTTCATGACTCCGCGCGGAAGTTCGTATGTCTGAAACACCTTTTCCACTGTCTGCAAGTAGTAAACGTCGTCCATATCGAGCACCGACAAATATTCATCGTAAAAATCGGCATGCTTCTTTATTCCTGCAACATTGTTGAGAATTTTATCCTCCAAAAACTGAATATGAGCCCTGTAGTGAGCGTCCGGATTCATGTTAATAAACGCAGTAATCTGAATAAATCCCGGATAAACTCTTCGCCCTGCTCCGATATGCCCTTCAGGAACCGTCGTTAGAAAATTTCTCTCGAACCAGGACAACGGATAAGTTTCCGCCAATTCATTGACCTGAGTTTTCTTAACTCTCGGATCGATAGGCCCTCCCATAGGAATTATGGTTGCCGGCATGCACGGATCACTATCTTCATCCATAACAGCTGCCAATGCCATGATCTGGACTGCCGGCTGACATACTGCCATCACATGAGTATTCGGTCCGATATGATGCATGAAATCGATCAGATACGAGAGATATGTGTCCAGATCGAAACTGCCTGCTTCCAACGGAACGTCTCTCATGCTCTTCCAATCGGTTATGTAAACCTCGCACTTCTGCAACATCCTCTTGACGGTGTCTCGCTGGAGTGTTGCAAAATGCCCGGAAACAGGAGATATAATCAAAACTTTCGGCTCTTTTGTCTCCACTCCAGCTTTTTTGAATCGCAACAAATTGCAAAAATCTTTTTTCAAAACAGTCGTCTGATAAACGGGAATTTCCTTCTCTTCGACCTTTATAGAATCTATGTTGAATTCCGGCTTCTTAACATATCTGCTGGTGCGCAGAAACATGTCAGCAAGTCCTTCGGCAAAACGTCCTGCGCCAAAATCCATTGCAAACGGATTTTTTCTTAAGGAAGAACGGAATATTTGCGCAAGTCTTCTGTATGGCTCTAATAAGTACGAAGCCGTATCGTATGCTGTATACATAGGTTATCCTCACTGTTTGCTACTATTGTGGATAAAAATTGTTAATTTATGGTTAATATTTCAAAAATAAATATGAATTACTCTGAAAATATTTTATGATGTCTGCAGGAGGGCATGATCTTATGAAGTTAAAGTTTCTTCCTTTATTGTTGATTTCTGCGTGTGCGTCGACTCCAGAAGACCCGGATCCGCATAGATGTTTCAATGAGGCAATGTTGGATGTAAATCTCTCTCTTGATGCTAATGTATTGAAACCAGTATCTCATATCTATGAAGGCCTCACCAATGAGCCTGCACGTATGATGATTTCGAACTTTCTTGATAACTTGAAGGAACCATTTTACCTGGTAAACTATACTTTGCAAGTCAACGGCGAAAATATGGCCTCATCATTTTTTAGATTTCTGATTAACTCTACAGTCGGCTTTTTGGGATTTTTCGACATAGCCGAACTAATGGGGGTTCCGAAACATTCAACTGGATACAAAGAAACTCTACACAAAATGGAGGTTCCTCACGGAGATTATATTGTGCTGCCTATATTTGGATTTTCTTCGACTCGAGATACGATTGCCGAACCGATATCTTGGTTTGCTGATCCCGTTACTTATGTTATCGGATGGCCGTGGGCTATTTCAAAGGCAGCTCTGCAAATGGTGGTCGATCGACATGAAAATTCAGAAATGATCGACTCTACGATAAACGAATCCGAGGATCTTTACGCTAGAACTCGCAGCATGTATCTGCAGAAATACGGAAATGGAGAAGATGTCCCTTCCGCAGAGGATGGACCGTCTCCCGATGATTAGGAAAAATGCTTTGTTTTTCCGTCATTAGCCTTATCTTAATTTATTCGCAAAAAAGCTGGTGTTCGTTCGATTTTTTGTACAGTCTCTTTCTCCGTCGTAATCTCTGTCAGAAATTAATTCTTTTGTTCCGTTTCCAAAAAATTCTGTTGACTTTGCTCACCCAATATATTAAAAAGATCACAACGTCCCCGTCGTCTAGAGGCCTAGGACACCGCCCTTTCACGGCGGCAACACGAGTTCGAATCTCGTCGGGGACGCCATTTTGTTTTTGCAGTTTTTGTATCAGAAAATTTTAGAGATTTAAAAGCTTTCGTGTGGTATGAAGGTGTGTGTGGGTTGTTGTGTAGGTAGAGTATAGACATGAAAAAATTGATGTTTTTGGTAAGTTTTTCAATTGCTTCAGCGAGTGTGTGGGGAATATGCGATAATTTTGGAGAAAACATCCGATCCGAGCGGTCAGGTTCATCAGGGCACAACTTGAGAAACATCAAACGAGTATGTTATGTTCCTGCTCCCGGAACAGGATTTTCTCAGTTTCAGGAAAAAGATGATCCTAAAGACTTGGACTTTACTCTTTCCTCTTTAGGTACGAATAGAGATCAATCTCAATTAAGCGAACAAGGCTGTCTCCAACAAGAAGATTCCATTCTTTCTGACGAAAATCTGTTTTCAGATTGTTCCGTCAGAGAAGAAATGAATTTGTCGCAGATTGATCAGCAAACCCTCGTGACCTTACCTCTCGTAACCAAGAGAAAACATTATCAATCAAACGAGAAATTCTTTCAAATAGAAGGAAAACAGCAATATAATTCAGATGATGAAGATTGTATTCTTTCTGACACAAACAATAAAGATTTGTATCAAAATCAATCTCATCCACCTAAAAAAAAGCCGTGCTTAGACAATAATTTGGCTATTAGAATGTGTAAGTTTCCGAATGTGAAGATCTTTTCTTATAAGTATGAGGGAATTGAAAATGTTCCATCAAAAGTATGGAATTTTAAATGGTTGAAGAGTTTAAATCTGGGGAAGATTAATATGGCCAATCTTCCGGATGAGATTGAGAATTTAGCAAATTCAAAAGCGAAAGACATTTGTGTCAATCATACAAATAAAACAACAGAACTTCCGAAAGAGATCGGAAACTTGATAAATTTGGAGATATTGGATCTTTCTAACAACGCAATAGAAACCTTACCCGAAGACATTACCAAACTAACAAAATTAAGAGAATTAACTCTTGTAGGTAATTTTTTTTACGGAATATGGCCGGCTGTGATAGAGCGTTTGCCAAACTTGGAGAAACTAACTCTCGATGAGATACAAGAAACTTTGTGGGAAAAACATTTGCATAAACTAAAAAAAAATAAAAATTTTAGTGTATGCAGTTCACATTGAACGCGGAAGGAAAAACCTTTTTCTATCTATCAAATTTTGACGACATTTCAAAAATTAGTGATACATTTACGCCCAATTTCAGATATGCGTCACTCTTTAACCTTCAGCAACATCGACATCATCAGACCGCAACTGATCATGAAGGTAATTAGCGAGCTGCCTCCGTAAGATAAAAACGGCAACGGCACTCCGACAACGGGCAGAATCCCTAAAACCATTCCGATATTGATAAAGACATGAAGAAACAACATTAATCCCAAACCAAAACACAAATAGCGGGAAAATCTGCTTTTGGTTCCGTTCCCTATGTAAAAGAAAAAATATATCAATCCTGCAAACAAAAAAATTATAAAAACCGAACCGACAAAGCCCAACTCTTCGGATATTGTGGTGAAGATAAAGTCCGTATGTTTTTCCGGAAGAAAATTTAAACTACTCTGCGTACCTTGAAACAATCCTTTACCGAAAATATGCCCTGAACCGATCGCTATTCTCGATTGCAAAATGTGATACCCTGTCCCCAAAGGATCTCTGTCGGGGTCAATGAAATTCAGAATTCGATTCTTTTGATAATCACGAAGAAAGTGCCAACCGATAGGACAAACTCCCAAAAATCCAATTGTAGACCAAATAAATGCTTTCGTGGGAAATCCTGCTAAAAAAATCATTCCGATACCAACTCCTGATAACAGCATTGCCGTACCCAAATCTGGTTGTTTTAAAATTATAATCGCCGGAACGATAGTCAAAACAAACGGCAACAAATGAGATTTTAGTTCCTTAAATTCATACTCGGATAAATCGGAATAATAAGAAGCGATCGCAAAAATCAAGGATAGTTTCATAAATTCAGACGGCTGGAACGAAAAAAAATAAAAATCTATCCAGCGCTGAGCGCCCAACTTCGTAGCTCCCAAAAAGCAAACTAATAATAAACAAAATAAATTCAATACGTATATTAAAAATGCGAAACTTTTCCAAAAACGAATATTTACCCGCGAGATTACAAACAAAATCGTTAGCCCGAAAATCATTTTTATGATGTGCTTTTTTACTTGAATCTCGAATCCTCCGAAAGCAATAATCTGCCCCAAAATGCTCGTCAAAATTATCGTCACAAGCAATAGTAAAAATATTTTTATCTCTTTTAAAACGATCCTATTTTGCATTTTTTTCCAGTAATTTATCAAAAATTTTTCTGGCGATAGGAGCCGCCACCGACCCGCCTCCTCCGCCGTGCTCAATTATGACAGCAACTATATACTTCGGAGAAGCAGCCGGAGCCACTCCCGCAAATAGGGCGTGATCTCGACTCTTCCATTCGATAAGTTGCTGATTAACACCAACTTCGTTCGCCTTTATCGATCTTACCTGAGAAGACCCTGTTTTCCCGGCAATTCCATAAACTGTACGACATGATTTTCGGGCAGTTCCTATTTCGCAAACCATATGCAAAGCCGTTTTTATTACATCACACGCTTCTTTTTTCAACGGAATCGGTGATTCTGCCCGATCTTTCGGTAATAAACTTGGAAAATAGTTCAGGTCATTGCTATAAATTTTTCCCATCATGGATGCTATTTGAATCAAGTTGGTAAGAACATATCCCTGACCTATTCCGGCTATCATGGTTTCGTAAGGCTTCCAATAACTTTTGCGACGAATTAATTTCCACTCCTTATTCGGAATCAATCCTGATTTTTCATTCGGCAATTCTATACCGGTCTTTTGTCCAAAACCTAATTCTCGCGCATATTTATCTAATTTTTGAATACCCAACTTCTTCGCCACCTGGAAAAAATAGCAGTCGCAAGAATAAATCAAAGCCTCATAAATATTTAACTTGCCGTGCCCTCCCCTGTGCCAGCAATGAAACGTATGGCCATCCAGTTTTACTCCGCCTAAACATGAAATCCTATCTTTTGGGGAAACAATTCCTTCGCTCAATGCTGCGTAAGCCGTTACTATTTTAAAAACCGAGCCCGGAGGATACACCGAACTACTGAATCTGTTCAACATGGGTTTATATTCGTTGATGTTGAGTTCGTTCCATTGAGTATGAGAAATTCCTAAACTCATAGAATTGATATCGTATCCGGGAAATGAAACCAGCGCGACAATATTCCCCTTCATATCCAGAACACAGCAAGCCCCAACCTTGTAATTACTCAATAAATCATAAACAAACTTCTGTATTACAGAATCTATCGTTAATTTTATATCTTCGCCGTTGACGGGATTTTCTTGATCAATAATTCTGATATTACATCCCGCCGCATTAACTTCCTTCTGAATATTTCCGATATTTCCCCGGAGCTTTTTATCAAAGAAAAATTCCAGTCCCGTTTTCCCCGTTAACACTTGAAATTCATTGGTATTCTTTGCCGTATATCCTATTAAATGACTAAATTCCAACGGCATTGAATAGTGCCTCGAAAAAGTGTTCAAAATATGGACTCCCTTTAATCGGAAAAGATTCATCGATACTTTTGCGAATTCATCGCGAGATAATTCATCCTTCACGATAATACTCGGCAGTCGCCTTTTTCTCAAATTAAATAGATTCTCTTTCTCTTCTTTCGTGAAATTGAGATATTTGTCCAGAATATCAATATTTTCTTCAAAAACCTTTTTCGAACAGCGATCCATGACTATTCGGTGTTTATAGTCGCAAAAGGCAAGTACCTTACCATCGGATGATACTATTCGTCCACGTTTTGGAGTCATCGGAAGAACTCGTATCCTGTTTTTATCAGACATTAACCGATATTTTTGTACATGTTTTATCTGAAGAATATATAAATTACCGATCAGAACCAAACACAAAAGCCCAATTAATATTAATACAAAATTCTTTCTGAAAGATAACAGCTCCTTTAAATCACGATCTTTTAGCATGTTTTCTAAAACTTTCAAACACGTAACAGAAAAACACTGACTTCATCACAACTAAAAGATGAGAATATAAATGTAATCTTCCGTTAAGCAGTACTATGAACAAACAGCTAACCAACTCAGCTCCGCAAACGATCATAAACAGATAATATAATCTCGCCCAAGCAGATAGATTCGCCAAAATTGACTCGAACTTTTTTACTATCGATACAACAACAGCAAGGGAAAGAAACGATATTCCGACAAATGACGAATGATATATATCAAAAAGTACCGACACCACACCCCAAAAGAGAAAAAACTGCTTTTGTTCAAAAACACTTATTAAACAACAGCTGTAAAGAAAGGCTTTACCCGTGTTTTCTGAAAAAAACAGAGAAGTAGAAAGAAAAACAAATATGATTTTTTCTAATCTTGACATTTCTCGATACAAACATACTTTAAATCGTTAAAATTTACTGCCGGCTCCACAAAAAACTCACCATTCTTTTTTATAACCTTGCCGATCGTCATTTTTTCTTGAAACACCTGGCCATAATGAGAGCTTTCGGCAATGTCTCCTTCCTTTATTTCCCCACTCAACAAATTAACCTTCAATAAATTCGAATTATCACCTGACAATATCACATTAACCCCGGATATTCTCGCCGGAATGTTAGAATTGGCGTCCACAATGAACAAGATTTTGCTCCAATTGTCGGATACCTCGATAACCCGTCCAATTATGCCTTGCTCATTGTAAGCGAAATTATCCAACTGAATATTTTGGTTCCTGCCTACATTTACGAGAGCTGAACGAACAAAATCGTTATCGAAAATATTGATAATTTTCGCGAAAACAATTTCATCTTTAGAAGATTCTTTCATTTTTAACAATGACTTCAACCTATTATTCTCCAAAAGGACCGAACCCATTTTATTTGCTTGCGACTTCAGTTTTACATTCTCACATTGAAGATCAAAAATTTTTTCCCCGACATCCTGAGAAAAACTATGCTCCAGATTCGCGAAATATCTTGAAGCTTTATCGGAAACTTCAAAAAAACAAAATCTCAGATCGAAAAACAAGGCATCTACGTATGACACAACACCAGGATGCCGACACGCTGCCAAGGTAGCAAACAATATCAGAAAAATCTCCAACCTATTTCTTTTGCCGTTTTTAAATAAACGAAAAGACCCCTTTCTGATTTTGTTTACCCCCAACTTATACTATTAATAAGACCCTACAAGAACACTCCTCATCACTTTCAGTTCCTCTAGAGTCTTTCCGGTCCCAATGGCCACACAAAGCAACGGATCTTCCGCACGCTCCACTGGTAATCCCGTTTTTATTCTCAACAATTCATCCAAACGAGAAAGCAAAGAACCTCCTCCGGTAAGAATAATCCCCTTATCCACGATATCCGCAGACAATTCCGGAGGCGTATTTTCTAGAGCAAATTTTACGCCATCAACTACTGCTGTCACCGGCTCTGACAGACTCTCCCAAATCTGCATTTCGGTAATCTCGATTTCGTTCGGAAGCCCATTTACCAAATCCCTTCCTTTAATGAACATTTTTTGCCCCTCTTCATCATCAGGAGGCATTGCCGTTCCTATTTCCTTCTTTATACGCTCCGCAGTCGCAGCTCCCACTAATAAATTATGCCGTTTTCTTATGTAATTTATGATGGCCTCATCCATCTTGTCGCCCCCGACACGGACGGAATTACCGTATACGATTCCTCCCAGAGATAACACCGCTACCTCGGTAGTACCTCCTCCGATATCCACGACCATGGATCCCGTAGGCTCAGTCACGGGAAGCCCTGCTCCAATAGCTGCCGCCATAGGTTCCTCTATCAAAAATACACGCCTGGCACCTGCTCCTTCAGCTGATTCTTGAATAGCCTTGCGCTCAACCGCTGTCGATCCTCTCGGAATACATATAACAATCTGCGGAGAGACAAAATTTCTGCGATGATGAACTTTTCTTATAAAATGCTTTATCATTTCCTCTGCAACTTCGAAGTCTGCGATAACTCCGTCTCTCATCGGGCGAATAGCCGTGATATTTCCCGGGGTACGACCGATCATCAACTTCGCATCCTCCCCGACAGCAAGGACTCTCTTCTTTCCTCCGTCATCAGCCAATGCCACAACCGAAGGCTCATTTAGAATTATTCCCTGCCCTCTCACATACACTAAAGTATTGGCCGTTCCAAGATCAATTCCCATATCGGAGGAAATCAAACCGCGCAAAAATGAAAGCATCATTTATCTCCAGCACCCTAAAAAAAATATAAAGGGTATTTTTTGTTATAACAAGTACTAACAATTGAAAAATTTATCGTTTAATGTAATATTTAGTTGTGTTCAAGCGTGTATTTTGAGAGGGATTTTATGAAAAAATGTACTTGGTGTTTGGTTGCTACTTCTTTATGTTTCGGAGCAATTGCTGAGAATGGAGATGTTGCCACTGAAAGTACGGTTAGCGCGAATGAAATTAATAAGAAGTATTCCAATCAAACAATCAGCAATCGATTTGATGTCGCCGCGAAAAAAATTGCCGGAATCGGTTTCGAAAAAAGTGACAATTCCGAGTTTCAAAAATATTCTGAATTTATTGACGAGTCTTGGAACAAGCTGTATCGAGAAAGCCTCGGACATATTCCTTCATGGACTGAAAAATATTTGAAAAGTTTCATCAAACAATACGATACCCTTTTCTATCCTTTCGGAGGACCAGACATTTCCTACGCGATTAATTTTTTTCCGGATGCAAAACGTTACATTCTGGTCGGCTTGGAACCGTTGGGTGACTTTGATCAGATAGAAAAGAACTTAACAGATCCAAGATATTATCATTCTATTCAAACTGCTTTTTCAACTTATCTAAAAATGGGATATTTTATAACTTCACAGATGCTGTATCAGCTTTCTGTCCCTACTGCAAAAGGAGGCCTTAATCTTATACTTTTGGCCCTGAAAAAATTGGAATTTAATGTACTTGAGATCAACAATTGTTCAATTGATGCTAACGGAGATATTACAAACACTGCTGCCTCTGAAAATATCAGTTGTGTGAAAATAGTATGCGAAAAAAACTCGAAAAAGAAAGAAATCTATTACGTAAGAACGAATCTTGGTAATGAAAATAACAAGTTGAACAATCTAATTAAATTTGTCCACAAATTCAAGTTTTCGACTTTTATCAAAAGCTCTTCATATGCACTGCATGATAGAAATTTCACGAATGTAAGGAGCTTTATCCTAAATGATACGCGTTGCATCTTACAGGACGATACGGGTGTGCCTTTCAATTTCTTCAGACAAAACTGGGATATCCACATTTTCGGAACCTATGAAAAACCGACGTTAACAATATTTCGTTCATATAAGCAAAACAGTTTGAGTGATTATTATTTAAATAATAACGCAGAGCCTATTCCATTTCCGATAGGATACGGATATGCTAAGCGCACGCCTAATTTAGTTTTCGCTGTATCACTGAAAAAAAAGGTGGAAGAGCAATTGAGCGAACTAAGAAGGCAATTGAAAAAAAAGAAGTGTAATTGTAGTAATTCATAAGGACTGAGTGAGAAAATATGAAAAAAATTAAAGTAGGAGTCTTTTTCGGAGGACGTTCGACCGAACACGAAGTTACGATTTGGTCGGCAAAGAGTGTTGTTGCTAACCTAAATCCCGACAAATATGAAGTTCTGCTTATCGGTATTGATAAATCCGGGAAATTTCATTTCGGAAAAGATGAGATATTAAAATACATTCCTCAGGCGGAGGTATTGTTTGCAGAGGATAAATTTTGCAAAAAATTTCCGAGCGAAATGAATGAATATTTATCGGAATACATTGATGTCGCCTTTCCCGTTCTTCACGGATATTTGGGAGAAGATGGCGCTATCCAGGGTTTTTTGAAAATTTTAAATATTCCGTTTGTCGGTCCGGATATTTTGAGTTCCGCAGCATGCATGGATAAGGAAATCACAAAAATATTACTCAGGTCGGAGGGGCTTCCTGTCGCAGATTATATGACATTGCGAAAGCCTGAAGTTCCTCGATATGAGTATGTTACCGCAAAATTGGGAGAAGTTGTCTTCGTGAAACCTGCTTCGTCGGGATCATCTGTCGGAGTGAGTAAGGTACGAAATGAGTCCGAGTTACTTGCCGCAGTAACTGAGGCATATAGGTACGATAATAAGGTGTTAATCGAGAGAGCCGTTCAAGGAAGAGAAATTGAGTGTGCAGTTATCGGTAATGAAAATCCAAAAACATCAGATGTATGCGGAGAAATAATCGCTCTGGATGATTTCTATACTTACGAAGCGAAATACATTGACGAAAACGGAGCTAAGCTTGAAATTCCGGCGAAATTATCTCCTGAAACGCTAGAAAAAGCGAAATCGACTGCGTTAAAAGCCTACAAAACGCTAAATTGTGAGGGAATGTGTCGCGTCGATATGTTCGTTTCAGGAAATAACATAATCGTAAACGAAATGAACACCATTCCTGGCTTCGTTGGCGGAACAAGTATGTATCCCCTTTTGCTTCAGAAAAGCGGATTATCTTATTCTGAATTGATCGATAAACTACTGGAACTCGCAATAGCCAGACACCAAAGGGATGCGAAGTTAAAAACTTCAAAAGGTGACTAGTTTAAGTCGGCGACCACATCATAACAACAGCGTCTTGGGAACCGCTTGAAAATTTGTAATAATTTTTTCTCACGGAAATTTGCTTAAATCCGAGTGATTCGTATAGATTTCGAGCGATAAGATTTTTTTCTGCGACTTCCAAGAAGACCTTGCACTGAGTTTCGTTCGCAAGGTTCAGCACGGCCAAAAGCAATTTTTTCCCAACACCTTTGTTGCGGTGAGGTGGACTAACGCAAAATGTCACAATATCGATACTGTCCAGAGCGCGACGGCATAGAATAAATCCATGACATTCTCGAAAACCAAAAAAACTTTTGTCCGACAGCATTGAAACGAACTCACCTTCGGACCAAAAATCTTCAAAACTCGTTTTTCTGATCTCCGCAAGATCTAGAGCATCTTCTAAAACCAAACTACGCATTGAAATATAATTGCAAAAACTCGAAGTAAATATTTTCCAACTTTCTCAAATCTTCAATCTTTACTCGCTCGTTGCTTTGATGCATCGTCCTATCCTGTATTCCGAATTCGATAACATTGCAATGCTTAATCATGTGACGACCGTCAGAAGTGCCGCCCTCCGTCGAAAACCGAGGGGTTAATCCTATGGTATTTTTGATTGCGACAGATATCAAATTCTTCAGGCGCTCATCATCACAACAATAGGCCTCACCACTGACTCGGAAACTTAACTCTATTCCCAACGGAGTTGCTTTTTCGGATAAAATTTGCTTAAGCTGCTCGGAATTATAATCCGCGCCGAAACGGATATTCAGATTTGCGGAACTTTCTCCCGGAACAATATTTTCAGCGTAATTTCCCGTAAATAACAATGTCGGCTCCAAATTCGTTTTCGGGAAACGCTTGTTCTCATGTTTCCAATCGTAATTCTTCATCTCCGCAACGTATCTGCAAATTTGAGCCAGGGAATTCGTTTCGTTTTGAGAATAAGCCACATGTAATTGTCTACCCACCGACTTCGCTCGGACGTTAATACTTCCGCGATGACCTATAAAAACTCTGTCACCGACCTCTTTGTCAGATGATGGCTCACCGACCAGGCAATCATCGGGGATTTCTCCTCTTCCTTTCGCCCAATTCAGCAGCGATTGAATACCTTGATATGATCCGACCTCTTCATCTCCCGTGATGAAAATTTCTATTGATCCATTGAAAGATTTTTCACGAACAAATTTTTCCACAGCACAACAAAAAGCAGAAATTCCGCCCTTCATATCAGCAACACCCCGACCGATTAAAAATCCATCGCGCAGAATTGGATCGAACGGATCGGATTTCCAACCGTCTCCTGCGGGAACGACATCCGAGTGTCCCAAAAATCCGAGATTTGCTCCTTTGCTTCTTTCAAATTTTGCGAACAGATTTCGAACAATTCTCTCCCCCTCGGAAAACTCCAAAATTCGCGTTTCAAATCCCAAATTTTTCAAAAATTCCGAAATATAATCAATAGCACCGTCGTCTGCGGGAGTAACACTTTTGCACCGAACCAAATCCGAACAAAACTTCACGACATCCATGAAAAATCTCCCATCAATCCCTCAAAAGTTCATTGATCGAAGTCTTTCGGCGAGTCTGCTCCGTAACCCTTTTCACAACCACTGCGCACGCCAAATGAACTCCATTCTTTGATGGATATGTTCCCGGAACAACCACAGAATAAGACGGAATTTTTCCATAGGAAATTTGCCCCGTCTCCCGATCAATGATTTTCGTGGACGCTGACAGCATAGTTCCGGTCGCCAACACTGCCCCCTCCTCTACTATAACACCTTCCGTGATAGCACTTTTCACTCCGATAAAACAATTATCCTCGATGATTACGGGGTTCGCCTGCAGTGGCTCTAAAACTCCACCAATGGTAACGCCGTCAGAGATATGGCAGTTTTTCCCAATCTGAGCGCAACTTCCGATCAGAACATTGGAATCGATCATTGTTCCCTCATCGACATATGCTCCGACATTAACGAAACTCGGCATCAAAACAACCGATTTTGCGATATATGCTGTGTAACGCACTAAACTTCCAGGAACTGATCGAAATCCAGCTCGCCTAAAATCCTCTTCTGTCCAACCTTTGGTTTTCAAGGGGACCTTATCAAAAAAAGGACAAAGACCACCGCCAATGATTTCCGAATCCGAAGTTTTGAAGTACAGTAAGATTGCCTTCTTCAGATAATCATTGGTCTGCCAAACTCCATCTCGCTTTTCGGCAATCCGCAACTCTCCTTTATTTAATTTTTTCAGAGCTTCATGCATCGCAGACAGATCAGAAAGTTCGTCGTCCCAAATCTTTTCAATTTTTTCTCGCAGCATTCGTCCTCCATTTTTTAATTTCAGCAGAGAAACAGTCCTTACAATTGATAAATTTAGCCCCTGACCTTTTTCATTTCAAGGTACCACGCCGAATTCGTTTAAACCGATATATTATTTTGTACGGCTCATATCGTACAGAATTTCCTCTCATTCCTGCGAGTATCTGGTTGAATATGCCAATGCGCCTCAAATCAGCCGCCAGTTGCAATGCTGTTTTGTTGTTATTATTGACTTTATTAACATCAGCACCATATTCCAACAAATATTTCACAATATCTCTGTTTGCAATCTGTATTGCAATATGTAACGGAGTATTGCCGTAATTATCTGCTTGATTAGCATCTGCTCCATAATTTAGCAAATATTTTACCACGTCCTCGATTCCGCTCTGTACTGCAACGAGCAATGGAGTATTGCCGCAATTATCTGCCTGATTAATGTCAGCGCCATGATTTACCAAATATTTCATTATAACATTTCTCTCATTTCGTACCGCAATGATCAGAGGAGTGTTTCCATACTTATCGGCTTGATTAATGTTAGTTCCTTTAACGCAGAGATTTATTAACCATTTCGCTATATTAGTACGTCCATGCTTAATAGCAATATTCAGAGGAGTATTTCCAGCTGAATCGCGCACGTTAATATTTGCCCCATTAAGTGCAAGAGTCTTCATTACGCGCAAGTATCCATACTCAGCAGCAATGTGAAGAGGTGCTTTTCCGTCGGTACCCAAAGCATTTATATCCGAGTTATAACGAGATGGAAAAGTACTTTCATTAAATCTCGTGGCATCAGTACCTAAGTTGTGAAGCGACAACCAAATCATTACGTCCAATTGCCCATGCTTAGCTGCAACACGCACCATAGTACCTCCATCAGGAGCAGACCTGTTAATGTCTACTCCTTTTTCCTCTACAAGCCATTTGACCATATCCAAATTGCCGGCAGCAATGGCCGCACTCAAGGGAGTTATCGCATTGATGTCGGAACTGTATATATCCATTCCTTCTTGTTCCAACAACAATTCAACAATGTCTTTAAATCCCTTCTTTACAGCAATATGCAACGGAGAATATCCATAGATATTATATATATCAACTTTAGCTCCACTCTCTATTAACTGTTTCACTATCTCAATATGTCCATATTCGGCAGCAAAACATAGTGGAGTAATGTTATTCTTTTTGGTACGTACATCGACATATGCTTTATGATTGACTAAACATTCTACTATTTCTTTGCTCCCGATTTGTGCCGCAATATGAAGCGAAGTATAATTGTTTTCATCATAATCATTACTTTCAACGCCGAGTGCGAACAATTGCTCTACCACATTAGTATGTTTTCCCCAGGTGGCGATACGCAAAGGAGTATTACCATAAAAATCTTTTGCATGGATATTTGCCCCGTGATCTATCAAATATTTTACTATATCCTTATAACCTCCGGCAGACGCAGTATGAAGCGGAGTAACTTCATTATAGCAAATTTCGTTAACCTCCGCCCCATTCTCTACCAGTTGTTTTACCACTTTTAAATGTCCGCATCGAGATGCCTCATGCAGCGGCGTTATTCCTTCGTTTGAGCGAGTGTTAATATTCGCCCCCTTTCCTATCAGATATTCTACTACATCCTCATGACCAAAAGCAGATGCAGCGTGGATCGGTACATACCCAATGGTATTAGTTTTGCTAATATCCGCTCCCTTCTCCACCAAGTATTTCACTATATTCAAGAAACCGCGTTGAGAAGCAAGCATCAACGGAGTATTGTTCTTTTGACCTCCTCGCACATCAACCTCCATTCCCTGCTCAATCAGCCATTTCACTACATCAAAATGATTGTTATATGTTGCAATATGGAAGGCGTTATATCCGTTGATACAGAATTCATTAATATTCGCTCCGCACATTTTAAGATATTTCATTATATCCACATGACCTTCTCTAGCGGCTATGTAAAACGGAGGGGCGCCTCGCACTGTACGCAAATTAATATCTGCCCCGTGATCTATCAGAATTTCCACTATATCCAAATAACCGCCCTTGGCAGCAAGATCCAACGCAAACATCCCATCTTCAGTAGGAACATTAATATTTGCACCATAACTCAGCAAAAGATCAACCACTTTTGAATGTCCGTTCTGAGTTGCTATATGCAATGAGGTATATCCTCTGATATGCGGCTCATTAACATCTATCCCGAGATTAACCAAACGCTTAACTCTGGCTAAATCACCTTTAAAAGAAGCTTCCAATAGTTCCACTAGAGGAGATTTCTGCCACGTGGAAATTTCCACTGTCTCTGATGTTGGAGATTCTTGCATAACCGGACTCATCGCGAACAAGAGCGGATGTTCCTGAAGCTGACGATTATTCGAGTTCATCGCCTCAATCTCCGAAGCCAATAAAGATGTCATGGACAAAGCTAAAGCTACTTTTTTATTCATACTTAATCTCCGTTTCCCTAAAGAAATAAATTTCGACATAAAAAAACTATCATTAATACGCGTGGTGTTAGATATAATGTATGTTGCTAAAATTATCAACAAAAAATCGAATATTTTATGCAGTAATTATCAACTATTTGATATTTTTTGTAAAAAATTTTTTCTACAATTTATCTACATTAATTCAATTTTACCATTAACAAAAAATCATGCAGCAGGAGCAATTCTAATAATGTTACTAACCTCCTGATCACTCATATAACGCCTAAAAAGATCTATTATTTTTTCGTATTCGCGTTTTCTTATACCCAATTGTATTCCTTCGATCGCCAACTGAAATGGACTCTTTCCATAGTCATTAATGACATCAACCTTCGCGTTATGGGTTAGCAAATATTCAACCACATCCGAATGTCCTTCTTGAGAGGCTATGTGCAGCGGAGTGCATCCATCTACTCCCACTTCATTGATATTTGATCCATAGTTTGTTAAGCTTTCCACAATTTTCAAAAATCCTTCCTGCGCCGCCATATACAGAGGAGTAGCCCCCTGATTCATTCGCACCTTAACATTTGCCCCGTGGATCAGTAGCCATTCGACTATCTCCAAGTGCCCATATGCGGATGCAAGATGCAATGGAGTACATCCATCCACACTAATTTCATCGATATCAGCACCATGCTTTGCAAGACATTTAACTATATTTAAGTGTCCGTTCCAAGCCGCAACGCATATGGGATTAGCTCCTCCATTCATTTGCATACTGGCGTTTGCACCACGGTCCAGCAACAATTCAACAATTCTTTCGCAACCTACCTGAGCCGCAACATGAAGGGGCGTATATCCTACACAACTAATCGCATTTATATCAGCTTCATGGTTTAGTAACAACTCTACCGCTTTCCCATGGCCTTTCTGAATTGCGACATGAAGAGGTGTATATCCTACATGACTAACTGCGTTTATGTCCGCTCCATGCGTTATCAAATATTCCATTATAACAACATGGCCTTCCTGAGCAGCTATATATAGAGGACTGCTTCCTTGATCTATGCGTGCCTCAACATCTGCACCGTGATTTAACAATAACTCTACGACTTTTTCATGACCTTTTTGAACTGATACATGCAAACAAGTACAACCTCCGAGACAAACTCGGTTGATATCCACTCCTTGTTTTATCAAATATTCAACAATATCCAAATGACCTTCTTGAGCAGCTATGTACAAAGGAGTAGCTCCACAAGTCAAGTTTAAATCTATGTCCATCCCCTGAATAACAAAATTTTTTACTGTCTCCAAATTTCCAATAATTATCGCATTTATTAGGGAACTCTCGGAAAACGGATAAGATTCCGTATTTTTATAAGTCATGCACATTACATTGGTACTTGAACATAACAACGACACAGCAGCACACAAACTTAAGACAACTTTTTTCTTTATATTCAATTTCTGCTTAATAAAAAAAACTATCTTCTTAAAAACAGAACTTGACATACAGAAACCTATATACAAATTACATAAAATGATATTATTTTATCCCCAAAAGATCACTTGTTATTTATATAATTTTTATTAAAAATCTATTATTTCTTAACTTTTCCGCAATCCGACAGATGTTGCAAAAAAACATCAATACTTACCAATTTTAATCATTTTACTTGAATTACCAGTACTAAATAGTATCATTAAGCGGACGTTGGATAGTGGCTGTTATGAGTTGGACCATTACGAGAATAGCATCTGTAGTTTTATGCGCGATGGGAGCGGGATTTGTGTTCTCGTGTTTCGGGTATACTCCGGTGTTGGGGTACATCATTGCCGGCCTGTTATTGGGACCATCTGTGCTTGCTATCATATCGGATATCGAGGCTATTTCCGTGTGTTCCGAAATGGGAATAATCTTCCTGTTGTTTGTTATCGGTCAGGGTTTATCTTTTGAAAAGGTAAAAAATATTTGGAGAACATCTGTTTCTTTTACTGTTGCCTCAACCGTTGGCACATATCTGGTGTTGCTGATAGTCGGATGGATATTTGGGATGAGCCACGAGCTGATTGTTCTTTCGGCGTTTTGTATAACTCTTTCGTCTACCGCCGTGACCGTAAAATCACTGGATAGTTTGAAGGACAAGGAAAAATCTGTAGAAGAAAATACCTTTGGTATCCTCGTAGCTCAAGACATCGTTGCCTTAGCTATGGTGTTGATAGTTAATTTAATGGCTAGCGGAGGAGATGCATCTGCGTCATCCGGGTATTCAGAATTAATTGCTTTGGCCTTGTTCTCAGCGGGTTTGTTCCTGTATTTTACTCGCTATCACCAGCATGTTCACAAGTTCACGAATTTTGTAAAGCGCCACGAGGACATGCTGTCCATAACGATATTCGGAATTTGTTTAGGAAGTGCTGTTTTTGCAGAAGTCGGAGGATTTTCCGCTCCATTCGGAGCCTTTATCGCAGGATTGATTTTAGGAAATTCGGATCTGAAAAACGAAGTGAAAAATGTCTCCGAACCGATAGAAGAGCTTTTCCTTATGACCTTTTTTCTCAGCGTCGGATTAATGGTTGACCTGAATTTTATATGGGATCATTTTGGTGTAATTATGCTGGCATTGTTTTACATCACGGTCGGAAAGACGGCTCTTAACATTGCTTTGCTGAAATTATTTAAGTTTTCTTCACCGGATTCATTTGTTATAAGCGTTCTCTTAGGACATGTCGGAGAGTTTTCTTTCATGTTAGCATTTGCCGCCAGCAAGATTGGATTGATTGAAGTTACGGAATTAAAATTCCTCGTTAGCTTAACTGCTTTGAGTCTGTTCCTCAGTCCTTTCTGGCTGATATTTGCCGAAAGATGTCGACGTCTGACGGTTTCAGCTTTAGAATCTTCTGCCTTAAATTTATTTTTGATGGTTGTAGCGAAAGAGAAAAGAAAATTGTCGGCTGCTTCTGACTTCGTCGTGAAGGTTTGCAAAATTTCCTATGATTTTGTTTCCGAACAAATAAAATCAATCAGGAAAACTCAAAACAAAGAGTAATGATTATCTCCGACGTTAAAGAGGGATTTGTGAATTGGCAACATCTTTTCGGTGTACTGTTTCTGTGACTTGCGAGTGTTATACAATTTCATCTTTTCGGATCCTGTTGCTGTATTCAAGAAGCTTTCGAAATCCTTCTCCAATCCGTTGATCATGAATCTATAACTGGAAGTATTATTCCCAAATACGTTAACTACGCGGCCTTACTCGTTTCAGACTTACTTTCATCCGTTTTGCTAGGGACTGATTCTGAGTTACTCTGACCTCCGTCAATTTTTTCTTTCAGAGCCTTTTGATCCTTTTGCAGTTCCTCCAGATTCTCTTTTTGTTTTTTCAAAGATTCATCTAATGTATTGAGCTCTTTTTCAATTACACTCATCTTTCCCTTTTTCCCTTGCGACTTATAATCGTCATATTTTTTCTGCTTTTCTTGCTTTTCTTGCTCAGTAGATTTTATTTTTTCTTGGATTTCTTTGATATCGCCTTCCAGATCCTCAATTTTCTTTTTGACTTTTTCCTTCTCCTCCGGAGAGAGTTCTTTAGGAGCATCCTTTTGAGCTTCTGAAGAACTCTCTTTTGAAGAATCATCCTTTTTAGCGGTATCAGTATCTTTTTTATCGCTCTCTCCACTCGATTTCGTCTTATCGGTATCTTTTTCATCGCCTTTTTCTGCTTTATCTGCCTTCGATTTCTTCCAAGCTTTGTATGCGGCAACTCCTGCCCCCGCGACAGCTGCTCCTGCAGCAACACCTGCAGCGATTTTGGCAGCTGTTTTTAACTTACTACTTCCATTTGATACCCCAGTTCCAGTATTATTTGCAGCCTCTTGAGCAGCAGCAACTTCCTGAGCTGCGGACTGTCCTTCTTCGGCAGAAGCTGCTGGTACTAAAGCACCTGTTGCAGGATCTATTTTGTATCCGTAAGGAGCATTAGGATTATTCCAAGAGCTAAGCGGAACTAATTCTCCTTTCTCATTCAATACCATCTGTTCGGTTGTTGATCCTTTCCCTTTTGATTTCACAGCGTTCCAGATAGCAGCTCCCGTACCCAGGGCAGCAGCGCCCAACGCGACTCCTGCGGCAACTTTTCCATATTTACCTATATTAGATAATATGCCTGTACCTGTGCCCGTAGTTCCCATAGCGGTCATTGAAGGATTCATTCCCAGGTTCGACGGCCCCATCATACCAAAATTCGATGCTTGTCCTAAGGCTGCTCCACCTGCCAAAACGCCTGTGCCACCTGCCAAAACGCCTGCTCCTGAATTCAACATCTGTGTCTGATCCAAAGGCATTGCCCCCCCTGGCATACCCGATTGATTCATCAACTGCGGATCAACAACGCCCAGTTGCCCCGGGACAATTCCTCCTCCGATAATTTGATCCGGAGGTAAAGCACCAGGCATAAGAGGTTGTCCAAACGCATTTTGGCCCATTTGCTCATTCGGATTCGCAGAAGAACCTTTGTTCAAGATAGTAGATCCTAATGCTGCTGCAATATTCCCTAAAGAAAGAGTCTTCTCTAGGCTACCTTCTTTCTTCAGCTCATTTATTCCTCCTCTAACCATATCGTCAGCAATATCTACACCACTATCTCGTCTGTACCCATTTGCTGCATACCTGTCTCCACCGAGAGATCTTCCTGATAGATAATCGCCGATAATCTGCTCGGAGCAGTTTTTACAAACTCCCAGCTTCTTTTCTCTATCTAACATGGTAAGTAGCGAAAACTTTTTACAATAAATGCACGTACCTACATCTTTCAGATTTAGTTTAAGGAATTTCGATTCGTTTATAACTCCCAAATCTCTAAGATATCGAATAACTTTTTCCACAACTTCACTATCTTTTAGATTTCTTCCTATATTTCTAACTCCTCCGTACATGTTTTGGACACCTGCTTTCCCGATTCCATACGCATTTTGAATACCGGATATGAACCTATTTCTTCTCCTTCTTCTTGTTTTGGTTTCAGAATTAGATGTGTTTTGATCGGACTGATTCGTATGAAACAAATTTTGTAAAAAACTCTCCCCGAAAGAAGGATTTGTATTACTATTATTCTGTATATTCCCCGAAGTTATTGGCATGCTTTGTTGTGCTGCCGGGATTTGGTAAGGCGCTTGTTGCATAACCATTTGATTATTCGTGTCTCCGTTTGTGACAAGATTCTGGTTCATAGAAGACATCATAGTCTGATCAGGTTGTTGCATCGGAGGAGGAGTATTCGCTATCGGCACAACATTCTGCGAAACATCTGTCGTTGACGTTCCCTCTCCTTCAGTTTCATTTTCCGAATCATCAGCTTGCTGATCTTGACTATCTTCATCGCTATCGCCATCGCCGCCACTTAAATTTTTCTGAAGTGAAGAAAAATCCAAACTCCTTCGAAGAGTCCCTTCTAAAGAAGATCTTCTATTTCCAGTTCTATTCATAGAATATCTGTTATCACCATCAGAGAAAGTATAACGTCTTCTTATCGTCGGAGTTTCATAACCCCCCGAATCATCGCCCCTATCTACCCTTCTATATGAAGGAGATACAGTCGAAACTTTTTTGAATCCCTTAATACCTGATATTTGGAGCGGAATTTTTATCACTGCCGGTGTTTTTTTTGCTGTTTTCTCGGACTTTGTATCTTCGGAGCCATCTATTTCATCGTCCTCTTCTTCGTCCAAATCTAATTTTGTATCCTTCTTCAACTCCGCGTCTTTTTCGGTATTGGTCTTCTCATTGTCTGAATCGGTTTTTTCATCTTTCTTCGAATCTATATCTTTTTCTTCAGTGGCTTTTTTGTCATCTGAACCGGATTTATTCTCCGCCTTCTCGAATTCTATATCATCGTCTTCTTCGTCCAAATCTAATTTTGTATCCTTCTTCAACTCCGCGTCTTTTTCGGTATTGGTCTTCTCATTATCTGAATCGGTTTTTTCATCTTTCTTCGAATCTATATCTTTTTCTTCAGTGGTTTTTTTGTCATCTGAACCGGATTTATTCTCCGCCTTCTCGAATTCTATATCATCGTCTTCTTCGCCCAAATCTAATTTGGTATCCTTATTCGAGTCTGCGCCTTTTTCGGTATTGGTCTTCTCATTGTCTGAATCGGATTCTTTTTGATTATTTTGATCTCCCTTTGCCGCCATATTCTTCAATTTTTGTCTGGCTTTAATAACAGATAACAACCTACTTCCACTTTGAGCCGATTCGTTCTTACTCTCAGCTTTCTCGGACTTTATGTCCTCGTCATTACCTGAATTTATCGATTCATCGTATAACGTCATGCTGGAATCTGATCTTTTAAGGCCTCCTTTTTCAGAATTTATGTTCGCCGTGTCATTTAGTTCCTCATCTTCTAGTTCGTTATCTTCCTCAAAAATAGTTTTGATATCATCAAAGTCATCTTCTGGATCATTTTGGGAGATTTTTGAAGAATCATTTTTCTGTCTAAATTTCTGTCCGGCATTTACAACATTCCTAAGTTTTCTCAAAGATTGGTTTTTAAGGCCGCCTCTTCCGGATCTGACCTCATCATTCTCCGTTACAGCAGTTTCTACTCTCTCATTTCCTTGAACCGCAGTCATAGCACAAACACTGCTATTGGAAATCATAAATAAACTTAACAGGCACGCTAATAACCGAATTTCTTTCATAATCCAACTCCATTATTTCTTCCGTATACTGCGCATGTGTCAGGCACCCTTCCGATAGAACGGCGCCACGCCCAAAAACCGCGAGTGGATTGCTTCGGGGTGGTCGATCTTTTTAACATTCACGCACCGGCGGGTAATGAAATCCGACAGTTTCTTCATGTATTCATCCTCGGAGATCGTACCCTCCGCTACGTAGGACAAACCTTTTTCCCAGCTCGCTGTCAGATCGGGATTGAGCATCTGCGGCATCGAAGC